>DATAUR010000016.1:0-7750 GCA_036268175.1 Phenylobacterium sp. | reverse complement strand
CCAGCCGGCCATGGCGTAGGTCTTCGACAGCGAATTGACCTCGACGGCGATGTCCTTGGCGCCCTCCACCTGCAGCACCGAGGGCGGCGGGTTGTCGTCGAAGTAGATCTCCGAATAGGCGATGTCGCTGATCACCAGCATCTCGTGCTTTTTGGCGAGCGCGATAGCGTCTTTGTAGAATTCCAGATCGACGCACTGCGCCGTGGGGTTCGAGGGATAGCTGAGGATCAGCACGGTCGGCGGCGGCGCCGAATGCTTCACCGCCCGGCTGACGCCCGCCAGATAGTCCTCGGGCGAGAGCGCCGGCACGTGGCGGATCACCCCGCCGGCCATGATGAAGCCGTAGGCGTGGATCGGATAGGCGGGGTTTGGGCAGACGATCACGTCGCCGGGCGCGGTCAGCGCCTGGGCGAGGTTCGCGAAGCCCTCCTTCGATCCCAGGGTGGCGATCACCTCGCTGTCGGGGTCGAGCTTCACGCCGAAGCGCCGGTCGTAGTAGCCGGCCATGGCGCGGCGCAGACCCACGATGCCCTTCGACGCGGAATAGCGGCCGGCCTTGGGGTCACGGGCGGTCTCGACCAGCTTGTCGACGATGTGCTTGGGCGTCGGCATGTCGGGATTGCCCATGCCGAAGTCGATGATGTCGGTGCCCTGCGCGCGCAGGCGCGCCTTGATGCGGTTGACCTCCTCGAGGACGTAGGGCGGGAGGCGGCGGATGCGATGGAAATCGGGGGTCATGTCGAAGGTCTTTTTGCCGCCCAAATGCCCGGGCGGCGCTCTTCGGAGGTGAAGGCGGGCATGGATAGACTCCGGGCGGGAGTCAGCCAAGCCATGGTTCGATGAATTTTCAGCCTCCGCGGGGCCCTATCTCTTGACCGGCGGAGGCGGTGTAGCTCGCGCCTTCTGGTCCTTGGCGAAGGCCTCGGTGTCGCCGGGTTGGTTCGGCGGCAACTCGGGCCCGGCGTCGGCCTGCGCCTTTGCGGCGAAGGCCGCGGTGTCGCCGAGCGTCCAGGTGGCGTCGGCGGTAGCCGCGACCAGGGCCGCACCCTCCAACTCCACCTGCGCGGCGGCCTTGCCATACTGCTTGTGCGGCCTCACATCGCTGGGGGCCTTAGGAAAGTTCACGAAGGTCGGGAAGGGTGCGCCTGGCCGCACGGTCTTGGCGACCTCAGGCGCGATCGGCGAACGCGGATCGACCTTGGCGTCGCGGAACGGGTGAATACAGGCCGAAAGCAGGGCGCAGGCGCCGAGACTCACGGCCACGCGAGCAGCGGTTCCGCTGCGGCAGGCGTTCACAAAAGGGCTCGACCGGCTCGTCATTTTCCGGTCCGGTCTTATGCGATGATCGAGACAGGCGAAAGGGCCGCGCGCGCTTTCGCCGCCGAGAGGACAATCCGATGAGCGAGCGAACCTCGTCGAACAAGGCCGGGAAGACGCCCAAGACCAAGGGCGCGGGCAAAGGCGGCGACAAGGCCGCCAAGGCCGCCAAGGCCCAGCTTTCGAAGGCCGAGGCCAAGGCCGCCAAGCCTCAGAAGGCCAACGGCAAGGGTAAGCCGGAGCCGCTGTCCGCGCCGCCGCCGCGCCCGGCCCCCACAGCCGAAGCGACCGCCACCTTCGCCGCCGCCAACATGCCCGGCCTCGACCTCGCCACCCTCACCTCCGAGCAGCGCGCGGTGGTGGAAAAGCTCTCCATGAACCTCGCCCGCGCCGCGCTGACCGCCCAGGGCGCGATCGCCGAGATGGCGCTGCGCCAGGCCGACCGCCCCGCGGCGCTGTCCCCCGACCCATTCCACGTGGCCCCGGCGCTGACCGAGGTGATGGGCCGCCTCGCCGCCCAGCCGGATCGGGTGATGCGCGCCCAGGCCGACCTCTTCTCGCGCTATCTCGACCTTTGGCAGGCGACCGCCCGGCGGATGGGCGGAGAGGCGCCGGCGCCCGTCGCCGAGCCGGCCCGCGGCGACAAGCGCTTCACCGATCCGAGCTGGGCGGAAAATCCGGTGTTCGACGCGATCAAGCAGTCCTACCTGCTCACCGCCAACTGGATGAACGGCCTGGTCGCCGAGGTGGACGACGTCGACCCGATGACCAAACGGCGCGTCGAGTTCTTCATGAAGATGCTCACCGACGCCTTCTCGCCCTCCAACTTCCTGGCCTCCAACCCCGCGGCCCTGCGCGAGGTGATGGCCACCGGCGGCGAGAGCCTGGTGCGCGGCATGGAGAACTTCGCCGCCGACCTTGAGCGCGGCGGCGGCCAGCTCTCCATCGCCCAGACCGACTACGAGATGTTCAAGATCGGCGAGAACGTCGCCACCGCGCCCGGCAAGGTGGTGTTCCGCAACGAAATCATCGAGCTGCTACAGTTTTCTCCGACGACGGAGAGCGTCTGCGAGATCCCGCTGGTGATCTTCCCGCCCTGGATCAACAAGTTCTACATCCTGGACTTGCGGCCCGAGAACTCGATGATCCGCTGGCTCTCCGCCCAGGGGATCACGGTGTTCGTGGCGTCGTGGGTGAACCCGACGCCCGGGCTCGCCGGTCGCACCTTCGAGGACTACATGCGCGACGGCATCTACGCCGGGACGCAGGCGGCGATGGACCAGTGCGGCGTCTCACAGGTCAACACCGTCGGCTATTGCATCGGCGGCACCCTGCTCTCCTCGACGCTCGCCCACATGGCGGCCAGGGGCGACAAGCGCGTCGCCTCGGCCACCTTCTTCGCCGCCCAGCAGGACTTCTCCGAGGCCGGCGACCTCTTGCTGTTCACCAACCCCGACTGGCTGGCCGACCTGGAGCAGAAGATGGACGCCGGCGGCGGCGTGCTCTCCGGCCAGTCCATGGCCGACACCTTCAATTCGCTGCGGGCCAACGACCTGATCTGGTCGTTCTTCGTGAACAACTATCTCCTGGGCAAGGAGCCGAAGCCCTTCGACCTGTTGTTCTGGAACTCCGACCAGACGCGGATGCCCAAGACCCTGCACATGTACTATCTGCGCAAGTTCTATGGCGAGAACGCGCTGGCGAAGGGCGAGTTGGTGCTCGACAACGTGCAGCTCGACCTTGGGAAGGTGAAGACGCCGATCTACGTGCAGTCCTCGAAGGAGGACCACATCGCGCCCGCCCGCTCGGTCTACCGGGGCGCCAAGCTGTTCGGCGGGCCGGTCAACTTCACCCTCTCAGGCTCCGGCCACATCGCCGGCGTGATCAACGCGCCCGTCGCTCACAAGTACCAGCACTGGACCAACCCCGCGCTCCCCGCGACGCTGGAGGAATGGCAGGCCGGCGCCGTCGAGACGCCCGGCTCCTGGTGGCCGCACTGGATCGAATGGCTGAAGGCCAAGTCGGGCGGCCAGGTCCCCGCCCGCGACCCGGCCAAGGGCCAGCTGAAGCCGCTCGGCGACGCCCCCGGGACCTATGTGAAGGTGCGCTCCTAGCAAGCGTCACAAGGTTACTAAGGTTTAATGCCAGCTACCTTGCATCGCCCAATACCTTGCCATAGGTTCTGGACTCGCAAGGAGGCGCCGACGTGCCGGAAGCCATCGAGATCCAACTGAAGAAGGGGGCGCTTGAGCTTTGCGTGCTCGCCCTCCTCTCGCAGCACGACAGCTACGCCTATGAGATCGCCAGCCAGCTCTCCGAGTCCATCGGCATGGGCGAAGGCACGATCTATCCCCTGATGCGCCGGCTGCAGACCGACCGTCTCGTCGAGACCTACCTAGTCGAGAGCCCGGCCGGCCCGTCGCGCAAATACTACCGGCTGACGGAAGCCGGAAAGGCGAGCTTCGCCGCCCAGAAATCCGCCTGGAGTTCCTTCTCCGGGGCGGTGGAAACCATCCTTGGAGGGGTGAAATGACCCGTCAGGCGTTCATGGCTCGGTTGTTGGAGGGCCTTCGCGGCCTGCCGCCGACCGCCGTGGCCGACATCGTCGCGGACTACAATGTGCACTTCAACGAAGGCGCCGCCGCCGGTCGCAGCGAGGCCGACGTGGCCGCGGCGCTAGGCGACCCCGGACGCCTGGCCCGCGAACTGCGCGCGGAGGCCGGCCTGCGGCGCTGGGAAACGGAGCGCAGCGCCTCGGCCGGCGCCTCGGCGGTGTTCGCCGTGCTGGGCCTGGGCGCGCTGGACATCCTGATCCTGCTGCCAGTCCTGATGGGCGTCGGCAGCGCGATCTTCGGCCTGGGGGTCGCCGCGGTGGCGGTATTCTTCGCCGGCGGGGTGGTGTTCGCGGCCGGACCTTTCATGGGCCTGCCCGGCGGCACGACCGCCGCCATCCTCGCCGGCATCGGCCTGATGGCCGGGGCGGCCTCGGGCGGCGCGGTGCTGGCCATCGTCACCACGGGCTTGGTCAACGCGCTGGTCTGGTACGGGCGTCTTCACTACCGGCTGCTCAAGCCGGCCCTTGAACCGCAAGTCTCCGGAGGCCTGCAATGATCCGCGTGCTCGTGATGATCGCCGTGACCGGCTTCCTGGTCTCGATCGCCAGCCTGTCCGCCGCCGTCGCCATTGGCGGCCCAGACATCCTCACCGACGGGGTCTGGAACCGGTGGGTCGACGGTGACGGCCACTGGGGCTGGAGCAGCGATGACTGGGGCTCGCGGCGCTGGGGCTACGGCTGGAGCCACGACGCCGGCGCTCAAACGAGCCGTGACGTCGCCTGGAGCGGCGGCGACACCCTCGACGTCGATGTGCCGGCCGACATCCGCTACACCCAGGCGCCCGGCCCCGGGAAGCTGACCATCACCGGTCCGGAACGCGAGGTCTCCGCCGTCGAGGTGGACGGCGGCCACATCCGCTTCAACCGCCACGGCATGCATTGGGGCGACCTGACCATCGTCATGACCGCGCCTGGCGTGACCCGCTTCGACCTGAACGGCAGCGGCGCGCTCTCCATCGACGGCTACAAGCAGGACAAGCTCGCCCTCGACGTCTCCGGCAGTTCCGACGTCACCGCCAAGGGCGAAGCCCAGCGCGTGGAGCTCTCGGTCGCCGGATCGGGCGCCAGCGACCTGACAGACCTGAAGGTCGCCGACGCCGACGTGACCATCGCCGGCTCCGGCCAGGCGACGCTCAGCCCCACGGGCTCGGTCAATGTCGACATCTCCGGCTCCGGCGAGGTGACCCTGCTCAACCATCCGGCGCGGCTGGAGAGCAATGTCTCAGGCTCGGGCAGCATCCATCAGCAGGACGGCGAACCGACCGACGCGCCCTCGAAGCCCGCGAAGGCCTCCAAGCCCAAGCGGATCTAGGCGGGCCAAGGTCTTTAGGCAGGGATGAACTTCAGCGCCACCCCGTTGTTGCAGTAGCGCAGGCCCGTGGGCTTGGGCCCGTCGTTGAACACGTGGCCGTGGTGCCCCAGGCACTGGGCGCAGTGATACTCGGTGCGCGGGACCCCGATGGCGAGGTCCGTCTTGGTAAGCAGCGTGCCTGGAATGTAGGTGTAGAAGCTCGGCCAGCCGGTGCCGCTCTCGAACTTCCACTCCGACTTGAAGATCGGCAGGCCGCAGCCAAGGCAGGCGAAGGTCCCCTTGCGGTGCTCGTTCAGCATCGTCGGGTCGCTGCCCGCCGGCTCGGTGTCTTCGTGGCGCAGCACCTCATAGGAGGCATGCGGCAGGCGCTTGGCCCAGTCGGCGTCGCTGATCTTGCGAAACGGCGAAGCCGCGTAGGGGTCGGCGGCGAGGGCCACGCTGGGCGCGGCGGCGGCGAGCGCCGTGGCCATGAGGAAGCCGCGCCGCGAGAGGGGTGAAAAGGTCTGAGTGCTCATGATCCCGATTACGTGGCGCCGCGGGGGAAAGTTACAAGTCCTGATCGATTTCAGGCCTGTCACGTTCGACCCTGTCACGCCCCGGCTGTCGGCCGCCATTGGTAAAGCGCGTCCGGCGCCTTCTCCTCGTTGCCGGAGCCGTCGGTGAGTTCGAGCAGCACGACGCCCCGCGACTCATAGAACCGCCGCGCCCGAAGGTTCTGCTGGAAGGTCCAGAGCTTGCGGCGACGGCCGTCGGCCATGACGCCGGCCAGGAGCGCCGAGCCGACGCCCTGGCCGTGGCTGTCGGGATGCACGTAGAGCTGGTCGATCCAGTCGTCCGAGAAGACGATGTAGCCGGCAGGCGCTCCGCCCACTTCGGCGACCCGGACCATCTGTTTTGGCAGGACCTCGCCGGCCACCCAGGCGATGGCCTCCTCAACGGTGTGAAGTTGCGGCAGGAAGGTGAGCGTCCGCATCGCCGCGATGTGCAAGGTCCCGAGCGCCGGGGCGTCCGCCGCCGTCGCCGGGCGCGAGATCAAAGCCCCGCGCCCTCCTCCAGGCCCAGCATCAGGTTGAGGTTCTGCACCGCCGCGCCGGACGCGCCCTTGCCCAGGTTGTCCAGCAGCGCCACCAGCCGCGCCTGGCTGCCGTCCGCATTGCCGAACACGAACAGCTTCATGCGGTTGGTGCCGTTCAGCGCCTCGGGGTCGAGCGCCTGGACATAACCGCCGGCGCCGGCGCGGGTCTTCTGAAGTTCGGCGCACTCCGCGCCGCTCGCGACCTCCACGAACCGCTCGCCCATGTAATAGGCCTCCAGGGCCACGTGCAGGTCCTGCGGCGTGGGCTTGCCCGGCAGCGCCCAGAGCTGGACCGGGACCTCGACGATCATCCCCTGGGCGAAACGGCCCACGGCCGGCGCGAACACCGGCGCATGATCGAGGCCGGCGTGCCGTTGCATCTCCGGCAGGTGCTTGTGCGCGAGGTTCAGGCCGTAGACACGCAACGCATCGTTCGTGCCCGCCGGCGCCGGCGCTTCAAACTCCGCGATCAGCCCCTTGCCGCCGCCGGAATAGCCGGAGACGGCGTTGACGGTCAGCGGAAAGACCGGCGGGATCAGGCCCGCGGCGGTCAGCGGTCGCACCAGGCCGATGAAGCCGGTGGGATAGCAGCCGGGGTTGGCCACCCGGGTTGAGCCGGCGATGGCCGCGCGCTGGCTGGGATCCATCTCGGCGAAGCCATAGGCCCAGCCCGGCGCCACCCGGTGGGCGGTGGAGGCGTCAACCACGCGCACGCTGTTGGACTGGATCAGCGACACCGCTTCCCGCGCCGCGTCGTCGGGCAGGCAGAGCACCACCGCGTCGGCGGCGTTCAGCAGCTCGGCGCGGGCGTCGGCGTCCTTGCGCCGCGCCGGGTCGATGGACAGCACCTCCAGGTCGGCGCGGCCGGCCAGGCGCTCGCGGATCTGCAGGCCCGTGGTGCCGGCTTCGCCATCGATGAAGACTGTGTGGGCCATAGCGGTGTGATCCAGACAAAGAGAAAGGGCGCTCCGGTTTCCCGAAGCGCCCTCTGCAAACACGGGGTGTATCCGCGCGAGGTCTAGCGCTTCGAGAACTGGAAGCTGCGGCGGGCCTTGGCCTTGCCGTACTTTTTCCGCTCCACCACGCGGCTGTCGCGGGTGAGCAGGCCGTGCGGCTTCAGCACATGGCGCAGTTCTGGCTCGTAGTAGGTCAAAGCCTTGGAGATGCCGTGGCGGATGGCGCCGGCCTGGCCGGAAAGGCCCGAGCCCTGCACCGAAACGATCACGTCGAACTGGCCGGCGCGGTCGGAAAGCTCCATCGGCTGGGCGATCATCATGCGCAGCACCGGGCGGGCGAAATAGACCTCCTGGTCGCGGCCGTTGATGGTGATCTTGCCCTTGCCGGGCTTGATCCAGACGCGGGCGATGGCGTTCTTCCGCTTGCCGGTGGCGTAGGCGCGGCCCTGGGCGTCGACCTTGCGCTCGTGGACGAC
>DATAUR010000015.1:0-45625 GCA_036268175.1 Phenylobacterium sp. | reverse complement strand
CGCCTGGGCCCGCCAGGGCGGCGCGCCCTCGTATCTCAGGGCCGCATAGCTGGCGCTCGCCAGGGTGAAAGGGTCATGCGTTGACGTGCTCATACGCGAACTGTATGAAAGATACTTATGGACTTCAAATATTTTCTGTATTTTTTCCACAGTAGAATCTGACGCGGATCCGACACTATGGACGAACGCCGCCATCGCCTGCGCGAAGCCCGCATCGCCAAGGGCTTCGACACCGCCGCCGCGGCGGCCGACGCCTTCGGCTGGAACCGCAACACCTACGCCTCCAACGAGAACGGTAACGCGCCCTTCTCCTATCGGCGCGCCAAGGAATACGCCTCGGCGTTCGGCGTCCGCCCGGAATGGCTCTATGACGCGGCCGGGGCCATGCTGCCGGCTGCCGAGGCCGGCTTCGTGCCGATCATCGGCCGGGTCGGCGCGAACCCCGATGGCCTAGTGCTGTTCGCCACGGGACAGGAGCCGGGCGACCTCGCGCCGATCCCGCCCGGCGGCACCGAACAGGCCCGTGCGCTGCTGGTGGTCGGCCATTCCATGCGCGGCGTCGCCGACGACGGGGCGCTGATCTATTTCGAGGACCAAAAGACCGCGCCCAGCCCCGACATGCTAGGCCATGTGGTGGTGGTCGAACTCGATACGGAGGAGGTGCTGGTCAAGCGCCTGCTTCGTGGCTCGCGCGCTGGCCGCTACGACCTGGAGAGTATCGCCGGACCCACGCGGCAGGACGCCCGATTGCGCTGGGCGGCGCACATCACGGCGATCATTCCACCCTTCCAGGCCCGCCGGATCATTCGCGGCGCGGCCTGACGGCCAATAAAACTACGGAATCTTTGGAGCCGTATTGTATCTTTGATACAGTTCGACGATGCATATCGATCCGGACTTTCAGCGCCTCTTGCGGGCCGAACAGGACGCCGACATCCACCGCGCGGCGTTGCACCTCCGCGAAGCCCGGCGTCACGGCGGCGTCGCCTGGTCCGGCCTGGAGCCGGATCCGTTCGCCAGGCGCAGTCCCGCCGAGTTGTCGCGCGACGCCGAGGTCCGTCTCGCCGATCTGCGCGGGTGGCGGCAACGCGCGGCCGGGCGATTGCTGAGCGCGCTCACCGACGCCGAACGGGCGGTCGAGGGACTACGATCCTGCCTTACCCGAGGACTCGCGCTTAACGACGCACGCTGCGGCCTGGCGCTCGAGGCGCTGCATCGCGCCGCCGCCGCGGCCCGTTCCGCCATGGACGCTGCCGACCCAGCCGTTCTATCTGACGGCCCATGTGCAACGAATACCGCTTCAAGCAGTCCCTCGACCGCGTCGTCGAGGAATTCAGCAAGCTGACGATCCCGATCCACTGGGCCGGCGGTGCGCCGAACTTCGAACCGCGCGACTCCATCCGGCCCACCGATCCCGCACCGATCCTGATCGGCGCCCCGCAAGGCGGCGCGGAACTGCAGCAGCTGCGCTGGGGCTTCGCCCGACCCGCCGGCGGCCCCTTGATCAATTTCCGTTCCGACGGCCGGCGCTTCCCGAGCGGCCGCTGCCTGATCCCCGCCGACGGATTCTACGAGTTCACCGGCGAGAAGGCGCCGAAATCGAAGTGGCTGTTCACCGCCGCCGAGGACGAGCTCTTCTGCATCGCCGGCCTAGTGCGCGATCAGCGTTTCACCATGCTGACCATGGAGCCTGGCCCGGACATCGCGCCCTACCACAACCGTCAGATCGTCATCCTGCCGCGCGCCCAGTGGGCCGATTGGCTAGGCCCCTCGTCGGACGAAGCCATTCCCGCGCTGCCGGCCGGCAGCCTGAAGGTCCTGCAGATTCGCTAGGGCCCGACCGACTAGGGTAGGTCTTCCGAGAGGATCGCCATCTCAAACATGAACGAGCCGTCGCCGTCCTCGTCCTCGAACACCACGCCCACGAACTCCTCGCCGACATAAACCTCGGCGGAATCCTTCTGCTTTGGACGCGGCGTGAGCGTGATGCGGGCATTGGCGAAGGTCCCCCGAAGGTGGCCCTCGATCTTGCGGATCATTCTTTCGTCCACGCCAATGCTCCTCAGGCTTACCGGGCGGCGGGAACCTAGCTGGTCCGGGCGCTTCGGAAAACCTCAGATCACATAGTCGTAGGCGGCTTCCGACAGCGACTGGTCCATCGTCTTGGCCGGCTCGTCGCAGGTTGGGCAATTCACCAGGCGCGCGGGCACGCCCGCCGCCGTGCAGCCGGGCGGCACTTCCTTCAGCACCACCGACCCGGACGCCACCTTGGCGTAGTCGCCGATCTTGATGTTGCCCAGCACCTTGGCGCCGGCGCCCAGCAGCACGCCCTTGCCGATCTTCGGATGCCGGTCGCCGCGCTCCGCGCCCGTGCCGCCCAGGGTCACGCCTTGCAGCATGGAGACGTCGTCGCCGATCACCGCGGTCTCGCCGATGACGATGCCGGTGCCGTGATCGATGAAGACGCCCCGCCCGATGCGGGTCGCCGGATGGATGTCCACCTGGAACAGTTCGCTCATCCGGCTCTGAAGATAGAGCGCGAGCGTGTCGCGGCCCTCGGCCCACAGCGAATGGGCCACGCGCTGAGTCTGCAGCGACAGGAAGCCCTTGAAGAACAGGAACGGCTGGACATAGCCCTTGCAGGCCGGGTCGCGCTCGAACACCGCCTTCAGGTCCGCCTCGGCGGCGGCCACCAGACCGGAATCGCGGGCGTAGGCCTCCTCGGCAACCTCGCGGATGCTCATGGCGCGCAGTTCCTGGTCGCCGAGCTTGCGGGCCAACTGGTACGATAGCGCCCCGCCCAGGGTCTTGTGGTTGAGGATCACGGCGGCGAGCAGGCTCGCGAGCGCGGCCTCCTTCTGGGCCGCGGCCTCGGCCTCGTTGCGCAGCGCCGCCCAGACGGGCGGTGCGCCAGGGTCGACGACTTCCAGGCGTTGCTGACTCATCTGGTCCTCCCGCCCCATGAGGCGTCTCCCTATCCTAGCATGGCGCGCGCCAGCGCGCCCGGCAAAGCGCCCTCCACCGCCATATGGTAGCCGCGCAGCAGCATCGCCACCGTCAGCATGTCGGGAAGCTGGCCGGCCATCGCGGCGTCCAACGCCTCGCGGAACGGGACCCTGGCCACGGCGATAGCCTCGGTGTCGTCGGCCGTATGCGCGATCGGCGCCTCCGATAGTCCCAGCGCCAGGTAGCCGACCATCCGTTCGTCGGTCACCGAGTTGGAAAGCTGCGTGCGCATGATCTCGCACCATTGCGCGGCCATCAGACCGGTTTCCTCGGCCAGTTCGCGCTTGGCGCCCTCCAGCGGGTCCTCATCCAGCGGCGCACCGCCCTCCGGCAACTCCCAGCTATAGTCGCCCAGCGGGAACCGGTGCTGGCCCACCAGCACCACCGTGCCATCGTCGTGGATCGGCAGCACCGCCACGGCCAGGTTCTTGAACCGCACCAGCCCATAGGGCGCAGGCCGGCCGGTCGGGGCGATGGCAATCTGGTCGGTCACCATGATCCAGCCGCTCTCGAACGCCACGCGCTCGGCCCCGGGCGTCCAGGGGGCGCCGTGGGGGCGTAACCAGACGGGTCTGCCAGCGGGATTCTGGGCCATGGTTTCCGGGCTCGCCTTGCGGTGCGCGCCGCCGCACCCATAAAGGAGGCACCCTATCGCTTCCTGAATGAACCGCGAGACGCCCTTGACCGTCGACCTGCCGCCCGCTCCGGACTTTGGCGCACCGATCCCGCTTCGCGCCGCGCCGGAGGTGCTGGCCTTCCTGGCCACCCGTCGCTCGACCTCGGCGCTCACCCTCGTCGAGCCGGCGCCGAGCGCCGCTGAGCTTGAGACCCTGCTGCGGCTCGCCACCCGCGTTCCCGATCACGGCAAGCTCACGCCCTGGCGTTTCGTGGTCCTGGAGGGCGAGGCGAAGGTCCGGTTCGCCGCCAGGCTCGAGGCCCTGGCGCTGGATCGGAGCGACCAGACCGCGGCGGCCAAGCTCGGCAAGCTGAAGGTCCCGCCGCTCGCGGTCGCGGTGATCTCCGCGCCCAAGCCGGCCAACATCCCCGAATGGGAGCAGTTGCTCTCGGCCGGCGCGGTGGGCGCCACCCTGCTCTACGCGACGCTCGCCATGGGCTATGGCGCGAACTGGATCACCGATTGGTACGCCTATGACGCGCAAGCCAAGGCGATCCTTGGCCTGTCCGGCGACGAACAGGTGGCGGGCTTCCTGCTCATGGGCACGCCGCGAGAGCCGGCGCTGGAGCGGGAACGTCCTGATGCAGCCGCGTTGGTGACCCGTTGGCAGGACCTCGGCTGAAACGCCGACTCTGGCGACGCCCTGGCCCAGAAACACAACGGCCTGACGGCGCGGGACGCCGTCAGGCCTGAGGTGACACGCCCGAGGAGAGATGGGCTCCGCAGTTATAGGCCGGATTAACGGTTCTGGAAAGCCCGAAGCCGGCGCCCGCAGAGCAGCCGGCGATTTTCCCCTCAAAGGAGAATCGTTCGCACCCAGTCGTCATGAATCGACATCTGAAATTCGGCGAAAATCGCCAAGCGAAGCTGAGCCTTGAAATCGTTAATTCGAGTAATCGCCCCGGCGAAACCGCAGATCGTCGAAACAAATTTCTCAACCAGGCCGTCAGCCACGCCCGCGATAAGGCGCCACGCCTTGCTCGGGAACCCACAGGCCGTCCGGCATGGCGCCGCTTTGCCAGAAGACATCTATCGGGATGCCGCCGCGCGGGAACCAATAGCCGCCGATCCTCAGCCATCGCGGCTCGGCCACCGCGACAATCCGCCGCCCGATGGCCACGGTGCAATCCTCATGGAACGCCCCGTGATTGCGAAAGGCGCTCAGGTACAGCTTCAGCGACTTCGATTCGACCAGCCAGTCGCCCGGGGCATAGTCGATCACCAGGTGAGCGAAGTCCGGCTGGCCGGTCACCGGGCAGAGCGAGGTGAACTCCGGCGCGGTGAATCGCGCCAGGTAGAGCGTGTCGGCCTGCGGGTTCGGCACGCGTTCCAGCACAGCCTCGTCGGGACTCTGCGGCGCGCGCACCTCGCGGCCGAGCTGGGTCAGGTGAGTTTCGTCCATGGCGGCGGCTTTATCCCTCGCATCATCCGCCCGCAACCGAGACAGCCGGCCGCCTTGCCGCTATCACCGGGCAAAGCAACGGGAGGACGGCATGGCTGGCGGCGGCTTCGAGGACTTCGTGGTAGTGGTGACCGGCGCCTCGACGGGCCTGGGCCGCGCGATCGCGGTGGAGACCGCCCGGCAGGGCGCCAAGGCCGTGGTGATCAACTACGCCCGCTCCGCCGACGAAGCGCGGGAGACCGCTCGGCTGGTGGAAGCTGAGGGCGCGACGGCCGTCCTGGCCCAGGGCGATGTCGCCTCCGACGAGGACTGCCGCAAGATCGCCGCCGCCGCTGAACCCTTCGGGCGCATCGACGCCCTGTTCAACAACGCCGGCACGACGAAGTTCGCCAACCACGCCGGCCTCGACAAGGTCTCCGGCCAGGACTTCCTCGACCTCTATGCCGTCAACGTCGTGGGTGCCTACCAGATGGTCAGGGCCTGTCGCGCCTTGCTGGAATCCGCGCCGCAGCCGGGCGCAGTGGTCAACACCGCCTCGATCGCCGGCGTCATCGGCATCGGCTCCTCGGTGCCCTACGCGGCGTCGAAGGGCGCGCTGACCACCATGACGCTGTCGCTGGCCCGCGCGCTGGCGCCGAAGATCCGGGTCAACGCCGTCTGTCCGGGCTTCATCGACACGCCCTGGTTCGGCAAGGGCCTGGGCGACGCCGCCGCCGACCGCATCCGCGCCAACGCCGCCGCCGGCACGCCCCTGAAGGTCGCCTCCTCGCCTGACGACATCGCCGCCTCGGCGGTGTTCCTGGCGTCCAGGGCTTCGCGCCATGTCACGGGCGAGACCCTGCTGGTCGATGGCGGCTCGCACCTCGGCTACAGCGCCCTCGTCGCGCGGTAGGCCGCCACTTCGTCCTTATGCCTTCTTGACGACGAAGGCGCCCAAACGAATGGCGCCCTTACGCCCCGCCGCCTCATCTTTGATCAGCGCCGTCAAGCACGGCCGCGCTGGGGCCCCGAACATTGATCTGCTCGGACCGGCCGCGACGATGAGAGCGCACGGTCGGCAGGGGCGCGCCCCTGCACAAACGCGGCCGGCGAAAAGGGGATCAGAGATGAACGCTAGAAAATTCGCATGCCTGACCGGCGCGGCCGGCCTGGCGCTCGCGGCCGCCGGCGCGGCGCGGGCGGACGACACGCCGCCGGCGGCCGCAGCCGCTCCTGCGGCGGCGCCGGCCGGACCCACGGCGCTGTCGTCGCCGGCCATGTCGGCCTCACTGTCGTCGAACGCCGACCCCCTCAACATGGACTGGGGGCCGCTGGGTAAGATCTACGTCAGCGGCCAGCTCAGCGCGTTTGGCGCGGCCCAGACCGCCGCCGGTTCCGACAGCCAGAAGCGCAAAGGCGACATCAGCAACGCCCAGCTCGAGATCCAGAAGACCGACGGCGTCTTCCAGTTCTACGTCCAGGCGGGGATCTACGACCTGCCTTCCTTGGGCGCGCCGATCGCCACGTCCGATCGCCTGACCGAGTCCACCTACAGGTACGTGCCGGTCGCCTACATCAAGATCGTCCCCAACTCGGCGTTCAACATCGAGGTGGGCGAGTTGCCGACCTTGATCGGAGCGGAGTACACCTTCAGCTTCCAGAACCTGAACATCGAACGCGGCCTGCTGTGGAACCAGGAGCCGGCGATCAGCCGCGGCGTCCAGGCCAACTACACCCAAGGTCCGCTGGCGCTCTCGGTCTCGATCAACGACGGCTACTTCTCCGAGCACTACTCGACGCTCTCGGGCCTGGCGACCTACACCCTGAGTCCGAAGGACACCCTCGCGGTCGCCGCCTCCGGCAACTTCGACAAGACCTCCCGGTCGACCTTCGTGACGCCGGTCGCCCAGAACAATGGGACCATCTGGAACATCCTTTACACCCACACCGAGGGGAACTGGATGATCAACCCGTACCTCCAGTACTCGACCACGCCCAAGGACGTCGCCTTCGGTCTGCCGAGCTCGGCCTCAACCTTCGGCGCGGCGGTGCTGGCCAAGTATCAATTCAACACCCTGTTCAACCTGGCCGGCCGGGTCGAATACACCTCCTCGTCGGGCTCGGACGTCAGCCTGCTCTACGGGACCAAGAGCGACGCCTGGTCGTTCACCCTGACGCCGACGCTGCAGTTCAAGACCTACTTCGTCCGCGGCGAGTTCTCCTACACCAAGATCGACTCCGGCACGCCTGGGCTGGAGTTCGGCAAGTTCGCCAACAAGGACGAACAGTCCCGGGCGATGATCGAGACGGGCGTCCTGTTCTGAGCTAACCCTTTCGAAGTCGATCAGGCGCTTTTTTTGCGAAGCCGCCGCCCTCGGGCGGCGGCTTTTCAATTGCGTCGGGGGCGCGCCCTTTCTAAGGTCCGCCGCCTCCGCCGATGCGCATAAAACGTGCGCGCCTTGCAACATCTCGCACCGGAAGACCTCATCGCGTGGGTTTCGGTAGACGGTCGAACGCTCGGGTCTATGTTGACGATTCGCAGAGCTAACGGAGCGCGGCGCATGGAGCGGATGGCCTTTCGAGCTCAGACCATCATCGCCGATGTGATCCTGGCGGCCCTGGCGTTTTCGCTTGCCTTCCTGGTCGCCTCCTCGGCGATGCCCGGCCTCGACGTCTCCGGCGCGACCTCGCTCAGCGTGATCCAGCTCGTGGTGCTCTACGCGGCCCTGGCCGGCGGCTTCAGCATGCTGTTCCGCCGGGAGCTGTCGCCTTGGCGCTACGCCTCCATTCCCGACGCCATGGTGCTGGCGCGCATCGCGCTCCTCACCGTCGGCGTCTTTCTGCTCTGGGTCTTCGTCATCGACCGGGCCCGCGGCCTGCCGCGCTCCACCTTGTTCCTCGCGCCGATGTTCCAGATGGTCGGCTCCATGGGCGTGCGGATCCTGCGGCGCGCCCTGCACGAGCATGCGCTCGACAGCTTCTCTCCGCTGAAGACCGTCACCGACCGGGTCGCCCAATCGCCATCCCTGCTGCTGATCGGACCGCCGGCGCTCGCCGACAGCTATCTGCGCGATATCGCTCGCAGCCACGACCGCACCCATACGCCGGTGGGCATCGTCGGAACCGATTCCCGCGACGTGGGCCAGCAGGTGCGCGGCGTCTGCGTCATCGAAAGCCTGGAAAACCTCGACGAAGCGCTGGCCGACCTGCGCCGCTGGAACCGCTATCCGCGCTCCATTCTGTTTCTCGAGGAGCCGGGCCGCCTGAAGGGGCTCACCGCCGACCAGCTTGGCCGGCTGAAGACCGACGGCATCCGCCTGCTGCGCCTGCCCTCCATCGTCGAACTGGCCCAGCACGACGGCGTCACCCTGCTGCCGATGCGCGACATCAATATCGAGGAGCTGCTGGCGCGCGAGCCCATCGAGCTCGACAGCGTGGCCATCGGCAACCTGATCCGTGGCCGGCGCGTGCTGATCACCGGCGCGGGCGGCTCCATCGGCGCGGAACTCTGCCGCCAGGTCGCCGCCTTCCGTTGCGGCCACATGACCCTGCTCGACTTCTCCGAGACCTCGCTCTTCGAGATCGAGCGGGAGATGGCGGAGACCCATCCGCACATGTCGCGCCTGGCCGTGCTCTGCGATGTGCGCAATTCGGCGCGGGTCACCCAGGCGTTCAACGCCGAGCGCCCGGACCTGGTGTTCCACGCCGCGGCCCTGAAGCATGTCTCCATGGTCGAGCAGCATCCTTGCGAAGGCGTGCTGACCAACGTCATCGGCACCTGGAACGTAGCCGAGGCCGCGAAGGCGTGCGGCGCCGGCCAGATGGTGCTGATCTCCACCGACAAGGCCGTGGACCCCACCAACGTCATGGGCGCCACCAAGCGCCTAGCCGAGAGCGTCATCCAGTCCCAGCAGTCCGGCGGCCTGGGCACGCGGTTCTCCGCCGTGCGCTTCGGCAACGTCCTGGGCTCGGGGGGCTCGGTAGTGCCGATCTTCAAGTCGCAGATCGAGCGTGGCGGCCCGGTCACCGTGACCCATCCGGACATGGAGCGCTTCTTCATGACCATTCCGGAGGCGAGCCAGCTGGTCCTGCACGCCACCGCCACCTGCGCCGAAGGCGACGGCCGCGATGCGCGGCTGTTCCTGCTGGAGATGGGTGAGCCGGTGCGGATCATGGACCTCGCCCGCCAGATGATCGCGCTCTCCGGCCGCACGCCCGGCAAGGAGATCGAGATCGAGATCACCGGTCTGCGCCCCGGCGAAAAGCTCACCGAGGCCCTGCTGGACGAGACCGAACGCTCGCTCCCCTGCGCCCACAAGGTGCTGGAGGTGGTCTCCAACTCCGCCCTGCGCATCTCCACCGCTCACCTGGCGGAGCTCGAGGTCCTGGCCGATCGCGGCGATGTGGACGGCGTACGACGCGCGCTCTTCGAGTTGGTGGCCCAGATCCGCGGCGAGCGCTCCGGCGCGACGCCGGCCCTTCGGGTGGTCGCCAACGCCTGAGGCCGAGCGGCCTGACTCTTGAAATCGAAAAGGGCCGCGACGATCCCGCGGGCCGTTCCTTGTTCGATTAAGACGCCGGCGCTACTCCGCCGCCGCCATGGCGGGCTTGCGGGCCGGCTGGCCCAGGCGCGCGACGAGGCCGTCCAGCTCGGCCTGCAGGGCCGCCGGCAGGCGGTCGCCGAAGCGTTCGAAGAAGGCCGGAATCAGCTCCGCCTCCTGACGCCAGACGTCTCCGTCGACGGTCAGCAACAGATCGAGCTGCGCCTGGGTCAGGTCCAGGCCCGAGACGTCCAGGCTTCCCGGCGCCGGCAACAGGCCGATCGGAGTCTCCACCGCCTCGGCGCGGCCTTCCAGCCGCTCAACGATCCACTTCAGGACCCGCGCGTTCTCGCCATAGCCCGGCCAGACGAACTTGCCGCGCTCGTCCTTGCGGAACCAGTTGACGAAATAGATCCGCGGCAGCTTCGCCGGATCCTTGGCCGTCGCGCCCATCTCCAGCCAATGACCGAAGTAGTCGCCCATGTGATAGCCGCAGAACGGCAGCATGGCGAAGGGATCGCGGCGCAGCTCGCCGATCTTGCCCTCGCCGGCCGCCGTGCCTTCAGAGGCGACGGTGGACGCCATGAAGACGCCATGCGCCCAGCTGCGGGCCTCGTTGACCAGCGGCACGGCGCTGGCGCGGCGACCACCGAACAGAATCGCCGAAATCGGCACGCCGGCGGGGTCTTCCCACTCATTGGCCACTACCGGGCACTGGCTGGCCGGCGCGGTGAAGCGGGCGTTGGGATGAGCCGCGGTCTCCAGGCTTTCCGGCGTCCAGTCGTTGCCGCGCCAGTCGGTCAGGTGCGCCGGCGGCTCGGCCGTCAGGCCTTCCCACCAGACGTCGCCGTCGTCGGTCAGGGCTACGTTGGTGTAGATGCAGTTGGCGTGCAGCGCCTCGATGGCGTTCTTGTTGGTGTGCTCGCCGGTGCCGGGCGCCACGCCGAAGAAGCCGGCTTCCGGGTTCGCCGCATAGAGCCGACCGTCGTCACCGAACCGCATCCAGCAGATGTCGTCGCCGATGGTCTCGGCCTTCCAGCCGGCCAGGGTCGGCTGCAGCATGGCCATGTTGGTCTTGCCGCAGGCGCTGGGGAACGCGGCCGCCACATAGCGAACTTCGCCTTCTGGCGACGTCAGCTTGAGAATCAGCATGTGCTCGGCGAACCAGCCTTCGTCGCGGGCCATCACCGAGGCGATGCGCAGCGCGAAGCACTTCTTCCCGAGCAGGGCGTTGCCACCATAGCCGGAGCCGTAGGACCAGATCTCCCGGGTCTCGGGGAAATGGACGATGTATTTGATCTCGTTGCACGGCCAGGCGACGTCGGCCTGCCCCTTGGCCAGCGGCGCGCCGACCGAGTGCACGGCCGGTACAAAAAAGCCGTCCTCGCCAAGTTGGTCGAGGGCGGCCCGGCCCATCCGCGTCATGATCTTCATGGATACGGCCACGTAAGCCGAATCCGTGATCTCTACGCCGATCGCGCTGATCTTCGACCCGAGCGGCCCCATGCAGAACGGCACGACGTACATCGTGCGGCCCTTCATGCAGCCCTTGAACAGATCCTTCAGGTCCGCCCGCATCTCGCCGGGCTCAAGCCAGTTGTTGGTCGGGCCGGCGTCTTCCGGCTTCTCCGAGCAGATGAAGGTCCGGCTCTCCACCCGCGCGACGTCCCGCGGGTCGGAGGCGGCGTAGAACGAATTGGGACGTTTGGCGGGGTTGAGCTGTTTCAGCGTGCCGGCGCGCACCAGCTCGCCGGTCAACTCGGTCCATTCGGCTTCCGATCCGTCGCACCAGCGCACCCGGTCCGGCTCGGTCAGCGTCGCGATCTCGCGAACCCATTCCAGCAGTTTCGCGTGTTTCGTCGGCGCGGGCTCAAGTCCCGAGACGTTACCTTGGGTCATACTGACGCTCCCTGGCCCCGCTCACCGCTCCTCTTAGCGGGCGGAATAAGCGCCCAGAGCGGTCAATTTCGAACAGTCTCTTAATGGCTGAACGCTAGCCTGCATACCATGGGCCAGCGATTCTGCCCGGACCCGCCCTTAACGCAAAGCTGTGGATTTGGATCGCCCGCCGAGACGGCGGCTCGATCACTTCGCCGTGGTCGCCTCGCCCGGCGCCGGCCCGTCCTTGAGGTAGTGGGCCAGCCAGGCGTCGACCTCGGCGTAGAAGTGGCGGCTGTCCTCCGGCTTCAGGATCCAGTGCCAGGCGTCGGGCCAGACCAGCAGCCGGCTGGGCACCCTCATCCGCTGCAGGGTCGCCCAGTTCTCCAGCGTATTGCCGATCGGCACGCGGAAATCCCGTTCGCCCACCGATAGCAGCATCGGGGTCTTCCAGTTCTTGGCGTAAGTGATCGGGCTCTGATCGCGCCAGACGGGATTGCCTTCCCAGGGCGGCCCGCCGTTGGTGAGTTCGCGGCCGTAGATCCCGTCCGAGATGCCCCACTGAGTCTCCAGGTCCACCTCGCCGGCGTGGCTCACCAGGCATTTGTAGCGGGTGGTGGTGGCCTCCAGCCAGTTGACCATGTGGCCGCCATAGCTCGCGCCCGCCGCGCACATCTTGGTCCCGTCGATGAACGGATAGCGTTTCAAGGCTTCGTCCACCGCCTGGTCGATCTCCAGGCCGGGCGTCTTCAAGGGGTCGAGCTTGATCGCCTGGGCGAACTTCTCACCAAAGCCCGTCGAGCCCGTATAGTCGGTCATCAGCATCACGTAGCCGCCCGCCGTCAGCAGGTGGTAGTCCCAGCGCAGGCTGATCGCGTCAGGGTTCATGCTGGCCGCGCCGCCATGGATGAACACCAGCAGCGGGTACTTCTTCGCCGGATCGAAGTTCGGCGGCAGGATGATCATGTTGTGGATCTGCCGGCCGCCCTTGCTGGTGAACCAGAAGTGCTGCGGCGGCGCCCAGTCGATGCTGGCCGCCAGCGCCGTATCCACATTGGTCAGGTTCGCGTGCGACTTGGCCGCCGGCTCGATGCGCACGATCTCATTGGGACTCACCGAGCTGCCGTAGGTCGCGATCAACTCCGGCTTGGCCGCTTTCTGCGGGATCGCCAGCGCGCCATAGCCGCCATGCGCCGGCTCCAGCACCAGGGCTGGCTTTCCGCCCGCCGCGGGCACGCTGTAGAGGTTGGTCTTCCCGGCCTCCGGAACCAGGATGTAGATGGTCTTGCCGTCCGGCGTGACCTGATAGCGCTCCGGCTCGCGGTCGAAGTCCCGGGCGACCACCGTGGCGTCGCCACCCACCGGCCAGGCCACCTTCTCCAGCCGCGACAGGTTGTAGACCTCGTCGTTGAGCGGCCGGTAGGTGAAGTAGAGCGTCTTGCCGTCGGCGCTGAACTGCGCGGCGCGATAGCCGCCCTTCACCGGAGACACCGGCCTCGCCTCGCCGCCGTCGGCCGGCAGGCGGTAGAGCTGATAGCCCACCTCGCTGAAGGCCGCGTTCCAGCGGTCAACCGTGGCCAGGAACACCACCTCCTTGCCGTCCGGGCTCCACACCGGCGACAGCGAGACCGAGGTCTCACCCTCCGGTCCGGAGAAACCTGGCGTGTGGGCGAGCCTGGTCGGCGAGACGATGTCCTTCGCCTTCGAGCCCGGCTCCAGAGACTGCACCTCGATGGCTGGTTGTCGCTCGTCCAGCCAGGTGTTCCAGTAGCGAATCGGGAAGTGCTCGTAGGTGCGGACGTTGTATTTGCGGGCCTTCTTGGCGGCGATCGCCTTCTTGTTGGCCTCGTCGTCGAGTGCGTTCGGATAGACCATGGTCTCGAACAGGATCGCCTGGCCGTCCGGCCGGAACTGCGGGTCGGACGCCGCCGTGGAGAGGTTGGTCACCCGGCGCGCCTCGCCGCCCCCCATGACGTCCAGCAGATAGACTTGATCGACCTCGTCGCCCTCGCGCTTGGTGGTGAAGGCGATCATCCGGCTGTCCGGCGACCACACCACGCCGCTTTCCGCCGCCTTGGTGTTGGTCAGCCGCCTGGGCGGCGCGCCGCCCGCGGCCGGAACCAGCCACAGGTCGCTCACCGTCTTGTCGGGGTCGTAGGACGGCTCGGTGATCGAAAACACCACCCACTTGCCGTCGGGACTGACCACGGGCGAGCCGACCCGCTTCATCATCCACAGGATCTCGTGGGTGATCAGGGTCTTGCCCGGCGCCTGAGCCTGGACCGCGACCGGCGCCGCGGCGACAGCCGCCGCTGCGAGAAGGGTGGAAAGCCTCATATCGCCCCCGCGAACTGGAAATGTCAGGCGCAAAGCCTAGCCAAGGAATCGGCGCGCGTCCCCGCGGATCGGGCTTCGGATTTGAACTTGTGAGCCGTCGGTGGCAGAGCCAGGGCTCGCGGCCCGGGACATGGGTCAAAAACCAGGCACGACATGACGATCTTGGTCACCGGTTCGGCCGGCTTCATCGGCTTCCACCTGTCGCGTCGCCTGCTGGAGCGCGGCGAAGAGGTGGTCGGCCTCGACAACCTCAACGCCTACTACGACCCGGCGCTGAAGGCCGCCCGCCTGGCCATCCTCGAACAACACCCGGCCTATCGCCACGCCAGGCTCGATCTCGACGACCGCGACGGCGTCGCCGCCCTGTTCGCCGAGACCAGACCTGACGCGGTGGTCAACCTCGCCGCCCAGGCCGGCGTCCGCTACAGCCTGGAAAGCCCGCGCACCTACGTGGACTCCAATGTCGTGGGTTTCCTGAACATTCTGGAAGGCTGCCGCGCCACCCAGCCGAAACACCTCGTCTTTGCCTCCACCAGCTCGGTCTATGGCGCCAACGGCAACCTGCCGTTCAACGTCCATAACGGGGCCAATCACCCGATCACCCTCTATGCGGCCACCAAGCTCGCCAACGAGGCGATGGCCCACAGCTATTCGCACCTGTTCGGCTTCCCTTCGACGGGCTTCCGGTTCTTCACCGTCTATGGCCCGTGGGGGCGCCCCGACATGGCGCTCTTCAAGTTCACGCAGGCGATCCTCGCCGGGCGGCCCATCGACGTCTACGGCGAGGGCAAGATGCAGCGCGACTTCACCTATGTCGCCGACATCGTCGACGGCGTGATCGCCGCCATCGACCGGCCGGCCCAGGTGAACCCCGCCTGGGATCCACAACACCCCGATCCAGCCACCAGCGGCGTCGCGCCCTGGCGGGTGCTGAACCTCGGGAACAGCCAGCGTGTCGAGCTGATGCGTTACATCCAGGTGCTGGAGGAGAAGCTGGGTATGAAGGCGCAGCTCAACCTACTTCCCATGCAGCCTGGCGACGTGGCCCGCACCGAGGCTGATGTCGAGGAGACCAAGGCCGCTCTCGGATATGCACCCTCGACTCCGGTCGAGACAGGGATCGCCGCCTTCGTGGACTGGTATCGGGACTACTACCGCCGCTAAGCGGAACCGGCCTCTTCCGCCTGGGTTTCAAACCCGGGCTTGGACAGGAGAGGACGCGGATGGCGAACGACACCGATCCTTCGCACGGCTCCAGCCGCCGCGGCTTCCTGACCGGCGGCGCCGGCGCGGCCGCCGCCCTGCCCTTGCTCACCGCCGCCGCCAAGCCCGGGCCGCCGCATCCGCCCTCCGGAACCAAGCCGCACATGGACATGACGCTCTCCATCAACGGGCGCGACCATCAGGTCTCGCTCGACCCGCGCACGACCCTGCTGGACGCGCTGCACGACCACCTGGGCCTCACCGGCTCCAAGAAGGGCTGCGACCACGGCCAGTGCGGCGCGTGCACTGTCCATGTGGACGGCCGCCGCGTGCTGGCCTGCCTGACGCTGGCCGCCTCGCTCCAGGGCCGGCCAGTGACCACCATCGAGGGCCTGTCGCAGAGCGCGGCGCTGCATCCCATGCAGGCGGCCTTCATCAAGCACGACGCCTTCCAGTGCGGCTATTGCACGCCTGGCCAGATCATGTCGGCCGTCGCCTGCGTCCACGAAGGCCATGCCGGCGACGACGACGCCATCCGCGAATATATGAGCGGCAACCTCTGCCGCTGCGCCGCCTATCCGAAGATCGTCGACGCCATCCGCGAGGCCGCGCCCCAGACTGCCAAACTGGCGGAGCGCGCCTGATGCGGCCTTTCCACTACGAGCACGCCGCCGATCGCGCCCAGGCGCTGAAGGCTGCCGCCGCGGCCGGGGCGAACGTCCACTACCTGGCGGGCGGCACGACCCTGATCGACCTGATGAAACTCGACGTCATGCGCCCCGCGACCGTCGTCGACATCAACGCGCTCGCCCGCGACCACGCCGAGGTCCGCGCCGGCGCCGAGGGCCTGAAGCTGGGGGCGCTGGCCCGCATGGCCGACGTCGCGCAGCATCCGGCGGTGGTCCGCGACTACCCGGTGATCGCCCAATCCCTTGACCTCGCCGCCAGTCCGCAGCTTCGCAACATGGCGAGCCTGGGCGGCAATGTCCTGCAGCGCACCCGTTGCCCCTACTTCCGCGACACCGGCTGGAGCGCCTGCAACAAGCGCCAGCCGGGCTCCGGCTGCGCGGCGCTTAACGGCGTCAACCGCAAGCTGGCGATCCTAGGCGTCAGCGACCGCTGCATCGCCAACTATGCCGGCGACTTCGCCGTCGCCCTGGCGGCGCTGGGCGCCACCGTCGACCTGGAAGGCCCCGCGGGCCGCCGGGTCATCCCCTTCGAAGACCTGCACCGCCTGCCGGGCGAGACCCCGCACATCGAGACCGACCTCAAGCCCAGCGAGCTGATCACCGGCTTCAGCGTTCCCGCAGGTTCCTGGGCCCGCCGCTCGCTCTATCTGAAAATCCGCGACCGGCAGTCCTACGAGTTCGCCCTGACCTCCGCGGCCGTCGCCCTCGACCTGGACGCTGCCGGCGTCGTCCGCGAGGCGCGGGTCGGGCTGGGCGGGGTCGCCGCCAAGCCCTGGCGATCGCACGAAGCCGAGGCCACCCTGCGAGGACGTCCCCTCGACGAAGTCTCGGCGCAAGCCGCCGCCCACGCCGCCTTCGCCGGCGCCACGGCCGGCGGCCAGCAGGCGTTCAAGCCGGAACTGGGTCGCCGCACCCTGGTGCGCGCGCTCCTCCAGGCGCGGGCGATGGAGGTCTGAAGATGGCCGATGACGCCGCAAATCATCCAGGCCGTCTGATCGGCCAGCCCGCGATCCGCGTGGATGGCCCCGCCAAGGTCACCGGCCAGGCCCGCTATCCCGTCGACGAGCCGGTCGAAAACCCCGCCTACGCCTATCTGGTGACCAGCACGATCGCCCGCGGCCGCATCCGCCACATCGACCTCACCGCCGCCCAGGCCGTGCCCGGCGTCCTCGACATCCTCACCCACCAGAACGTCGCCGGTCAGACGCAGCCGCTCATGGGGCCGGACGGCAAGGCCACCACCACGACCCTGGAAAGCGACCGGGTCTGGCACGCCGGCCAGATCGTCGGCATCGTCGTCGCTGATACCTACGAGGCCGCCCGCGAGGCCGCCCACCTCGTGGTGGTCGACTATGCCGCCGAAAGCCCCAGCGCCACCTTCGACAGCCCCGGCGCCTCCACCGAACCCAAGAAGACCAATCCGCAGTCGCCAGAGCCCGCCAAGGGCGACGCGGCGGCCGCGTTCGCCGCGGCGCCGGTGAAGATCGACGCCCACTACGCCACGCCCACCCAGCACCACAATCCACTGGAGCTCTTCGACACCACCTGCGTCTGGGACGGGCCGAACCTCACCATCTACGAGCCCACCCAATCCATGTGGGGGCTGAAGGCCAGCGTGGCCAAGCAGCTTAGCCTCGACCCGACGCATGTGCGGACCGTCTCGCGCTATGTCGGCGGCGCCTTTGGCTCGCGGGGCGCGGCGACCTCCCGCACCGTCTGGATCGCGCTGGCGGCCAAGCGGCTGAAACGGCCAGTGCGGCTCGCGCCCACCCGCGACCAGGGCTTCACCATCGCCACCTACCGCGCCGAGACGCGCCAGCACTTGCAGCTCGCCGCCGCCCGGGATGGCAAACTCACCGCCCTGATCCACGAAGGCTGGGAGGTCACCTCCAGGCCGTCCGGCTACAACGTCTCGGGCACCGAGACGACGGCCCGGATGTACGCCTGCCCGAACATCGCGACCAAGGTGAACGTGGTCCATGCCGACCGCTCGACGCCCGGCTTCATGCGCGCCCCGCCGGATACGCCCTACATGTTCGCCCTGGAGAGCGGCATGGACGAACTCGCCTACGCTCTCGGCATGGATCCCATCGAGCTTCGCCGGATCAACGACACCCAGACCGATCCGGTGAGCGGCAGGCCGTTTTCCAGCCGCTCGCTGATGAAATGCTTCGACGCCGCCGCCGCCCGGTTCGGCTGGAGCCGCCGCGATCCAAAGCCCGCGGCCATGCGCGACGGCGACTGGCTGGTGGGCCTGGGCTGCGCGACGTCCTGCTATCCCTCGAACATCGGCCCGGCCGCCGCGCGCCTGTCGCTGACCCCGGCCGGCAAGGCGGTGATGCAGCTCGCCGCCCACGAGATCGGCACCGGCGCCTACACCACCGTCGCCATCGCGGTCGCCGATGGCTTGGGTCTGAAGATCGCCGACGTCACCGTCGAGCTGGGCGATTCCAACCTGCCGCCGGTGCCCGTGGCCGGCGGGTCGAACAACGCTGCCTCCACCACCAATGTCGCCGCCAAGGCCTGCGAGGAGATGCGCAGCCGGATCGCGCTGGCCGCCGCGCAGAACAACGCCAGCCCCTTCGCCGGCGCCGACCCCAAGACCCTGAAGCTCGTCGGCGGCGCCCTGACGGGGCCGGACGGCAAGACCGAGCCCCTGGCTCAGGCGGTCGGCCGCTTGGGCGGAGTTGTCGTCCACGCCGAGAACGTGCCGCAAGGCTTGCCGCCCGACGCGGCGCAAGGGCTTTATCAGGGCAAGACGGCCATGGTGCGTGGAACCGGCCGCCGGGACGTCACCGCCTTCGCCTTCGGCGCCCAGTTCGTGGAGGTCCGCGTCCATCGCCTGACCTGCGAGATCCGCACGCCTCGAGTGGTCAGCGCTTTCGCGGCCGGAACCATCGTCAACCCGCTGACCGCCTACAGCCAGTTCATGGGCGGCGCGATCTGGGGCCTGTCCTCGGCCCTGCACGAGATGACCGAGATCGACAAGACCGCCGCCCGCTACGTGAACACCAACTTCGCCGACTACCTGATCCCGGTAAACGCCGATGTAGGCCAGGTCGAGGTGATCTTCGTGCCGGAGGAGGACCACCGGGTGAACCCGCTGGGGGTCAAGGGCATCGGCGAGATCGGCATCGTCGGCATGAACGCCGCCGTCGCCAACGCGGTCTTCCACGCCACGGGAAAGCGCATCCGCGAGCTCCCCATCCGCATCGAAGACCTGCTCTAGAGCCGAAGGTCGGCCGCGGCCTTGGGCAGGACGCTCTTCACGTCGAACAGCACCGACCCCGGCTTGCCGAACGCGCGGATGGCGTCTGGACCAAGCTCGATGAACTGCGCGTGCGCCACGGCCAGCACGATGGCGTCATAGGCCCCGGCCGCCGGCGCATCCAGCAGATCCAGGCCGTATTCGTGGCGCGCCTCGTCGGCGTCGATCCAGGGGTCCCAGACGTCGACCGCCGCGCCATCGGCCTGCAGCGCCGCGATGATGTCGATCACCCGGGTGTTGCGCAGGTCGGGGCAGTTTTCCTTGAACGCCAGCCCCATCACCAGCACCCGCGCGGCCTCGGCCAGCGTCCCTCGGCGGCCCATCTCGGCGGCCAGTTCGCGGGCCACATAGGCCCCCATGCCGTCGTTGATCCGCCGCCCAGCGAGGATCACCTCGGGGTGGTAGCCCAGGGCCTCGGCCTTGTGCGTCAGGTAGTAGGGATCGACCCCGATACAGTGGCCGCCCACCAGGCCCGGGCGGAAATTCAGGAAGTTCCACTTGGTGCCCGCCGCCGCCAGCACCTCTGAGGTATCGACGCCAAGCCGCTGGAAGATCAACGAGAATTCGTTGATCAGCGCGATGTTTAGGTCCCGCTGGGTGTTCTCGATCACCTTGGCCGCCTCGGCCACCCGGATCGAGCTCGCCCGGTGCGTGCCCGCCGTCACCACCGACCGATAGAGCGCATCCACGAAGTTCGCGGCCTCCGGCGTCGAGCCGGCGGTGACCTTGACGATATTGGCCAGGCGGTGGGTCGGATCCCCTGGATTGGCCCGCTCGGGGCTGTAGCCGGCGAAGAAGCCCTCGTTGAACGTCAGGCCCGATCCGGCCGCCACCAGCGGCACGCAGTCCTCTTCCGTCGCGCCCGGATAGACCGTGCTCTCATAGATCACCACGCCGCCTTGGCCGATCGCGGCGCCCACCGTGCGGCTGGCCGCCAGCAGGGCGGAAAGGTCGGGGCTCTTGTCGGGGTTGATCGGGGTCGGCACCGTCACGATGAAGACGTTGCAGGTCTTCAGGTCCGCCGGATCGGAGCTGAGCTTTAGCCCCTTGGCCGCCGCCAGTTCATCGGCCGAAACCTCCAGCGTCCGGTCCTCGCCGACGGAAAGCTCGGCGATCCGCTGCGCCTTGACGTCGAATCCCACCACCTCGTGCTCGGCGGCGAAGGCCACGGCCAGCGGCAGCCCCACATAGCCCAGGCCGATCACCGCGATCTTCGCGGGCGTCCGGGTGAACGGGTTCTGCAGCATTCAGGATCTCGCGCAAGGAAGGCTCGCGCGGTCACTAGCACGGTTTGTCTCAGGTTCGGGAAGCCGGCGACCGACGCTTCAGCGCGCCGGGCGCACCACGGAACGCCAGGACGGCGCATCGACCGCCATCTCCGGGCGGCCATGACGCGCCACGATGTCTTTTTGCAGGGCGTTGGCGGCCATCGCCTGGCCCCGGAACAGGGTGTCCATCGCCCAGCCGACGATCGGCACGTCGCTCATGGCGCTGTTGGCGATCATGTAGGCGGCCATGCGGGTAAGCGTCCAAGGCGCGGCGTGGGCCTGGACGCCCTCGTAGAGCAGCAGGGCGCCGGACCCCAGGCTGTAGACCGTGCCGGCGATCGGCACCCAGGCCAGCACCCCGTCGAGGCCCAGGCCCCAAGGCCCGATCCGGACCAGGTTGTCGGACAGCTTCTTAATGCGCTCGGCGTTGCGCCAGGCGCGGTGGGCGCGGTCCCGCTCGGATTCCATGTGAGCCCCAACGTCGGCGCGGCGGCAAGGCTGCACAGTCTAACGCCGCATCCTTTCCCAACCGTGCCGTCCTATGCCGTCAGCCCCAGAGTTCCGGCGACGGCGGTTCGATCAGCGATCCAACGATGGAGAGGCCCGGTCTCCGGTCACGCGCCAGCAGCAGCGGACCGTCCAGGTCGACGACCTCGGCGCCCTGCGCCGGGATCAGAGCCGGCGCCATGGAAAGCGAGGTCGCCACCATGCAGCCGACCATCACGCCCAGCCCCAGGGCGCGGCCGTCCGCCACCAGCGCCAGGGCCTCGGTGAGGCCGCCGGCCTTGTCGAGCTTGATGTTCACAAGACGGTAGCGCCGCGCGCAGGCAGCCAGTTCGGCCCGGGTGTGAAGGCTTTCGTCCGCGCAGAGCGGCACGGGGCTTTCATAGCCTTCCAACTCGCCATCCTGGCCGGCCGGCAGGGGTTGCTCCAGCAACTTCACCTCCAGCCGGGCGAACTCCGGCGCAAGACGGCGCAATTCGTCGAAGCTCAGCGCTTCGTTGGCGTCGACGATCAGGCGGCTGCGGGGCGCGGCGGCGCGCACCGCGGCGACGCCGTAAAGGTCGTCGGGGCCGCCGATCTTCAGCTTCAACATTGGCCGGCGGGCATTGGCCCTGGCGGTCTCCGCCATCGCTTGCGGCGGCCCCAGGCTGATGGTGAAACAGGTCTTCACCGGGTCGAGCCGCGTGCGTCCGGCGAGCGTCCAGGCGCGGACGCCGGCCCGCTTGGCCTCCAGGTCCCAGAGCGCGCAGTCAACGGCGTTGCGGGCCGCGCCGGGCGGCAGCAGGTCCTGCAATTCGCCGCGCCCAAGGCCCGCCTCGATTCGCGCCCGCAGCCCTTCGATCTGCCCGATCACGCCTTCGACCGTCTCGCCGTAGCGCCCATAGGGTAGGCACTCGCCGCGCCCGCGGTGAGACCCTTCGACGATCTCGGCGACCACCACCTCGGCTTCGGTCTTGGCGCCTCGGGAAATGACAAAGGCCTGCGCCAGCGGCCAGCGTTCGGCCCGGGCTCTGAGCGTGGCCACCCCTAGACGGGATCGCCCGCGGCGGCGTCGACAAGCAGATAGATGCGCCCCGCGTCGTCGCCGAGCAGGCTGGCCATCAGGAAGCCTTCCGGGTCGCGCACCACCGCATCGTCCACCAGGGTCTGGTAGCGGCGGACATAGACCTGCACCTGCCGCCGGATCGCCTCGTCGGTGACCAGCCGCCGCGCGATGCGCCGGGTCGCGGCCGGCGCCAGGCGCTTGACCACTTCGCGCGCGCCATCCAAGTCGCCGGTCTGCACGGCGGCGGCGATCTCGTCGATCCGCGCCTTGGGCAGCAGCTTGGCCGGCTCGACGCCCATCTGGGCCAGTTCGTCGCCCAGGATGTCCTGCAGCCGTTCGCCGTCGGCGTCGGCCCCGTCGATCGAGGCCAGCAGGTCCTTCCAGGTCCAGGACTCGCCCTCGTGAGCAGGTTCGGGCGGCTCGGCGGCGATCCCGCCGGCGGATTCGAAGACCGCTGAGAATTCCTCGTCGGTGGCGGTCGGCGTCAGCTTTAGCTTCAACCGCGGGCGCAGGCCGGGGTCCTCGACCGGCGCCTCGGCCACGGTGGGCGCGGCGCGCGCCGGCGCTGGCTCCATCAGCTCCTCCAGCGCCAGATCGTCCTCGTCGGCCACCAGCTCGACGGGCGCGGGCTCCGGCTCTGGGGCCTTGACGGCCGGACGAGGCCGAGCGACGGCGCGCGTCGACGGTGCGGCTAGGGAGGCCGCGACCGGCGGCAGCGGCGCGGGCGGCAGGGTCGCCGAGACCCCCATCAGCCGCACCGCCTCGCTGAGCATCTCGAAATTGCGTCGCGCGCGCTCCTGGAAGGCCGCGTCGATGGCCTGTGCTTCCTCCGCCGTCTGGCGGGCCTGGTTGGTGAGTTCCGCGAGGCCCTCGGCGACGGCGGCGCGGACCAGGTCGATCTGCTCCTGGGCGCTGGCCGGCAGCTTGGCCGCGCGGCGGTCGATGTCGGCCATCATCTCTTGCAGGTCGGTGAGCGAGGCGCGGGCGGCCGCGGCGCCCTCCTCCAGCCGCTGGGCGGTGGCCGCGCCAGCCTGGTCGACCATCGCCGACGACTGTTCGACGAGCGCGCGGGCTTCCGATAGCCGCGCCTCGAAAATCTGGTTGGCCTTCTGGCCGGCCTCGAAAGCCGCCTCGGAAAGCTGATCGACCTGCTCGCGGGCGGCCGCCGCGTGGCTGGCGGCGGCGGCGCGGGTCTCCTCGGCGGCGGCGGCCAGGGCTTCGATGGCGGACCGCGTCTGGGCCTCCATCTGCGCCCGCTGTTCGGCGGCTGCCCCTGACACCGTTTCCAGCGACTGCAGGGTCGACTGGCCGAATTCCTCGCGCTCGGCCTTGGCGGTCTCGGCCAGGTCGCGGAACTGTTCGGCGGCGTCGGCCATCAGGGCGCGCAGGCTCTCACCGCCTTTCATCGCCCGGTCGGTCAGTTCGCTCGAGGAGGCGCGCGCCTGGCTGATGAATTCGCCGAGCTTGGCGGCGTGCGCCTCGGCCTCGTCGGCGAAGCCCTCGTGGTCGGCCTTCAGGGTCTGGGTCAGGGTGATCAGCGCCGTGCGCTGTTCGGTGAGCCCGGTCTCCACCGCGCGCACCTGCTCGGCGACGCCGGTTCCGGCGGTTTCCAGGCGGGCGATGTGGCGGGTGAGATCCTCACCGGCGGTGCGGGCGGCGTCGCTGGCCTCGCCGGCGGCGGCGGCCAGGTCAGCGGCTCGCGCGGAGAGCGCCGCCTCGGCTTCGCGCAGTTGCGTCTCGGCGAGCTCCGTCGCCTCGGCCACCATCTTGGCCTGCTGGTTGATGCTGTCGGTGACCCGACCGGCCTGGGCGTCAAGGCTGTGGGCCAGGGCGCCCATCTCGGAGCGTTCGCGCCCAAGCGTTGTGGTCAGTTCGCGGGTCGTGCGGATCGAGATGTCGGTGCTCTCCACCAGCCGCTCGCTTTCCAGCGCCAGGGCCTCGCGTAGCGCCAGCAGGGTCTCGCGGGCCTCGTCGGCGGCCTCGCCGGCGCGGGCGATCTCCTCGCGGACGCCGCGGGCGACGTCGGAAGCGCGGGCCGCGGCGGCGAGCGCCGGGCTCAGCATCTCCTCGGCCATGGCCTTGGCCCGGCGCGCCTCGGCGCCCAGCTTCTGGCCCTGGCGGATCATATAGGCGCAGCCGAACACGAAGATCGCCGGCCCCACCGCCAGCAGCGCGAACACGGTCAGCGCGAAGCTGTCGTTGCGGAACGGTGCGAGACCGCCGCGGTAGCCCAGCGCAAAGGCGATCGGTCCCAGCGCCCACAGCACCGCCACCGCGAACGCCACCAGATAGACCGGCCAGCCGGGCGGCGGCCGAAAGGCGTCGGGCGCGGCGTCTTCGAACGCCTCGACCGCCGCGCGTGGCGCGGGCGTGCGGGGCGAGGCGGCGGTCACGGCGGAACGCGACGGCGGCGGCTCCAGAGGCCGGGCGGCGTCGGCGGTCAGTTCCAGGGGTTCGACCGCGTCATGGACCTGCGTCTCGGCCAGCGGCGTCTCAGCGAGCCGCTCGCGCGCAGACGCGCCAAAGTCCGCCGGCCGGGTCCGCTTCCTGATCGCCATACGCCTCTCTCGTCAGCGGCCTCAGACCGCCGCAAGAGGATTACCTGCGATAGGTCGCGACGCAAACAGCCGCGCGCGCCAAAGACACGATCAAACGGCGATGTGAGCGGCTGGGCCTAGACTTTCATCGCATGCGCGTGGTGGCGCATCTGCGGGCAGGACGTCAGCTTGACGACCTTGTGTGGCGCAGGCGTGCGGGCGACCACGCGCTCCACTGGCGGCGGCGTCGCCCGGTCGACTGGAGCGGGCTCCATGGTCATCCCGAAATGCGACAGCGCGACGGCCGAAGAGTGCACGACCACCGTAGCGATAATTTCGGTAAAGGTCGTCATCGCCGATCCCCGGCCGCGAAGCGATTCCGTCGAGCGGTGCTATACGACAAGCCGGGCCATGGAGCGACAGGCGGCCGCGTGAATTTTGCGTAATGTTGCGCTTGTCGATGGGTTCAAACCCGCCGCCGCCAGCGGCTCTCCACATAGTCGAACACCTGCCCCATCGGCGCGCACCACAGGTCGGGCTCCGCGACCCTGGCCAGGATCTTGTTGTGGCTGGCGACACTGGCGTCGCCCTCGCCTCGCCACTCCGGCACGACGCCGTGGAACACGAGAATGGCCCACCCGCCGCGGGCCACGGTCTCGTTCAGGTAGCGCATGGCGGCCGCCACGCCGTCGGCTTCATAGGTCGGCTCGAAGGCGTGCAGCCGCAGCCGGTCGGCGACCACATCCTCCGGCCGGTTGGGGCCGCCGGCGGTGGTGCGCGCGGCCACCACCCCGTCATGCTCCAGCACCCGCCGATAGCGGGCGTAACGCGTATGCCGTCCGCCATGCCCCAGACCGAGGTAGCCGCAGGGATAGGCGAAGGTCCGCTCCCGGCCCGGTCCGAAGTTGTGGTCGAGATAGCCTTGCATCCGGTCGACCTCGGCCGTCTCGAAACGCCCGGCGGAATAGCCGGCCAGGGCGCAGGGATGGGTCATGGTGTGGTTGGCGACCTCGTTGCCGTCCCGGGCGAGCGCCTCCCAGTCGGCCAGCCGCCAATGGGCGTTGTCGGCGGTCAGGAAGAAGGTCGCTTTCAGGCCTAGCCGCTTGAGTTCCGGCACGGCGTTGTCGAGCTGGCTGTTCAGCCCGTCGTCATAGGTCAGGCTGACCGCGGCCCTCGCGCCATCGGGCCAGACGTGGCTCTGCGTTCCAACCTCCGCCCGGGCCCGGCCGCCAAGCGTCAGAACGGTCACGGCGGTGAACAACGAACGGCGGGAAAGGTGCGAGTCGCCCATGGACAACCCAGCGCTACGCTCGGCGCGGGTTTCCCGCAACGGGCCTCGCGGCTCAGTTGATCCCAGCCGCCGTTTCCGCCGGAGGCTTGCGGCGGCGCAACAGGTAGCGGACGGCCCAGACGATCGCCACGACGAGGATGAACCCGCCCGCCGCGATCAGGGTCCAGCGTCCGGCGTGATGGCCCTTGCCCAGCAGATTATGCACCGCCTCGCCGAAGATGAAGCCGGCCATGGTGAAGACCGTCGCCCAGAGGATGGCGCCCAGGATATTGAGCACGGTGAACCGCCAGGTCGGGATCTTCGAGACGCCCACGGCGATGGGGCTCGCCACCCGCAGGCCGAAGATGAAGCGGAACACCATGATGTAGCCGACCGGGTATTTCTCGATGAAGCCCAGCGCCTTGGCGAACGCCGGCTGCTGCGTCGCGCGGACCACCCAGCGGTGGCTTCGGAACTGCCGCCCGGCCACGAACAGCAGGTGATCGACCAGGCCGGACCCCGCCGAGGCGCTGAGCAGCACCAGCCATAGCTGCAGAATGTGCTGACGCGCCAGCAAGCCGCCGACGATCACCGCCGTCTGGCCTTCGAAGCCCGCCCCCAGGAAAATCCCGATCGGCCCGTACTGTCGCAGGAACTCTTCCATCGCCTCGCCGGTGGTCGCCTCGAGGCTCTTCTTGAGGAAAAGGCTCGCCTCGCCCTATGTAGGGGGACGCCGCTCATATCACAGCACGGGGCCAGGTCAGCGGCGGATCGTTGGCCTCAATGCGGCGCAGCGGGCCGCACGTCGGATTCCAGGATCACCAGAACCGGATAATGGTCCGATCCGAGCTTCGGGCCCCGCTTCACCGCCACCGTCCGCCAGCCCGCGCCGGCATAGACGTGGTCGATCGGCAACACGGGAAACATCGCGGGCAGGTGATTGTGGCTCACCTGCTCGGCGGGCCAGCTGAAAAGGCCGCGGGTGCGGCGGATCAGGCCAAGCGCCTTGTCTTCGCGGCGTCGCGCGAAGGACCACGGCGTGGAGTTGAAATCGCCGACCACGATCGAGCGATCCCGTGGGCGGGCCGCGACCATGGCGTTGAGGGCGTCCGTCTCCTCGCGGTCGCGGGCGAACTTGGTCGGCCAGGGCCGATGCACCCCAAAGACCGTGAATCGGCCATCGAGATCGGTGTAGGTCGCCCAGGAGACCTTGGGCTTCACCTTCTGGCCGTGGCGCACGGTGTTGTCGGCGACCAGGGGCAGCTTGGAATAGATCACGGCCAGGCAGCCACGGCAGCTCGCGTGGTAGCCGCCCTCTGTCATCAGCCGGCCGCCAATCCGGCTGCCCTCCTCCAGCACCACGATGTCCGGGTGCTGGTCCAGAATCCAGGCCAGCGCCTGATCGGCCTTGGGATTGCCGCCCCAGGCGTTGAACTGCACGATCGTCAGCCGCGGACCGTCGCCGGTCGCTTTCGGCCCGGCGCTGGCCAGGAACTCCGGCGCCATCAGGGCCACGCTGGCGAGCACCGCCACCGCGCCGGGGGCGACCACCCAGGTCAGCCCAGGACGCCCCAGGAAGAGCCCCACGGCCACCGCCAACAGGCCGCCCAGCAGGTAGATCGGTGTGAAGTGGGTCAGCACGTCCAGTTTGACGCTGAATCGTCCGCCATGCGCGGCCACCGCCGCGGCGGCGCAGCCCAGAGCCATGGCCGCCAGCGGCACGGTGATGCAGAGGCGCAGGGAGATCACCGCGCCTGCGTAACAACATCCGGCCAGAATGGAAGTGGCGCCGCGGCGCGTCTCAGGCGGCGATCCGGTCCTTGAACGGCGCGCCCTCGAGCCCCAGCAGCCAGCGTTTGCGCGGCAGGCCGCCGCCATAGCCGGTCAGCGATCCATCCGCTCCGATCACCCGATGGCAGGGAACCACCACCGCCACCGGATTGGCGCCGTTGGCGTGGCCCACGGCCCGCATCGCCGTTGGCCGGCCGATCCGCTCGGCGAGACCGGCGTAGCTCAGGGTCTCGCCGGCCGGGATGCTGCACAGCGCCTCCCAGACTTTCAGCTGGAAGGGCGTGCCGGAGGCCTTCCAGGGCACGCGCTCCAGGGCGTCGGCCGCGCCGTTGAAGTAGGCCTCGAAAGCGCTCCGCACCGGCGCCGACGCGCGACCCTCGACCAGCTTCGCCTTCGGATAGTGGCGGCCGATCCAGGTCAGCATCGCCGGCTCATAGTCGGTCCAGTTGAAGGCGCGCAGGACGCCCTCCTCATCGGTGACCAGCAGAGCCGTCCCGATCGGTGTGGCGAGCCGGTCGAGGGTCAGGATTTCAGGCGGCGCGTTGTTGCTGGGCATCGGTCTTGCTCCTCTTCGGCGTGGCGATCTGGTCCGCGTCGGCGGCCCAGAGATGTTGTGCGGCATAGGCCCGCCAGGGCCGCCAGGCCTCGGCGCGGGCCAATAGCTCAGCGGGCGTCGGCCGCCGGCCCGTCTCGTCGGCCATGCCGCGCAGCAGGCCGATATCGGCCTGCGGAAAGGCGTCGGGCTCGCGCAGTTCGCGAAGCGCGATGTACTGGGCGGTCCATTCGCCGACGCCCGGCAACGCCTTCAACGCCGCGATGGCGCTCTCCAGGTCGCCGCGCGGGGTGAAGATGGCCGGATCGGCCGCCACCGTCCGGGCCAGGGCTTCCAGCGCCGCCCCGCGCGCCTTGGGCATGCCGAGCGCGGCGATGTCCTGGCCCACGATGTCGGCCGGCGCCGGGAAGGCCCGCGTCAGGCCAAGCGAGGCGGCGAAGGGATCGTCCAGGCGGGCGCCATAGGCTTCCACCAGCTTGGCGGCGAGGCCGCGGGCGGCGGTGACGGTGATCTGCTGGCCGAGGATCGCCCGCACGGCGAGCTCGAAACCGTCCCAGGCGCCCGGCGCGCGCAGGCCGGGCCGCGCGGCGACCAGCGGGGCCAACGCCGGATCCTGGCTGAGATGCGCTCCGATCAGGCCCGGGTCGACGGTCAGGTCGAAGACGCGGCGGATGCGGGCGATCACCGCCGGCAGGGCCTGGACCTTCGGAAAGCGGATTTCCGCCACCAGGAAGTCGCCAGCGCCTGGCGAGACCGTGACCACGCCCAGCGCGCCATCGACCGCCAAGGTCCGCGTATAGCGTTTGGGCGTCACGCTCTCGACGCCCGGAATGGCGCGCGCCGAAAGGAAGCCGATCATCGCCCCCCAGTCATAGGGCGCGCGATAGGGCAGCTTGACGGTGATACCGCCGGCCGCCGCGCTGGCCTCCTCGGCGCGGCTGCGGCGCAGCGCGCCCGGCGGGCGGCCGAACAGTTGCTGGAAGGTCTCGTTGAACCGCCGGACACTGCCGAAACCGGACGCCAGGGCCACCTCGCCCATGGGCAGCAGGGTCTCCTGGATCAGTTGCTTGGCCAGCAGCACGCGCCGCGTCTGGGCCACTGCCACCGGCGAGGCGCCCAGATGCTGGCGGAACAGCCGGCGAAGCTGCCGTTCGCCGACGCCCAGGCGTGAGGCCAGCGCGTCCACGTCGCCGGTGTCCATCGCGCCCGCCTCGATCAGCGCCAGCGCGCGGGAGACCGTGTTGGACGTGCCGCGCCAGGCCCCAAGGTCAGGCGAAGATTCCGGCCGGCACCGCAGGCACGGCCGAAAACCCGCTTCCTGGCAGGCCGCCGCGGTCGGATAAAACGTCATGTTCTCCGGCTTTGGCGTGCGGGCCGGGCAGACCGGCCTACAGTAGATGCCGGTGGTCCTCACCGCGCCGAAAATGCGCCCGTCGAACCGTGGATCGCGGGTGAGGAAAGCGCGGCGGCAGGCTTCGAAATCCATGTCCATATGGGTAAAGTGGGGATGCGGACGCCGAATGTCTCGCGGTTTTCGGACTCAGATGGGTGACCGCCGGTGATTTCCGGACTGTGGCAGGGCCGCCACCAAGGCCTATGCGAAGGTGCATCTTTCGTCATAGTTCAGGCGTAGCTTTTGCAGCGCGGGAGACCGGCGCCGACGGGCTGTTCAGGTTCGGGACAGGCGGCGTGCGAGAGACTTCCCCTTTCGTGACGGGGTTCCATGCTGTTGTGGATTTCGCTTCTCGTCGGACTGGCGCTGCTTCTGGCAGGGATCGCGCTGACCGTTGCGATGTTTCGCGCGGAGCGACGGGCGCGCCGGAACCTCTATCGCTCGCTCGGCCTGGCCGAGGAAACCGTCGAACTCCTGATGTCCCGCAGCGGCGACGTGCTTTCCGGTCTCGCGCTGGTCCGCCTGTCGCCGGCCGGAGGCGTTGAAGGCGACGCCGCGGAATTCGAGGAGGCTCCGGCCACGCCCGATCCCGCGCCCTTCCCGGCGCAGCCGACGATCCGCCTGGTCCATCCGGTGACTGGCGAAGCGCGGACCCCGGGCGGCCCGCGACGGGAACCCTATTCCGGCCGCCGCCGGTTCTAAGCCCGCTAAGCTGGGCTTTTGTCGGCCGATTAACGGCTTGCTCAGCGGCCAAGGCGCATCCTCTCGGACGACGACGAGCCGAGGTGAAGCCGAGATGCCGTACGACGCAGGCGCCGAAAACGCAGAACGCGAAAAGAGCGGAGCCGACCGGCGGGGCCCCTTGCGGCCGTTTCGCCTGGCGAGCGCCCGGTCGCGGCTCGGCGGCGGATCGCTGACCCGGCTGGTGCAGGCGAGCGACCTCGCCCTGATCGCCGGCCTCTTCTACATCAAATGCCAGGGCGACGCGCTCGTCGGCTCCAACGTGCTGCTACTCGCCGCCTCGGTGCTGGTGGCCGCCACCCTGATCAGCCTCGAGGCCTATCAGTTGACGGCGCGCGAGCGGCTGTTTCAGCACCTCTACAAGGTGATCGGCGCGGTCGGTGGCTCGGGCCTGATGTTGCTGGCCTTCGCCTCGGTCACGGCGCCGGACGCCAAGGCGGAGAATATCCTTCGCATCGTCGACTGGTGCCTGACCGCCGTGCCCCTGCTCTGCACCTCGCACCTCGCCTGGTTCAGCTACATCCGCCGCCTGCGCCGGCAAGGGGCGCTGACGCCCAACCTGATGATCGTGGGCGCGACGCCGGCGGCGCAACGGCTGGTCGCCGTGGCGCTGTCCAACCGCGACGTGAACATCCTGGGGATCTTCGACGACCGCGGCGAACGGGCGCCCAAGCACATCTTCGGCGTGCCGGTGCTCGGCCGCACCGCCGATGTGAAGTCCCATCGCCTGCTGCCCTATGTCGACCGCATCGTGGTCGCCGTGCCGCCCGGCGCCACCGCCCGGATCGCCCAGCTGATCGCCGAGCTCGCGCCCTGCCCCAACGATATCAGCCTCCTGATGGACGGCTTCGACCCGGTCAGCGAGCGCGCGGCGCAGGAGCGGCTGCTGGACATGCCGCTGTCGCACCTGTCGGGCGTCCGTCGCGGCGCCCTGCAGGCGGCCCTGAAGCGGAGCATCGACGTCGCCTTCTCGCTCGCCGCCCTGATCGTGCTCGCGCCGGCGCTGGTGGCGATCTCCATCGCCATCCGTATGGATAGCCCAGGTCCCGTGCTCTTTAAGCAGCGCCGCCACGGCTACATGAACGAGGAGGTGCTGGTCTGGAAGTTCCGCTCCATGCGCACCGAGATGAGCGACTACGCCGCCGTCCGTCAGGTGACCGCCGACGACGACCGGGTGACCAAGGTCGGCCGGTTCCTGCGCCGCACCAGCCTCGACGAGCTGCCGCAGCTCTGGAACGTGATCCGGGGCGAGATGTCCCTCGTGGGCCCGCGCCCGCACGCCATCGGCATGCTGACCAACGGCGCCGAAGCTTCCAAGCTCGTAGAAACCTACGCCCACCGCCACCGCATGAAGCCCGGCCTCACCGGCTGGGCGGCGGTGAATGGTTCGCGCGGTCCGGTCGATACGCCGGAGGCGGTACGGCGCCGGGTCTCGCTCGACCTGGAATATGTCGAGCGCCAGTCGGTGTGGCTGGACCTGTCGATCATGGCCCGCACCCTGCCCTGCGTGCTGGGCGACAGCGCCGTGGTGCGCTGAAGCCTCAGCGCTTGCGGGCCGCCGTCACCAGCTCGAGGATCGCGGCCGTCACCACCTCCGGCCGGTCGTTCATCATCAGGTGCGAGGACCTCACGTTGCGCGCCTCGCCACGCAGGAACCGCGCGGCCAACTGACGGTGCATGGCCTGCCAAGCCATGGCGCCTGGATCGTCCCTGGTCGCCGCCACGCCATCCGCCTTGGCCGCCGTCAGCACGATCGCCGGAATGTCCTGCAGGAGGTTCCCCACCCGATCGACCTCGCCCGAGGTGGTGGTGAAAAGGTTGTCCAGTTCCGAAAGCTGCGTGCGCCAGTAGTCCGGCCGCAGCGCGACCTTGCGGCTATGGGCGTCGAGCTTGGCCGGCGCGCACTCCAGCAACCCGGGCGAATCGGCCGGTGTGCTCCGGTCGGAGGTGAGGCTCAGGCACCGCTGCGCCCGCCGCTGCTGGCCCTCCAGGCTGCCGGCGCCGGGGCCGAAGATCGCCTCCATGCGCTGCGTCTGGTGCTCCACCGAGCTGTCGACGAACACCAGCCCCACCACCTCCTTCAGTCGCCGGGCGGCGAACAGCCGCGCATAGAGTCCGCCCGCCGAGTGGCCGACCACCACATAGGGTCCGGAGACCCCGGCCGCCTTCAGGCCGAAGTCCAGGTCCCGGGCGATCGCCTCCCCATCGCGCGGCGCCGGCCCCGGATCGCTGAAGCCGTAGCCCGCGCGGTCGTAGGAACAGACCCGCGTGGTGCGCGCGACGACCGGCTGGACGTGCGCCCAGGCTCGCGCGTTGGCGCCGTAGCCGGACTCCAGCACCACCGTCGGCGCGCCATGGCCCATGCAAACGAAGTTCAGCCGCCGCCCATCCGGCAGACGGACCAGCCGACCCGGCCGGTTGTAGGGGTCATCCTCGCCAGCCATCGACAGGCCCGACATCCGGAACGCCGCCAGTCCGGCGATCATGACCAGGACGAGCGCTGCCACCGCCAAGCCCGCATAGATGGCGCGACGGCGCGGCTCCTGAGACTTGAGACGGGTCTCGGACGATGACATGGAGGGCCTAGCTCACGATGCCGTAGTACATTTTGTCGGTGTTCTCGTCGGCGCCCTTGAGGCGTCCCCAGGGACCGACCTCGATATTCCGGCGTAGCACACGCGCCGGATTGCCCCCGACGATGCAGCGCGGTGGCACGTCCTCGAACACCACCGAGCCACCGCCGACGATGCTCTCGTCGCCGATCGTCACGCCCGGCAGGATCACGCTGCCGCCACCGACAAAGCAGCGGTTGCCGATGCGGATCGGCCGGCATTCTCCGGTCGACGGGACGCGGGTGTAGAGGAAGGTCTTGAAGGCGATCAGGGTCTCGTTGCCGACCACGATGTCGCCGCGCCGCCCCGGCGCGAACCGCGCCGACAGCGAGACGCTAACCCTGGAGCCGAGGGAGACGCCGTAGCGCAGCTGCAACCATTGATTCCGGCAGGCGATGATCGCCGTGCGCACGAAGCGCAACTGGTTCAGGGATTTAAGCGCCATGGACGAGTCCTCTGAAGTTCTCTTATCGTGCTTCTGCGAACGCGATAAGCGTAGCGCCAGCGAATCCGGGGTTGGGACATAGATGAATAGGCTCGCGGCCCCCTCGCTGAGGGCGCGTTTTCAGCGCCTGCTGCAGACCCGCGTCTGGGGCATGGACATCCACCCCAGCGCCCGGATCGCGGCCACGGCGCTGATTGACCGGACGTGGCCGCGCGGCATCCACATCGCCGAGGATTGCATCATCGCCGACCATGCGGTCGTGCTGACCCACGACATGACCCGCGGCGTCTATCTCGACACCCACATCGGAGCGCGCAGCGAGTTGGGTCCGCGCGCCATCGTGCTGCCCGGCCTGACCATCGGAGAGGATTGCGTCATCGCACCGGGCGCGGTGGTCACCAAGAACATGGCCCCCAGATCCTACGCCATCGGCAACCCGGCGGAGATCTCCGAGCGGACGGATTGAAACCCCATGGCCCAGCTTGCGGATCGGCGCCCGACCGCGCCCCGGGCCACAATCGGCGCGCTTCTTGCACCTTCCTGCGGCCACAAGGCGCAAATTGTCCGATTGCGACGCGGACGTGTCGAGCCTAGGTGTGGTCGGATGCGGGGTAAGGGAGGGTTCTGATGGAAACCGTCTACGATTGGATCACAATTGCGATCTTCGGCGGTCTTGTTGTGCTCTTCCTGCATCGGTCGATGTCGGAAGGTGAGCCGCAGGACACCATCTACCACTATCTGCCGCCGGCCATCGGCTGCGCCATCGCCAACTATGTCGGCAACCATGGACAAGGCCCGCTGTCGGCGGTGATCGTGGTCGCCGTGCTGGCCTATATCGCGCTCGTCCTGAAGCCCTTCGGCGGCATCAAGCTCTAACGCCCGCACCGCAGGTCGGCGCCGATCGCGGCGGCATACTTGCCATCCCCGGTTTCCGCCGCCGTCGAGGTTGGAAGCTGCGAGCAGAGCTTCTTGGCGGCCGCCACGTCATTTTTCCCAAGCAGGGCGACGCCTTCCGTAGAGTCGATGCGTCCCGACCGATTGCTCTCGATCTGCCAGTCTGAGGGCGAGTCCTTGCCTTTGGTGGCGACCCCATCGGTGAAGTTGTTACGCACCGTCACGGCCAGGTCCACCGTCGACAGCCTGGCCCCGACCTTGCCGCCCATCAGCACGTTATCCTCGATAGTCACGCCGTGCGCCTTGTCGCCCCAACTTGTGATCGCCGCGTCTGAATCGGCGCTGCCGACGAAGAGGTTATGAGCGAAGAGAATGTTGTTGGGCTGTCCGTCCTTGTTGCCCTTGAAGGTCACCGGACGGATAGAGTCGACGATGGTATTGGCGATGACGCGGATGTCATGATTGTCCAGATAGACTGAGAGGCCGTTGCCATGCACGCCGCGGGACTCGCTGACGGTGTTTTCGTCGACCTCGGCGGTATTGTCGCTTAGCAGCATCAAGCCTGTCCGCCCGATGCGCCGGATGTGGTTTCCATGGACGACGATGCGCGAACTTCTCGAGATCCGCATCGCCGAGCCGAGCGCGACCGTATCGATGTCGTTGTCGGCGATCAGGACGTCATCGACACCGTGCAGGATGATCGGCCCCTGCCCTTTCAGCATCCGGAAGTTGCGAAACCGGTTGCCGATGATCTTGAGGCCGGTGGGCGATCCCGTGGAATTCGCGACGGCGATGCCGGACCGGACCGACTGTCCATCGTCGGCCATGTTCTCGAAGGTCAGGTTCTTCACCACGACATTGGAGTGACCCAGCACCTCGATGCCGCCTCGTCCGGTGGCGAAGAAGATTTGGCTCGCGCCCTTGGGCATGTCGACCACCGCAGCCGAGCGGTTTTCGATCAGGGCGTATTCGCCAGGCCGATCCACCAGCGAGGGATGGCCGACGACCGCGATCCGATCGGGCCGGTCGTCGTAGAATTTCAGGCCGGTGGCGTCGAAGTGGGCGATATCGCCATCGAGGCTGGTGATGTCGCGATAGACGATCTGATTGCTCCTGATCCACAGCGCCAGGCTCTTTTCGCCAGGCGTCGTCAGGCCCTTGGCGATGTCACCCGGCAGATGGGCGATCCCGTTCGCCAGATCGGCGCCGTTGACCGGCAGGTATTCGTCGACCTGGTCGCTGTTGAAGATGTCGTGGGCGTTGGGGCTCTGGGCCGGAAATAGGGGCTCGGTCTCGGTGAACAGCGCCGCGTCGTGCGGCAGCGACCGGCCGAAGTCGGCCCGCACTAGCTTCGCCCAGTCCTTGGCGCCCCCGCAGTCTTCGGCCGAACGGCAGGACCGAACGGACTGCGCCGGATCGCTGCCGTCGATGATCGCCGGCTGGCCTCCAGGTGCGCTGGTGAACACGATTGGGCGCTCGGCGGTCCCGCTGCCGTTCAGCGTGAGGCCACCGCGATAGCGGACGCCGGCCGCGAAATAGACCGTGTCGCCGCCGGCCAGCTTCTTGGCGGCCGGAACGCCCGTGGCGGTCGGATCGCCCGGCGCATGACGCCAGGCCGTGGCAGGCGAGCGGCCGTCGGCGTTGTCGTTGCCGCTGGCGAAGTTGACATAATAGCCCGGCTCCGGCCCCGCGGACCTGGCCGGCGCCGCGACCAGCAGCGCCAGGACGGCCAACGCGGCGCGCATGTGGGAAGCCATGGCCTTCTCCCGGCTCACAACGCCGCCGCCGCCGCGACCGGCTTGGCGCCTGTCGTCTCCTGGGACGTCACCAGCCCTGATATCATCAAAAGGAAACCCAGCGTCGCGCGGTTGGGCAGCCAGGTTCCGGTCGCCACGCTTTCCAAGGCGGCGTCATCGAAAAGACCGGTCCGCTGCAGCGCCGCCACCGGCAGGGTTTCGTTGAGACCATGCTGTCCCCAGAGTTCGACGATCGAGGTCGCGCCGAGTGTGACGTGCTGGCCACGGCTCAGCACGCGTTTGGTCCGCTTGGCGACCTTCTGAAGGAAGTATCTTCCCTCTTCCAGCCGGCTCAGCGCCAGCGAGCGGCTCATGGCCAGCGGCTGCAGGCCGCTGTCCAGCCGCTGCGCGGCCAGGTCTGCATCGAGGTTCGCCAGCAGCTGGAAGGCCGCGCGGGAGTTCAGCTTGACGCTCCCTGGCGCGGCCAAGGCGGCGCCGACGAAGCGCGGATCGAAGAACGGATAGAGCACAGTCCGGTCGCCCAGGGTGTTGCTGGCGCTGTTGCCGACCCATCGCTGCATCCGCTCGTAGAGGTAGTATCGATCAAGCGCCGCCCACCAGGGGCCCCGCGCCTCAGCAAGCTGGCGCACCACGCGGGTCTCCGCCCGCGCTCGCAGTTCGCCATAGGGCCCGCCGGCGAACAGGCGCGGATCGACGCATTCGTTGGACACCAATCGCCAGCGCAGCAGCCCCTGCGCCAGGTCCTCGCTCGGCTGCCGCGCCAGCGGCTGTCCGGGATAATAGAAACCCCGCAGGATCTCCCCGTTCTGGCCGCTGAACCGCGCCGCGCTGGGGAACCGCTGATTGACCAGGACGAGCGCGGCCTTGTCGATCGGATTGGCGGCGTTGTCGTAAGTCTCCGTGGCGACGGCAAGCAGCGCCTGCAGTTCCTCGCGCCCCAGGTCACCCAGGTTCTGCGTGGGGATCACCCGGTGGTCGAGGCCGCAACGGGCGGCCAACTGGCTGGCGATCAGCACGTCCGGCGAGTCCGGTGGGCCGATGGTCAGCGCGCGGTGGTTCCTGCGGCGGCTCGGCGAAAGGCCGGCGAGCATCATGCGGCTGTCGACACCACCGGAGAGCTCCAACTCGGCCTGCGGCACGGCCTCCGACAACTCGTCCATCACCTGGCGGGTGATTTCCGCCAGGCTGCCGGCGCCAGGCTCCGGCGCGTAGCCGAAGTTGGCGGTGTCGAAATAGGGTCGAAGGCTCGCCTCGGCGCCTCGTAACTGAACCGCATGTCCGGCCGGGACCTTGGCGACGCCGCGGAATGGCGTGTCGTTTTCCTGGAAAGCGCCCAGCACCGCGTAGCCCACCAGCGCGGCCTGATCGAGCTCGCAGTCGAACAGCCGGCCCATCAGCGAAGCCGAGTTCGACACCGCCGCGAAGCCCTTCGCCTGACACAGGAACAGCTGGCCGACGCCGAACGCATCCGTCGCGGCGTCAAGACCCTGCTCGGTCCTACGCACGACGGCGAAGGGCGGCGCGAGAGTGCGCAACTCATCGGGGGGCAGCATCTTCAGGAGTCGCAGCAGCGAGGCCGGGTCGTGCGCCTCGCGCGCCGATGGGCGCAGGACGAGACGCGTCGCGCCGCAGAGTTGGCCCGCGTCGTCGTCCGCCGCGAAGTCCTCCCGCTGGGAAAACAGCGCCGCGCCGGCGCTTTCACGCCGCCACCACGAAGCCGTCAGCCGGTCCAGGTTCGTGAGACGGTCGATGGAGGTCGTCGTCGGATTCCAGCTCAGGGCCAGGAATCGGCTGCCAGTGGATGTGGTCATCGCCGCGACCATACTCGTGGCCCCCCGGAGCGTCGAGGTGACGCGATCCGCCACCACGCGACGTTCCGAGGCTCGAACTAGAGGATGAAGTCGCTCGACATCAGCGAGTGCACGTTCGCCAGGTGGATCGTGAAATCAGCCACGCCGTCACCGTTCACGTCGCCGCTGATGTAGGCGTCCGATCCGACCACCGTGTAGTGCAGCTCGCCGGCCGTGTGGCTGAACGCCGCCGTGCCAATGAAGTGGAAGTTTTGGTCGCCGGCCAACGCGGTGTTGGCGTCGATGGCGTGCACGTTGATCTTGTCGCCCTGGGCTTCGGAGAAATCGAGGATCGTGGTCTGGCCGCCGCCGGTCACATTGTTGTTGCTGAATACAAAGCTGTCGGCGCCGGCGCCGCCCGAGACCGTGTCATCGCCGGCGCCACTATTGATGTAGTCGTTGCCGCCGCCGCCGATGATGAAGTCGTTCCCCGACAGGCCTATGAGGGTGTCATTCCCGCCCGTGCCGGTGAGAAAGTGGTCGGCCTCCGAATTCGCCGTGATCTTGACACCGAGGGTGCTAACGGCCGCGGCCGTGGTCGAAAAGGCCGAAACAAGTTCGGCCGGTGTCGCCTGGTTTGCCAGGTCGGCAGTGACCGTGGCCTGGTCCTCGGCGGCGGTGTGGCCAGCCGCCGCCAGCGTGGTCACCTCGCTGGCGGTGTAGTAACCGGTAGACCCAGGGTTCACCATCTGAACGATCGTATTGTTCGTCAGATGGCCCGCGTTGGTTCCAGAAACATCCGTTACGAAGGCCGCTTGATTTCCCGAAATAGTCAGATCGTGACTTCCGAGATTGTCGGAAATGCCTGGCCCGTCAGTCGCCCCGCCGCTGGTTTGCAGCAAGGTATTGTTCTCGATTTTCGAGTCTGAGGTATTCTCGACGCGAATACCATTCGCATTCCCGTTCAATATCTCGTTGTTGGAGATATTGACGTTGGTGAATCCCTCACCCCCTAAATCCTGCAAATAAAAGCCCAGGATGGCCGTACCGGCGCCTTGGGTGACCGTATTGTTGGTGATCTGGATGTCGTTGCTGGCCGTGGTCTGCCGCGTCGAGTCCGTCCAGAGGTGAATGAAGTCGGCGTGATCACCACTGCCCCAGTGCCAGGGATTCGAATCGGACAGCTGATTGGAGTCGATCACCAGGTCGTTCACATCGGTGCCGACGATCGAGCTGGTCCGAGTGTCGTGGATGTTGTTGTGCTCGATCGTGACCTGGTTGGAGTCGGTCATGGCGACGCCACGGAAGACGTGGCTGATGTCGTTGTTGTTCAGTGTGACGCCGGTGCTGGACTCGACCGTCACGCCCCGGCCGGTCGGCAGGCCGATCACGTTGTTGGTGGAGTCGACCGCCGTGGCGTTCTGCGCCACACCGGTGATCGCATTGCCGCCAACCACGGTCGAGTTAGAGAAGACGATGTCGTTGGAGCTGCTGAACCGCACCGCGGAGGTGTAGGAGGTGGTCGCTGCGGTCGGCGTGTAATTGACGTCCAATCCGGAGAACGTCAGGCCGGAGCTATTGAGCACCGTAAGCGAGTGCAGCGTCGCGGGGGCGTTGGAGCTTGCCGACTCAATGGTGACACCCTGAGCGAAATTCATCCGCTGGATCAGCACGTCACCATAATTGCCCGCGGCGAGTTCAATCGTATCGCCCGCGTGCGCCGTACTGAGCGCCGCCGTGAGGCCTGCCGCGCTGTTGACGGTTATATCGCTCATAAAACCCCCATCACTCGATAGCTGGTTAACTGTTGTTCGCCAATCTTTTGTCGGCGTTCGAGATGTCTAAGGGTCCCGAATTGGGATTTCGCTAAGGAGCGTGGTGAATGCCCGTTAACCATTTCCCGCACGGCTTGTCGGAGCCCTGGCGAATGTTGATTGTCGCTACCGACGACGCGTGGGAGAGAAGCGCGCCCGGGGAGTCGCAATGGCGCGCGTGAACTTGCGTTACGCCGAACGTTTAGTGGTCGACCGTCCTTGACCGAGCAGCCGGAGTCCCATTCGACAGGGCGAAAGGGCGCGCGGGTCTATCTCGCGGGCTCGGTGCTCGGCCAGGCTTGCGCCCTGTTCCGCTACACCCTGCTTGCGCGCCTTCTCGGCCCCACACAACTCGGGCTGGTCGCGACACTGGTCCTGGTTTCTCAGTTCTTCGAGCTGATCAGCGACACCGGCAGCGACCGGTTTCTAGTTCAGGATTCAAAAGGCGACACACCAGAGGTTCAACAACTGGTACAGCTGGTCTTTGTCGGACGCGGCCTTTTCATGGCGGCCGGCCTTCTGATCTTCGCAAAGCCGATCGCGGCGCTGTACGGCCAGCCTGTACTCTTCGCCGGACTCGGTTTTCTGGCGCTTTCACCGCTTGCGGCGGGCCTCGTCCATCTCGACATGCGGCGCGTACAACGGCGGCACAACTTCACCCCCGAAGGCATCGGGATGCTCGTTTCCGAGCCCCTCGGCCTGATCGCCACCCTGATCGCCGCCTTCCTGACGCATGACTATACGGCGATCCTCTATGGACTTGTCACCCGCGCCGCGACGGTGACGATTGTCTCGCACCTCTTTGCCAAGCGGCCGTATCGGTTGGGCTATTCGCCGGCTGTAGCGCGACGACTCGCCGCATTCACCGCACCCCTTTTGGCCAACGGCATCCTGCTGTTCGTGGCGGGCCAGAGCGACCGCGTGGTGATTTCGCGCCTCGTCGGGCTGGAGGAATTCGGCCGTTACACCGCGGTGCTGCTGCTGGTGCTCTATCCGACGGCGGCGCTGTCACGCTATATCGCCGCGATCCACCTGCCCCTGATCGCGGCCAGCCGGTCGACCACGGCGCGGGGCGACCCTGCGGATCTGCTCGGCGGCCGGGTGATGATGATGGCGACCGCGATCGCAGCAGGCTTCGCCTGCCTGGCGCCGCTGATAGTCCTGCTCCTCTATGGGCATCGCTTCACCCAGCCAGCGGTCTTGGTGGGGTTGATTGGCGTGCTGCAGTCCGCGCGCTTTATCAGAATCTGGCCAACCACCGTGGCGGTGGGGCTGGGCCGCAGCAAAATCGTCATGGCGAACAACCTGGCGCGAATTCTGGGCATCCCGGCCGCTTTTGCGGGTCTGGCGCTGATCGGCGGCGTCCAGGGGGTGCTGGCAGGCTTCATTCTGGGGGAGTTTGCGGCCCTCATGACCGCCGTCTATATGGTCAACCGCGGTCGCGGGACGCCGCTCTGGACCGACTTCGACCGCATTGCGGCTTTCGCCATCGGCTGCGGTCTGACGATCGCCTCCCTGGCTTGTGTGCAACAGCGTTGGCTTCCGGGACTGCTGCTCGTTCCAGCAATTGGCCTGTTTCTCTACTGGCAGGTGCGCAAGGAGTGGGCGAGTCTGGAGATCGGGATTCGCTGGTTTAGAAGGCGCTGGGAACGCTTCGCATGATGAAGTTTCTTCGCCGGCGTAGAGCCGAGGGCCTCGCGCCCGACGCCGAGGCTGGCGTCCCGACCAAGGGCGACGTCCTTGCGGATGGCGGCGCGTCGTCGCAGCTCATCCTTCGGCCCTATCGCCGCGCCATGAGCCGTGGCCGTTTCACCCTGCTCATCGCCTTGGTCATCCTGTTCAGCTTTATCTATGGGGCGGGCTTCGCGTTCACGGGCCAGACCTTCCTGGTGCAGTTCGCCTTCCCGTTGGGGTTCTTGGGAGCACTGGTGATCTGGGCGCTACCGGAACTGGGGCGAGCGCCGACGCGCGCCCTGGAGGTGCTGCTGTTCGCCTTCTTCCTCGGGCTCTGGTGGCCGAACTACCTGGCGATCGCCTTGCCGGGCCTGCCCTGGATCACCATCGTCCGGCTGACCGGCTTTCCGCTGACGTTCATATTGCTGGTCTCGGTATCGTGTTCCCAGGCGTTCCGGTCGAAGATGGCGGCGACGCTCAAGGCGACGCCTTTCACCTGGAAACTTCTGACCGGTTTCGCGGTCTACCAATGCCTGTCGTTGGCGCTGTCGAAAACGCCACAGACATCCTTGAACAAGCTGATCGTGGCCCAGATCAGTTGGACGGCGGTTTATTTCGCCAGCGTCGCCGTCTTCTCCAAACCGGGGCGCGCCGAGCGCTGGGCGTTCACGATCTGGATCATGGCCATGATCCTATCCGCCGATGGTGCGTGGGAATTCAGGCTGCAACACCCGCCCTGGGCGGGGCACATTCCAAGCTTCCTCGCGGTCGCGGATGACTCTGTGCAGCGAAGTCTGTCCGGAGTTGTGCGGGCCGGCTCCGATCGCTACCGCGTGCAAGGCGACTATTCCACGAGCCTGGGATTGGCGGAGTTCCTGGCGCTCAGCACGCCATTCGCCCTGCACTTCATCGCCGACAAATACCGGGTCGTCCGAAGACTGGCGGCCGTCATCAGCCTGCCGATCATCCTCTACACGATCATCCTGACCGACTCCCGGCTGGGGATGATCGGCTTCATGCTGTCGATACTGCTGTACCTGCTGATGTGGGGCGCGCTTCGTTGGCGAAGCGACCCGCGAAGCTTTATCGGCCCCGCGGTGGTGATCTCCTACCCGATCCTGTTCTGCGGCTTCATCGCGGCCTCGTTCGCGATACCTCGGTTGCGGGTGATCACCTGGGGCGGCGGCAAGCAAGCCTCCAGCACCGAAGCCCGTGTCGAACAGGTGCGCCGCGGTCTTCCGATGGTCCTTACCCATCCCTTCGGTCACGGCATCGGCCGCGGCGCCGAGACGCTGGGGTTCCTCAATCCATCCGGCATCCTGACGATCGACACCTACTACCTGCTGATCGCGCTGGAGTACGGCGTGTTCGGTTTTGCGCTGTTCTACGGGATGATCATTCTTGCGGGCGTGGAATCCTTTCAGGGAATTCTCATCGGACCCAAGGAACGCGAGCAAACCTTGCTCATGCCCATAACCGTCTGCCTCATATGCTTCTTCGTCATCAAATCGATCTATTCCGGCGTCGAGAACCAGCCGCTGGTCTACATGATGCTAGGGATCGTCACCGCGCTCTGCGCGCGGATCAAAGCCGCCTCACCCACGGTGAATCAAAAGGCCGCCGCCGCATGACCGATCTCGCGACGCGGGCCTCGCCAAGGGCGCCGCTGGCTCAGCCCGACCGTCAGCCGTTCAGGATCGGCCTGCTGTGGCATTCCACCAACTCGGGGAATCTGGGCGTCGGGGCCTTGACGCTGGCCAATATCGCGATCGTCCGCGACGTGGCGGTCGAAATGGGTTTCGAGCCGAAGTTCATGATCTTCGGGATGAGCGACACCGGCGTCAGCTACGTCCCGCCCGATCTCGCCGATGTCTTCCAGATCGTGGCCCGGTCGATGCTGAGCCCCGGCGGCTATTGGAAAGCGATCGGCCAGCAGGATGTCGTCCTCGACATTGGCGCCGGCGACAGCTTCGCCGACATCTACAGCCTGCTGCGGTTCGCCTATCTGTGGCTGACCAAGGTGGTCGCGACCGTGCGGCGCAAGCCGCTCTTGCTGTCGCCCCAGACGATTGGCCCCTTCACCAAGCCGCTCTACAGGCTCGCGGCGCGGATCGCCTTGCGAGGCGCCGCCGCGGTGGTGGTCCGCGATCAGCCGTCGTTCGACGCGATGCAAAGCCTGGCGCCTGGGGTGCGGACCATCCAGTCGACCGACGTCGCCTTCGCCTTGCCCTTCGAAGACCGTTCAGCCGCCAAGAACGGCCCTCGCATCCGGGTCGGGATCAATGCCTCGGGCCTGCTGTTTGGCGACGCCCTGACCGGCCGCAATCGGTTCGCGCTCAGCTTCGACTACGCCGAGCTGATGCGCCGGTTCATCGCCGACCTGCTGGCGCGCGGCGATGTGGACGTGCACCTTTTCGCCCACGTGGTGACCGATGATCCTGTCGACGACGACCGCTCGGCGATCGACCGGCTCAAGGCGGAATTCCCCGCGGCGATCCGGACGCCGGACTTCGCGGGCCCGTCGGAAGCCAAGGCCTTCATCTCGAGCTTGGACTTCATGGTCTCGGGCCGCATGCACGCCTGCATCGGCGCGCTCTCCGCCCTGACGGCGGTGGTGCCGATCGCCTATAGCCGCAAGTTCCGTGGCGTGTTCGGCATGCTGCAATATCCCTGGTTGGTCGACACCCAGGGGTCCGACACCGACCAGGCGCTGGCCTACCTGAACGCCGCCGTCGATCGCCGCGCCGAGCTGGCGGCGGACGCGGCCGCCGGGATGAAGCGGGTGCAACCGCTGCTGGACAACTATCGCGCCGAACTACGGTCGCTGTTCGCCGGCGTCCGCAAGCCTGCCTAGAACCGGGTCGGAACGCCCCGTTCGTTGGCAAGGCCGGCCCGCCAGCCCGCGAGCGCATAGCCGAGCTGTGTCCAGGCCCGATGGCGCCCATAGCGGATGGTCAGTGAGCCCAGGGTGGCCAGCGCCGCCACCGGCAGGCGCGCCGGAAAGCAGTCTCGCGTGGTCAGCAGCTTGTTGCGCTCGTTCAGATAGATCGGCGTCGGGGGGCGGCGGCGCATCTCGTCATAGGAGCCGGTGGTGGTGCCGGCGTGGTGCAGGACGCGGGCGCCTGGCGCGAACCCCAGCTTCAGGCCGCGGGCGATGGCCCGCAGGCACCACTCCACCTCCTCGCAATAGAGGAAGTACTCCTCGCGCATCGGGCCGGCGACCTCGACGAAGCGCCGCCCGAACATCATCGAGGCTCCGTTCAGATAGCGCTGCGCCGCCTCGATCTCTCGCGCATCCGGTTCGGCGCGGGCGTCCTCGCCGTGGCCCAGGGACACGGCCCGGGCCAGCCAGGGTCGCCACCGGCCGCCGTAGGACTGCACCTTGCCGGTGGGCAGATAGACGTTGCAGCCGACCGCGTCGCAGTCGCCGGCCTGCAGCCGCTCGACCTGCAAGGCCATGGCGTCAGGATCCGGCTCGGTGTCGGGGTTCAACACCCACCAGATGTCGGCGTCCGGGCAGGCCGCCATGGCGAAGTTGATGCCGCCGCCGTAGCCGAGGTTATGCGGCGCGGCCACCGCGCGCACCGGCTGGCCGCCCGGCAGCTCGTCGGGAACGCCGGCCTTCAGAGCCTCGAAGGCCGCCTCGCCGCCGTTCTCGCAGATCACCACTTCGAAGTCGGCATGGGTCGAGGCGCTGAGCGCGTGCAGGCATTGCACGATATCGCCGACATTCCGGTAGCCGACGATCACCACCGCCACATGCTGCATGGCTAGGCGGGGCTCCGCTGGAACATCAGGGCCAGGCCGTTGCTGAGGCGATAGAACCGCAGCCGGAACAGGGTGCCCAGCGCCGACAACCGGTCGCGGAAGCGCGGCAGCTCGCGGCTCGACAGCACCTTGGGCGTATGGACCACCGCCGAGGCCGGCATGGCGAAGCAGCGCGCCAGCCAGATCCAGCGGCCGAACGGGCGGCGCGCATAGAGCAGGAAGGTCTCCAGGTTCATGCGCCGCCACTTGGCCTTCAGCTCAGCCCAGTTGCGCCGGGCCGGATGGCCCACGATGGCGTCGGCCACATAGCCGAGGCGAAAGCCTGCGGCCGTGGCGCGATAGGACCACTCCACGTCCTCCGACACCGCCGCGGCAAAGCCGCCGACGCGGTCGAAGACAGTTCGCGGACACAGCAGGTTGCCCGCGCCGGTGAAGCCCTTCTTGTTGATGTAGGTGGCGAAGTCGAAGGCGAAGATCGCCTCGAATGCTTCCGCGCCGCTGATCCGCGCGGGATCGTCGATCAGCACCTTCACGCGCCCGCCGACGAAGTCGAAGTCCTTCAGGCCCGCCACGCCGTTCTTGATCCAGTCCGGCTCGGCCAGGCAATCGGAATCGATGAAGGCGAGGATCTCGCCGGACGACGCTGCGACGCCGGCGTTGCGAGCCGGGCCCGCGCCGCGGTCATGGCAGACCACCAGCTTGGCGCGCCCCTTGATCGCCGCCGCCACCGCGGCCTCGCCCACCGAGGAAGCGTTATCCGCCACGACGATCTCGATCAGTTCGCGCGGAT
>DATAUR010000014.1:0-46360 GCA_036268175.1 Phenylobacterium sp. | reverse complement strand
GATCACCTTTCGTTGGAAAAGGCGGCGGTCGTGCTAAGATCAGACCGCCAGTTGGGATGCACTTCTAGTTGGCTCACTTGAGGCCGCCGCCCTTGCCGGGGCGGCGGCCTCTTCACTTCAGCCCCATCGCGTCCGCGAGCGTGACGGCGACGGGTGTGACCCTCCTGAGCTTCATCTTCGCCTCCTGACTATCGACCACGATGGGATCGGAGAGAGCATGGTCCCGGCGGCAACACGTGTGCGCAGGACGCCCAGGCTCAAACCGCCCAAACCGCAGAATAGATCGACACTGGTGACGGGGTTGGGGACTCTTGACAGCGGCCCGCAATCGGCCTGAAGTCCGCTCCGTCGTACAAAATCGTCCCTGCGCGCTGGCAAGTTTGCAGGGGCCTCTACCCTTAGACCTGGGCGCTGGAGAAACCCTCCGGCGCCTTTGTCGCATCAGGCTTCAGCGACCCTGACTCTCAGGCGCCTTTTGTGTTTCGTCAACGGGAACAAATTTTCGTCTACACACCACCTGTGGTGTGAACGTACGTGGAACCACCCCCTAGGGCTTGAATCAGCGTCAAGCCCAATCTGTGGTGTTCATCACCACGCGAGAACACCTGATTCGTTCCGGGTTGGCTAACGGTTTCCCCCGCCGCGTGGTATTCATTGTTCCATGGCTGACGAAGCGAACACGAAGCCCCAGCTCGACAAGTTCAAAGACCTCGCCCGCGAGCTTGAGTGCGACGAGGACGAGGAAGCCTTCAAGGCGAAGCTGCGTCAGGTGGCGAAGGCGCCCAAGGCGCCGGTGAAGGGCGATGCGCCCGACAAGGGCTAGGTGAGAATTTCACCGATATGTCGGCCACCCAAACGACGGGGCGGCCTCGGTGGGCCAGTCTGTTGCGATGGAACAACGCGACCACCACGACCTCTGGAACGAGCCGCTAGAGGTGCAGGTGCATGAGGGCGCGGTGATCGTGATGGGTCCGCGCGGCGTCGCCATTGCGCTCACCACAAAAGCCGCCGGGGAGACCGCCGAGCTACTGACGGTCGCGGCGGTGAAGGCGAAGCGCCCTCAGGAATCCTGAAGCTTAGGTTCGATCTTCAGGATGCAATGGGCGCCGCTCCATAGCTCCAGACCGGCGGTGTCTTGCACGGCCTGCGCGTGCGCCCTGGCCTTCCGGTCGCTGGCGGCCTCGAAGTCCGCCCGCGAGGTGATGTGTCCGGCCCCGTTCATCGTGTAGAGCTTGTACTCTGGCATTTGCGGTCCCCCGACCAATCAGGCGGGAGGGACGAACCTCTCAGCGCCGACGCCCGGGAGGCATTGCCGACGATACCGACACTTAGTGCACGATCCCGGACATACGTCGAGTGCATTTGCAAAATATATATACGCCAAGGGGGCGCCCCGTCGCGGTCAGCTGACCAGCGGTGGAATCTAGCCTCGGACGGGCAGCGGGAATTCCAGGCGGCCGATGTCGAAGCCCAGCTGCTTGATGCGGGCCACCGCCTCGCTCTTCACCGCCGCCGGCAGGGTCGGCTTCTGCGACATCAGCCACAGGTACTTGCCGTCATGGGTGGCCAGGATCAGCCAGCCCTCGTCGGAGCGCTGGTCCAGCACCCAGTATTCCTGGCTGATCAGGCCGCCGAAGAAGCTCATCTTGAACTTGGCGTTGGTCACCGGGTCGGCGACGCTGGCGTGGGCCTTCCACTCCGAGAGCGGCCCGTCGGGCGAACCGCGATGGCAGGCCTGGACGACCGCAAAGCCCTCGCCGCTCCGGGTCCAGTCCGAGGTGCCGGCGTGGCAGCCGCGCTGGGTCATGTTGGGCAGGCGGGCGACCTCGTACCAACGGCCCATCATCTTGGCGAGTTCGACGTGGGCGACCGGCTGGGCCATGGCGTCGGCGGCGGCTGGCGCGACCGTGGCGAGGGCGGCGGCGATCGCCAGGATCACGGTCAGGCGCTTGGACATGGGCCGTTGAATAGCTTCGTCTCGCGACAATTGAAACGCCCGCGGAGGGTCCGCGGGCGCCGCATTAGGACGCAACAGAACCATGCCCTTTTGAGGGCGAAGCGTTGCAGCGGTATGCCCGACTCTATTCCGCGGCGACGGAAACTACCCCTGCGCGCCCTTCCGATCCGGCCTTGAAGTTGATCGCCTGCAGATAGCGGATGCCGTCCTCGGCGATGTCGTCGCCGACCGTGCGATCACCCTCGGCGGCCAGTTCCTCCATGTCGACATACATGGCGTAGAAGCCGCGCGTCCGCTCGGTGATCAGGCGCGCGTTCAGCAGCGTCTTGATCAGCACGCGGAAGACGTTGGTCTCGCCCTTAAACTTGCGCGTCGGGTCGCGCTCCTTGCGGCGCTGGACGATGTCGGCGACCACCCGCTCCGGATCGAGGTCGAAGCGGCCGTAGATCTCGGCCATCTGCCGAGGATCGCCGCGGTCGAACAGTAGGGACTGGGCGCAGTGCGCGGTCCAGTCCTCGACCATGTTGCGCTCGGCCTCGGTGAGCTTGGGGATGGTCCGGTCAGCCCAGATCTTCCCGAACTTGTGGTGGAAGGCCTCGTCGGTCATCACCAGCTGGAACAGCTTCCTGGCCACCGGATCGCGGTTGTGGCGGTAGCCGTTGGCGAAGGCGCCCATGGCGAGACCCTCCACCAGCATCTGCATGCCGACGATCTTCTTGTAGACCTCCGGCGCCTCGATGATCTCCACCAGCAGGCTCTTCAACGCCGCGCCGCACTCGGTGGGCCGGCCCCAGCGGCTTTTGATGTACTTGGCGAAGGCGGTGACGTGGCGGGCCTCTTCCCGCGTCTGGTTGGCCGCGTATTCCTGGGCGCCCTGGTCGTAGAGCACATGGCAGAGGCTGGCCGACAGGTTCAGCGCGCCCTGCTCGCCATGCAGGATCGAAGAAAAACCACGAAGTTGCATGTAGTTGATGAAGGCGACCTTCTGCTGCGGGTCGGTCAGGGTCGCGGCCACATAGGGCAGGCGCAGGATCGGGTTGTGCTCCTCCGGCGTCATCGCCTCGTTCTCGAGGTCGAAGGGCTCGTCGAAGTCGATGTAGCGTTTGTCGAGCGGGTCCCAGAAATGGTCATGGGTCGCCGAGATGATCTTGTCGAAGGCCGTCGAGCGCTCGCCATAGCGGTCCAGCGTCAGCATGGACTCGAAGTCGTCCGGCGCGACGGCGCCGTACATGGCGTCCTTGGTGATGTTGCCGTCGGCCATTTGCACACTCCTTGGGAGAGCCTCCTGAACGTCGTTTTGAAAGGATCGCGCCGCGCGGGCCGCGCGTCAAAGCCTAACGCTCGAAGCTGACGTTAGGGAATTCACCGCTCCGCACGATGGAGTGAGGCGGGGCCGTTCCGCAGGAACCCTTTGGTTCGTATGGCGATATTATCTTTGGAAAGCGAGGTGATGACGATGCGCGCGTTGCATCTGAAGCCGGCGAAGCCGGAGCATCACTTGGCGGTCTGGCTCAGCGACCTGGCCTTCTGGCTGGTCGTCACCGCGATCTTCGGCGGCGTCGGACTGCTGATGTGGGGAACCGCGACGAACGAATACTAGGGATGGACGGGTACCAGGATCGAAGACACGAAAACGCCCGCCGGAGGCAATTCCAGCGGGCGCCCACGTGCGCTTGTCCTAAGCGTCGCGCCTATTCGGCGGCGATCAGGATCTTGGCCAGCGCGCGGTCCTTGAAATTGATCGCCTGCAGGTACTGGATGCCCTCTTCGGCGATGTCGTCGCCGATCATCCTGTCGCCCTCGGCCTTCAGCTCGTCGATATCGACGTACATCGAGTAGAAGGCCTTGGTTCGCTCGGTGATGATCCCGGCGTTGACCAGCGTCTTCACCAGCACGCGGAAGATGTTGGTGCCTTCCTTCATCTCCTCGCGGCGGGTCTCGTCGGAGACCAGCTTGCCCATCTCCTCGATCACCCGGTTCGGGTCGAGGCCGAACTGCTCGTACAGGGCGACGTTCTGGGTCGGGGCCACCAGGTTGAACAGCAGCGTCTGGAAGCAGTGCGCCGCCCACATCTCGATGATCTCGTGCTCGGCCTCGGTCAGGTGCGGGATGGTCCGGTCCGCCCAGATCTTCCCGAACTTGTGGTGGAAGGCTTCGTCGGTCATCACCAGCTGGGTCAGCTTCTTGGCCAGCGGATCGTTGGTCTCGTTGAACACGGTGGCGAAGGCGCCCATGGCCAGGCCCTCCACCAGCATCTGCATGCCGATGATCTTCTTGTAGACCTCTGGCGCGTGGATGATCTCCACCAAGAGATCCTTCAGGATCGGGCCGCATTCCACCGGCCGGCCCCAGCGGGCCTTGATATATTTGGCGAAGGCGGTGACGTGGCGGGCCTCTTCGCGGGTCTGGTTGGCGGCGTACTCCTGCGCCCCTTGGTCCTTCAGCACGTGGCACAGGCTGGCCGACAGGTTCAGCGCGCCCTGCTCGCCGTGCAGGATCGAGGAGAAGGTCCACAGCGTCTGGGCATTGGCGAAGCGGATTCGCTCCTTTTCGCTGCCCAGCGTCTCATTGACGTAGTCGAGCTTCAGCGCCCCGATCATCTTCTCGGGCAGGATCATGGTGTTTTCCATGTCGAACGGCTCGTCGAAGTCGATGTACTTCTTGTCGAGCGGATCCCAGAAGTGGTCGTGGGTGGCGCTGATGATCTTGTCGAAGGCGGTGGAGCGCGCGCCGTAGCGGTCCAGCTCCAGCATGGACTCGAAGTCGTCCGGCGCCACGGCGTCGTAGATGATGTCCTTGGTGATGTTGCCGTCGGCGGCCATGGGCTTGTCCCTCGTCGCGCGGGCGCGTCGGCGCGCCCAGCCTTGCGAATGCTGCCGCCACGAAACCATCTAAACGCTGCTTAGTCAACGAAGATGACGGGGGCGTCACCTTTTGTTCGCCGTGGCTGGCCGGAAGGGTGCGAGGTCGCGATCAGGGTTCCGTAGGGGAATTCCCGCCGTTGAACCGCCCGAAGTGGCGCGCCAGCAACAGGCTGATCAGAAGGCCTCCCAGGGCGGCGCTGCCGATATCGGTCGGCGCGCGCAGGTCGAAGGCTCCGACTCGCAACAGTAGCAGGTAGGCGATGACCATGTTGAAGCCGCCCCAGAGCACATTGACCACCGAGGAGGAATGGCCCTCACCGGGCGGCTTCGCGAAGGGACTCTGGAACGACCGCCCCATGGCGCCGGCGACCCAGTGCGGGATGGCGTTGGCCAGAAATGCGCCGCCGAAGAAGTAGGAAACCCAATGCAGCCAGGTCATGGTCAGGCGCTCCCCGTCGAAGGTGGTCTCAAGCGATACAACCACGGTTCGTAGGCGCAAAGCGTGGCTGGCGATCAGCCGGCGCTCGCCTCGATGGCGTGGATCTGGGCGTCGGAGAGGCCCAAGTGGTGGCCGATTTCGTGGACCAGCACGTGGGTCACCAGCTCCTCGAGCGTGATCTCGCCGTGCTCGGCCCACTCATCGAGGATCGACCTGCGGTAGAGAAAGATCATCGAGGGGCCGAACGCCGGGCCGCCGGTGTCGCGGTGGCCGATGTCGACGCCCTGGTAGAGGCCGGTCAGCCCGAACGGGTCCTCGATGCCAAGCTCGTCCAGCACCTCGTCGGTGGGGAAGTCGTCGACCCGGAACACCACATCGCCGGTGAGCTTGCGGAAACCCGCCGGCAGGGTCTGGAAGGCGGCCTCGGCCAGGACGGCCAGGTCGTCCAGGGACGGCGCCCGTCCGAACGGCGGATTGGCGTCACTCATGTCGGGGCTCATTCGTCGGGCATCACGATGTGCGGCGCGTCCGGCGGGCGGATTTCGAAGAGGCCGATGTCCAGCGGCTGCTGCGGCTCGATGGGTCGCAGGGGCTGACGGGCCATGGCGCGCAGGGTCTCGCCATTGGGCGCGGTCTTGGCCCGGCGGGCGGCGCGGGCCTGCGGGGTTTCGATCGGCCGCTCGGCTGTGGCGATCCGCCAGTAGGAGACCATCAGCCGCCAGGCGGTGCGCGGCGCCGTGGGCACGGGGACCGGCCAGCGGCGGCCATCGGCGAAGGTCGGCTCGACCGGCGGCAATTTCTGACCGGGCAGGATCTGTTCGGCGAGCCTCGCCCAGCTTTCGCCGACTGGCCCGGCATAGGCGTCCAGCGCCGCCTCGCGGGTGGCGAAGGCCGGCCCGGTGGGATCGGTGGTGAAGACCACCGCCTCGCCGGCGACGCCCTGCGCCTCGCGCTCGCGGGCCGCGCGGGCCATGGGGCTCGCCATCGCCAACTCGGCGTTCGCCGCCACGGGATAGAGGATCGCGGTCATCGCTCCAGCTTAGGCTCCGATCACGCCAGAGTTTAGCGTAGCATCGCAAACGCGGCGCGGATGCGGCGAGGTCCGGCCCAGCGCGGCGTGGCGTGGCGTGGCGTGGCGTGGCGTGGCGTGGCGTGGCGTGGCGTGGCGTGGCGTGGCGTGGCGTGGCGTGGCGTGGCGTGGCGTGGCGGATTTGAAGTTTCCACGGAGCTTGCAGCCAGCACGGTTGGAAACTTCAAATCCACAAGCCACGCCGAAGACATTGGCTCGCTAGTGCCCTCTTCGTTCCAAAGGCCGCCAAACGCTAGCTGCATTCGCTGGCGGACTTCGGAACCGGGGCACTAGTGTGCGAACGAGGGTGATTCGCCGGAGGGCGGCCGAGGCGGGCCAAGAGCGGGCATGAGCAGCCACCAACTGATCCTTGCGGCGGCGGCGGGCGCGGTCAGCCTGGCGATCTGCGCGGTGCTCTGGGCGCTCGCCCAGCGGCGTCAGGCGCAGGACCGGGTGGCCGCGATCGCCGCGCGCCTGGCCGGGCTGGAAGCTCGCGCCGACGCCGCCCAGGCCTCCGCCGAGGCCTTCGATTCCGCCCTGCTGGCCGTGGAGGACGGCCGCGCCCTGCTGGCGTCGGGCGAGGAGTCCCTGGCGGTCTGCGCCGAGGTGCTCGGCCTGGCCGAGCCCGACCCGCAAGCGGTCGTCAACGCCCTGATGCGCGCCGATCCGGATCACGCGCGGCGCCTGCGCGCCCTGTTCGAGCGGGGCGAGGCCTGCGCCTTCGAGGTGCAAGGCCCGGCCAGTGAAAAAGGCGGCGGCCTGGTGGCCGTGGAGGGCCGCGCGGCGGGCGCCATGGCCTGGCTTCGGCTCTCGACGGCGCAGGCGGAGGATGCCGGCCTGCCCACCGCGCCGCGCTTCGCCGCCTTCCTCAATGCGCGACCGACCCCGGCCTGGATCGCCGCGGCGGACGGCTCGCCCGTCTGGGTCAACGCCGCGTGGCTGAAGGCCGCGGACGCCGGCAGCCTCGACGAGGCCGCCGCCCGCGGCGTCGCCTTCGACCGCGGCGCCGATGCGCTGGCCAGCGAGGCCGCCAACCTTGGCCAGCGGCGCGACACCGTCCGCTGGGCCACGGTCGCCGGCAAGCGCCGCGCCTTCCACGTCGCCGCCCAGCCCCTGGAGGGCGGCGGCGTCGGCGTCTGGACCGACGACGTCAGCGAGCAGGAAGGCCTGCGCGAACTCCTGCAGCGCAATGTCGAAGCGCACGACGAGACCCTGAACCACATCGCCGAGGCGGTGGCGGTCTTCGACCGAGCCAAGAAGCTGATGTTCCACAACACCGCCTTCGCCACCCTCTGGGGCCTGGAGCCGGCCTGGCTCGCCGAACAGCCCAGCCATGGCGAAGTGCTGGACCGCCTGCGCCAGCGCCGCCGCCTGCCGGAAACCGCCGACTACACCAAGTGGAAGGCCGCCGAACTCGATCGCTATGAACACCTGGCCGCTGGCCCCGACGACATGTGGAGCCTGCCCAACCAGCGCACGCTGAAGGTCGTGCGCCAGCCGCACCCCATGGGCGGCCTGCTGCTGCTGTTCAGTGACATCACCGACGAGCTGAACCTCAAGACCCAGTACAACGCCCTGATCCAGGTGCAGCAGGCGACGCTCGACAAGCTGTCGGACGCGGTCAGCGTGTTCGGCTCCGACGGGCGGCTGCGGCTGCACAACGAGAGCTTCGCGCGCTTCTGGAACGTGACGCCGGCCCAGGTGGACGCCGCCGGCGACTTCGAGGGCGTGGTCGAGCTCTGCATTCCCAAGCTGCACGACAAGACCTTCTGGGCCGAGCTGAAGGGCCGCGTCGCCGACCCCGACCCGCAAGCGCGCGCGCCCACCACCGGCGAGGTGAAGACCTCAGACAGCCGCATCGTGGTCTATCAGTCGCGGCCGCTGCCGGACGGGGCGACGCTGATCGCCTTCACCGACGTCACCGACGCCCGCAAGCTGGAGGGCGCGCTGGAGGCCCGGGAACAGGCCCTGGCCGACGCCGAGCGGCTGAAGCGGGATTTCGTCGGCAACGTCTCCTACGAGCTGCGCACCCCGCTCACCACCATCATCGGCTATTCCGAGCTCCTGGAACGCTCCGGCGAGGCGCTGTCCGAGCGCGGCCGCAGTCACGCCGCGGCGGTAAAGTCGGCGGCGACCCAGCTCGCGCGGTCGATCGACGACGTGCTCGACATGGCCCAGATCGACGCCGACGAGATGGCGCTGGACCTGGAGGACGTGCGCGTCGGCGACCTGCTGGACGCCCAGGCTGAGCGCTGGGCCCCGGAGGCGGAGACCGCCAACGTCAAGATCGTGGTGGACTATCCGGCCGACCTCGGTCTGATCCGCGGCGACCGGCGCCGGCTCTCGCAGATCCTCAACCACCTGGTGGAAAATGCGCTGGGCCAGACACCGGCCGGCGGCACGGTGACGCTGGCCGCCAAGAAGGGGCTGGGCGAATTCCAGCTGCAGGTCTCCGACACCGGCCGGGGCATTCCCTTCCACGTCCAGGCGCACATCTTCGACCGCTTTATCGGCCGCGAGCGCGGAGGGCCCGGCCTGGGCCTGGCGCTGGTCAAGGCGCTGACCGAGCTGCACGGCGGCTGGGTCGCCCTGGAAAGCGAGCCCGGCGCCGGCGCCACCTTCACCTGCCACCTGCCCGAGGAAGCCATGGCCGGCGCCGCCCAGCCCGAGCTGAAGCTGAGGAGCTAGGATGGCGGACGCAGCGCCCTGGGCCGGCGAGGTCGACGCCGTCTATGCGGCCTTCGCCGAACGCACCCGCGCGCCAGGCGTCGTCGCGGGCGTGGTCAAGGATGGAGGAGGTCTCGTCCACCTGTTCGCCCAGGGCGTCGCCGACCTGGAGCGCGGGACGCCGGTGACCGCCGACACCGCCTTCCGCATCGCCTCGATGACCAAGAACGTCACGGCGCTGACCATCCTGATGCTGCGCGACGAGGGCCGCCTGTCGCTGGAGGCGCCGGCCGCCGACTACGTGCCCGAGCTGGCCGACCTGGCGCCGCCTACCGCCGACAGTCCGACGATCCGGGTCCGCGACCTGCTCAGCCACACCGAGGGCTTCGTCACCGACGATCCGTGGGCCGACCGCGCCATGCGGATGGCGCCGGATGAATTCTCGGCCTTCCTGCGCGCCGGCCATCTGTACGCCCAGGCGCCGGGCGTCGCCTTCGAATATTCCAACCTGGGCTACGGCGTGCTTGGCCGGATCATCACCAACCTCTGCGGCGCGCCATTCCAGCGGGTCATCACCGAGCGCCTGCTGGCGCCGCTCGGCATGAGCGCCACCGTCTTCGATCCCGGCCAAGTCCCCGACGCGGGCCGCGCTCGCGGCTACTGGCGGCGCGGCGACGCCTGGGGCGAGGAGCCGCCGGAGCCGGACGGCGAGATCGCCGCCATGGGCGGGCTGATCACCACGGCCTCCGACTACGCCCGCTGGATCGCCTTTCTGCTCGACGCCTGGCCGCCGCGCGACGACGCCGAGAGCGGCCCCGCGCGGCGCGCCACCCGGCGCGAACTCGCCCAGGTCCACGCCATGCCTGGCCTGCGCAACCGCACCGTCGGCGGCAAGACCGTGGCGATGGCGTCCGCCTACGGTTACGGCCTGGCGAGCCAGTTCGACCCGGAGCTTGGCCGCTGCGTCGCCCATTCGGGCGGCTTGCCGGGGTTCGGCTCCAACGTCTTCTTCGCGCCGGACGCCGGGATCGGCCTCTTCGCCTTCGCCAACGTCACCTACGCCGGGCCGGAGCTCGCCAATGTGGAAGCCGCGCTTTGTCTACAGCGCCACGGTCTCTGGCGCCCGCGATCCGTGGCCGTATCGTCCGCTCTGGAGGCCGCCGCCGAGGTGGTGGCGGGGGCTTTCGCCGCCGGGAGGCTCGACGCCGCGCAAAGCCGTTTCGCTCCGAACCTGCTGGCCGACCTGCCGTTGGAGGTCCGCAACCGGTTCCTGGCGGACCTGAAATCGAGGCTCGGCGACGGCCGCCTCGACCGGATCGAAGCGCGCCACGCCCTGGCCGGGCGGCTCCATTTTGCGTGCGAGCGGGGCGAGGTGGCCTGCGAGCTGGCGCTGATCCCCGGCGCGGACCCGAAGATCCAGGTCCTGCGCTTCGACCCGGCCTGAGGCCGCACCGCTTCAGGTCTGGGGCTTCAGCCCCGCCATCAGAATGTCGATCAGCCGCCTTGCACTGGGCTCCCAGTCCGGCCGGTCGTAGCCGTAGCTGACCCCGATCAGCATCCGGTAGAGATCGTCGGGACCTACGTCGGCGCGGATGTCGCCGTTGGCGGCGGCGGCGCGAGCCAGCCGGTCCATAGCTTCAGCGATCGCCGGCCCCGAGGCGGCGTAAGCCGCCTGCCCCTCGCCGGGCGAGGCCTGCAGGGCCGGCGCGATCACCCGCTTGGTCGCCATATAGTCCACCAGCAGGTGCAGCCAGGCCTTCAGCGCCTCGCCCGCAGGGCGCGTGGCCAAAAGGCTCTCGGCCGAGGCGGAAAGCTGTTCGACCTCGCGGCGATAGACGGCGGCCAGCAGGGCGTCGCGGGTCGGGAAGTGGCGATAGAGGGTGCCGATGCCCAGCCCCGCGCGCCGGGCGATCTCCTCCAGCGGCGCGTCGGCGCCGACGGCGGTGAACGCCGCCTTGGCCGCCTCAAGCAGCTGCTCGCGGTTGCGCAGGCTGTCGGCCCTGGGCTTGCGCGCCCTATCCTCGGAAATGCTCAAAACGCGACTTTCAGAAACCGGCCCTTGAAAAACGGAGGCTACCTCCGTATTTAACCGGAGGCCACCTCCGATTCATATAGCGACAGGCGGCAGCCCCCACAACGACCCGATCTACGGAGACCACCATGACCGCAGCTTTTGACGCCAAATCCACCACCGACGACGTCCTGCAAGGCGTCGATCTCAAAGGCAAACGCATCCTGGTCACCGGCGTCTCGGCCGGCCTGGGCGTCGAGACCGCCCGCGCGCTCGCCGCCCATGGCGCGACCGTGGTCGGCGCCGCGCGCGACCTGAAGAAGGCGCAAGCCGCCACGGCCGAGGTCCGCGCCCAGGCGGCTAACGGCGGCTCCCTGGAACTGATCGAACTCGACCTCGCCGACCTCGCCAGTGTCCGCGCCGCCGCCGACAAGCTGAACGCGGCGGGCAAGCCCTTCGACGTGGTGATCTGCAACGCCGGGGTCATGGCCACGCCGCAGGGCAAGACCAAGGACGGCTTCGAGACCCAGTTCGGCACCAACCACCTGGGCCACTTCGTCTTCGTCAACCGCATCGCGAACCTGATCAAGGACGGCGGGCGGTTGGTGAACCTGTCCTCGGCCGGGCACCGGTTCTCCGACGTGAACCTGGAGGACCCGAACTTCGAACACACCGAGTACACCCCCTTTGGCGCCTATGGCCGGTCCAAGACCGCCAACATCCTGTTCGCCGTCGAGTTCGACCGCCGGCACAAGGCCCGCGGCGTCCGCGCCGCCGCTGTCCACCCGGGCGGCATCCAGACCGAGCTCGGCCGCCACATGACCCCGGAACTGCTCCAGGGGATGCTGGACAGCATCGCCGCAGCGGCGAAGGCGGCCGGCGATAACGCCCCGGCCTTCGAGTGGAAGACCATCCCGCAGGGCGCGGCCACCTCCTGCTGGGCCGGCGTCGTCGCGCCGTCCGATCTGGTGGGCGGCCTCTATTGCGAGGACTGCCACGTCGCCGAGCCCGCCGACGAGACCGCCGGTCTCGACACCCGCGGCGGCATCCGCAGCTATGCGATCAACCCCGACCGCGCCAAGGCGCTCTGGGCCAAGAGCGAGGAGATGGTCGGCGAGACTTTCGCCTAGCGGACGCCGTCGTCGGCCCTTCCCGCGGAACGACCGTCGCCACCCGGCGTTAACGGCTCCGCTTCGGCACTCTCGCCGAACGACATTCCGCGGCTGGAGGGCCTGACGTGCGATCGATTCTGCTGATGTTCCTGGGCGTGCCCATTCCGATCATCTTGCTGCTCGCCTTCTGCACCCACCACTTCTGAGCCGGCGCGGAGGAGCCCGTCATGGAACGCGATCTCGTCACCGAGGAGGCCCAGTCGGCCATCTCCTGGTCCGCCATCTTCGCCGGCGCGGCCGCGGCGCTGGCCGCCGCCTTCGTGCTGCTGGCGCTGGCCGGCGGTTTTGGCCTGAAGCTCGCCGCGCCCTGGCCGGCGATGGGCGCGACCTACGACGGCTTCAACCCGACGCTGGGCGCCATCCTGGTGGCGATCCAGGTGCTGAGCGCCGGGCTCGGCGGCTACCTGGCCGGGCGGCTGCGCACCAAGTGGGTCAACGTCCATAGCCACGAGGTGCATTTCCGGGACACCGCCCACGGCCTTATCGTCTGGGCCCTGAGCACGGTCGCCGGGGTGGTCCTGGCGGTCACGGTGCTGGCGCCGGCGGCCAGACCTGCGGCGGCCATGGCGGCGGCGGCCGCGGTGCAGATCGAGCCGGTGCACGCCGCCGCCGTCGCCGCCCAGGCCTCGCTGTTCATCGGCATCGGCCTCCTGCTCAGCGGCTTCACCGCCTGCGTCGCCGCCGGCATCGGCGGCCTGCGCCGCGACGAGATGCACACCGTCTTCTGGACCGAACACGCCCGGATGCGCGGGCCGAGCGTCTGATCTCGAGCGGCTTCGAAACCTCGCGCGACCCGCGTCCGCGGGCGGGAGGCACGCCTCTTCTAGTGCTGGCTCTCCGGCATCCGCACCACCAAGCCGTCGAGCGCGTCGGTGACCTTGATCTGGCAGGAGAGCCGGCTGTTGGCCTCCACGTTCTCGGCGAAGTCGAGCATGGATTCCTCCATGGCCGACTGCGTGCCGGTTTTCTCGCGCCAAGCCTCGTCCACATAGACATGGCAGGTGGCGCAGGCGCAGGCGCCGCCGCAGTCGGCGTCGATGCCGGGCACGTTGTTCTTCACCGCGCCCTCCATGACTGTCAGGCCGGTCTTGACCTCCAGGACGTGCTCGGTCCCGTCGTGTTCGATGTAGGTAATCTTGGCCATAGACCCTCGGAACCCCTTGGCGCCCGCTTAGAGCGCGACCTCTTTCATGGAAACGGCGGGGTCCGCAAGTCTGGCCTTGTCGACCGGGCGGCGGCCCAGGATGAGCTGCTTGCCCATCATGAACTCCGGCGGTGAATTGATCGCTTCCACCGACTGCACCTGGTCGCCCTTCAGGTGGAAGACCGCGAACTTGGCTGACGCCGGGTCACCTCGGACGAGGACTTCATCGACGTCGAAGGCGTAGCCCGCGATCTGCAGCTTCAGATCGTACTGGTCGGACCACTGCCAGGGGACCTCGCCGGCCGGCTGCGGCCGCCCGGCGATGGCGCTGGCGGCCTGTTTGGCGCCTTCCAGCGCGTTGGGCACGCTCTCCATGCGGAACATCCGGCCGTAGATCGGCATCGGCCGGTGGGCCACGTCGCCGATGGCGAAGATCGCCGGGTCGGAGGTCCGCGCGTCCAGATCGACCACCACGCCGCGGGCGGTCTCCAGGCCGCAGTCGCGGGCGACCTCATCGTTGGGGGCCGCACCGACACCGACCACCACCGCATCGCAGGGGATCGCCCGGCCGTCGGCCAGGCGCACGTCGGTGACGTGACCGCCAGCGCCCTCGAAGGCCGCTGCCGTGGCGCCCAATTCGAAGCTCACGCCGTGCTGTTCGTGCTGGGCCTTGAAGAAGGTCGAGAGCGTCTCGCAGGCGACGCGGGCGAGCAGGCGCGGCTCGCGCTCCAGCACCACCACCTCTGCCCCCAGCGCCCGGCCGGACGCGGCCACCTCCAGCCCGATATAGCCGCCGCCGACCACCGCCAGTCGCTTCCCCGGGCCAACGGTGGCCTTCAACGTCTCCGCGTCGGCGGCGGTGCGCAGGAACATCACGCCGGCGAGGTCCGCGCCGGGGATCGGCAGCGCGATGGCGCGGGCGCCGGTGGCGAGGATCAGCACGTCGTAGCCGACGCTCGACCCGTCCGAGAGCGCCACCGTCCTGGCGCCGCGATTGATGCTGAGCGCGGTGGTCGAGGGCCGGAAGTCAATGTCGTGCTCGGCGTAGAATTCCAGCGGCTTCAGCGCCAGCGAATCGGCGTCCGCCTCGCCCTTCAGCCAGGCCTTGGAGAGCGGCGGCCGCTGGTACGGCGGGATCGGCTCCTCGCCCACCAGAGTGATCGGCCCGGCGTGCCCGTACTGGCGCAGCAGCGCCGCCGCCGTGCCGCCGGCATGGCCCGCGCCCAGGATCACAACATGGGAAGCCGGATCGCTCATGTGGCCTCGATGCAGAAAAATGACGAGGGCGTCAACTTGATGGGTGCGCCATCAGCTTGCGCTCACCTTCCTGCATTCCCCGCAGAATGGCCACGCCGCCCTTGGCGGCCTCGACCTCCTTGGGATCGGGGTTGTCTGCGATGGTGACCTGCGACCACTTGATCGCCTCCGCGATGTCGGCGGCGCGTCGCGGGTCGCCCGGCCGGAAGTCGGCGGCCAGCAGCTCTACGGTGAGGCGCTTTGCGAGTAACTCCGGCGCCTGCACGTCGCCCGCCTCGGCCGCCACGCGCCACAGCCGCTTGGCCTCGGACCAGCTTTGCGGCCCGCCGTCGCCGCGGGCGTACATTTCACCGAGCGTTCGCGCCGCCTGGTGCTGATGCTGGTCGGCGGCCTTCTGATACCAGCGCCGCGCCTCCACCGGATCGCGGGGGACGATCCGGCCCATAAGATATTGGTTGCCAACGTCGGCCTGCGCGTCGGCGACACCCGCGTCAGCGGCCTCTTTGCAGAGCGCCAGTCCGCGCGGCGGGTCGGCCGGCACGCCGCGTCCAGCGATCAACAGATTGCCCAGCGCGCACTTGGCCTTCGGATACCCCATCTGGCCGGCCCGCTCGTACAGCCCCGCCGCGCGCGCGAGGTCTGGCGGACCATTGACGCCCTGCTCGTAGCACAGTGCGAGGTTATGCATGCCTGCGCCCCAGGTCTTTGACGACTGCACGAAAAGCTCGCAGGCCGCCTTTCGGTCTGGCGGGCCGAGATAGCCGCCCTGCAAAATCTCGCCGAGCGCTTCCGCCGCGTCAGCGCGACCGGCCTTCACCAAAGCTTCCAGGGCCTTGCGGCCCTCAACGGGGTGGCCATCGTGGATCTGCCGCAGGGCCGCGCTCACGTCCTGGCCGACGGGCGGGTCAGCCGAGACTTGCCCCCACGCATCCGCCGATGGCGCGGCCAGTATCGCCAGCGCAACGACCGCAGACCATCCTGCCCGGCTCATGTCTGCGCCTCGTCGCGTTCGACCCGCGAAGGATCACCCAGATCGCGGGATCAGCCCTTGGCCTTCTGCTCGGCGATCCACTCGTGCACCCGCATGTCGAGCACCGAGAGCGTCAGCGAGCCCGATGCGATGACCATGTCGTTGAAGGCCTTGATGTCGAACTTTGGTCCGAGCGCCTTTGAAGCCTCGTCACGCAGTTGCATGATGCGGATCATGCCGATCTTGTAGGCGGTGGCCTGGCCGGGATTGACGATGTAACGGCGGGTCTCGGCGCGGGCGGTGTCGTCGCTGCGATGGCCGACGGTCTTCAGATAGTCGACCGCCTGCTCTTCGGTCCAACCCTGGGCGTGGATGCCGGTGTCGGTGACCAGGCGCACCGCGCGGAACAGTTCGCCGTCCAGCCGCATGAAGTCCGACGCGGTATCGGGATAGACGCCCATCTCCTTGCAGAGCAACTCCGAGTAGAGCCCCCAGCCCTCGTTGAAGGCGGCGTTGCGGGCGGCTAGCCGGAACTTCGGCACGCCCACCTGGCGCACCCGGATGTCGCCCTGCATGGCGTGGCCGGGGATGCCTTCGTGGCACATCAGGTCGGGCAGGCTGGCGCGCAGCGGGGTCTTGCCCAGCATGTGCAGATAGACCCGGCCGGGACGCTTGCCGCCCGGGCTGGCGGCGTTGGTGTGGGCCGCCCCGCCGGCCACCTCGCTGAAGCTCGGCTCGCGCACCACCTCGATGCCGTAGATCGGCAGGACGTGGAACATGGCCGGCAGGTGCGCGCGGTTGTTGGCGATCAGGTCGTTGGAATATTTCAGGATCTCGGCGCGATTGGTGTCGTTGTAGGGCTGCGGCGGATCCTTGGCGTTGAGTTCCTTGTAATAGGCCTCGCGGTCGGCGAAGCCGGCCGTCTTGGCGAGCGCGTCCATCTCGCCCTGGATGCGCTTCACCTCCGAGAGGCCGAGCTTGTGGATCTTGTCGGCGGTGAGGTCGGTGCGGGTCTGCAACTTCAGCGCCGCGGCGTACCAGGCGAGCCCATTGGGCAGGGTCACCGCGCCCACCTTGCCCGACGGCGCATTGGCGACATCGCCCTTCAGCCAGGCGATCAGCCGCTCATAGCCGGGCTTCATGCCGGTGATGAGCGCGGCCTTGGTTCCGTCCAGCAGCTTGGCCGCCTCCTCGGGCGTCACCTTGCCGGCGGCCTGCAGCTTGCCGACCTTGGTCTTGGCGTCGGCCCACAAGGGCGAATCCGGACCGCTGGCCTCGAACGGCTGGCCGCTGACCAGCTTGGTGCTTTCGCGGATGGCGCGCTCATACTGGAAGCGCGGCATGCGGATGCCCTGGCTCTCCGAGGCCTTGGCGCGCACCAGCACCTGGTCCATGGCGTGGCCCAGCGCCATGACGCGGGCGTTGTAGGCGACCATGTCCGACGGCTGGTCCACCAGGTGGGAGCCGATCAGGAAGTTGGGCAGCGCGGTATCGGTGTTGCCAGCGGGGTACTCATAGGCGCGGAACTTGTAGGCGAGCTCGGCGGAGTCCAGCTCGTCGAGCCACATGTCGTAGCTGATCTTGGCTTCCAGCGGCAGCCTGGCCCGCTGGAACTGCGCCTTCATGCGCGCCACGCTGCCGCGGCGCCATTCCAGATGCTGCAACTGGGCGGCGTCGCTCAGGTCGTTGAGCTTGTCCTCGCCCGCCTTGTCGCCCTGCGAGGTCGCCTGCTGCGGGCTGGACTTCAGCACCTGGGCGTATTCACCGTCGAGGAAGGCGGTCAGGCGCTCGCCTCCCGCCGCGCTGGTCGCGCCCTGCGGCGCGTGGGCGGCGTGATGTGGGGCGGCCAGCAGGACGCCGGCTGGCGCCGCCAGCAGCGTCAGGCCTAGGAGGCTCGCGAGGGCTGTCGAGGACCGCATCAAACCACCCGCTCCACCAGCATCTTCTTCACCTCGGCGATGGCCTTGGCCGGGTTCAGCCCCTTGGGGCAGACCTGGGCGCAGTTCATGATCGTGTGGCAGCGGTAGAGCTTGAAGGGGTCCTCCAGCGCGTCCAGCCGCTCGCCGGTCGCCTCGTCGCGGCTGTCGATCAGCCAGCGGTAGGATTGCAGCAACGTCGCCGGGCCCAGGTACTTGTCCTGGTTCCACCAGTAGCTGGGGCAGGACGTCGTGCAGCAGGCGCAGAGAATGCACTCGTAGAGGCCGTCCAGCTTCTGGCGGTCCTCTGGCGACTGCAGCCACTCCTTCTGCGGCCCCGGCGTCTCGGTGTGCAGCCAGGGCTCGATGGAGGCGTACTGGGCGTAGAACTGGGTCAGGTCCGGCACCAGGTCCTTCATCACCGGCATGTGCGGCAGCGGGCTGATCTGCACGTCCTTGCCGGGCACCTCTGCCCAGCCGTGGGTGCAGGCCAGCGTATTGCGGCCGCCGATGTTCATGGCGCAGGAACCGCAGACGCCTTCGCGACAGGACCGGCGGAAGGCCAACGTCGGGTCCATGGTGTTCTTGATGTAGATCAGGGCATCCAGGACCATCGGCCCGCACGCCTCGGTGTCCACGTCATAGGTGTCCCAGCGCGGATTCTCGGTCCCCTCCGGATCGTAGCGATAGACGCGGAAGGTCTTGGTCTTCTTGGCCCCTTCGTGGGCCGCATGATGCCGGCCCTTGGTCACCCGGGAGTTCTTCGGCAGGACGAATTCGACCATCTCTGTCAGGTCCTCAAGACTGGTAGGGTTCGGCGGTTTTCCGCCCGAGAATGATGACGCCGTGGTGGCCGTCGTGGTTGGTGGAGACGAGCTTCATCTCCTCGATCCCGGCCTGGTTCACCAGGCGCAGGACCCGCGACAGGTCATAGTCGTACATGTGGATATGGCCGACCGGCAGGTTCAGCAGCCAGCGCGCCTGGCGCTGCTTCTGGAACATCTTCCGCAGGCCGCTCTCTTCCGGCCACTTGCGGTTCTCGTCGCGCCAGGCGGTGAGTTGCAGGCTGACCACCCCGCCAGGCGCCAGACGGTCCAGCAGGTCCTTGAGGATCGCCAGGCCGCGGTCGGGCGGAATGTGCTGGAAGACGATGAAGCTGTTGATCCAGTCGAAGGGTCCGGCCGGCAGGGTATCGACGTAGCTGACCTTGGAACCGCGAGCGCGGGCGAGCGCCAGCATGCCGGGCGAGATATCGAGGCCGGTGACCTCGCCGGCATAGGCGGTCATCGCCTCGGCCAGGCGGCCGACGCCGCAGCCGAAGTCCAGCGCCCGGCCGGACGGATAGGCGCCGGTCAGCGCCTTCAGGTCCTGCGCGATCGGGCCGATGTGGAAGGGGCCGGAGCGGTAGAATTCCTCCACCTTCTCCGGCGTGATGTTCTCGGTGCGGAAATCGGGGTGGCTGAGCACGCCCCAATAGGGTTCGGTGGCGCCCAGCTGGCGCCAGTCCGCGTCGGTGTCCCGCTCCGCCGTCGCCAGATCAGCCGCCGCCATGCATCACCTCAATAGACCCGCGCCTTGGGCGGGATCGGAGCGATGTCGTTGGTCATGGTGAAGTCGTGCACCGGCCGGTAGTCGATCTTCACCTTGCCGGTGGCGTCGTCGAACCAGGTGAGCGTGTGCTTCATCCAGGTCTTGTCGTCGCGGTTGGCGAAATCCTCTCGAGCGTGCGCCCCGCGGCTTTCCTGGCGGTTGTTCGCGCCGACCACCGTGACCACCGCCTGGCCGATCAGATTGTCGAGCTCAAGGGTCTCCATCAGGTCGGTGTTCCAGATCATTCCCCGGTCGGAGACCGCCAGATCCTTGCGCTGCTTCTGCACCGCCTCAAGCCGCTTGACGCCGGAGGTGAGGCTCTTGCCTTCCCGGAACACCGCGGCGTCCTCCTGCATGGCCTGCTGCATCTCCAGCCGGAGCGCCGCCGTCGAGGTCTTGCCCGCGGCGTTGCGGAACCGGTCGAAGCGCGCCAGATGCGGATCGGTCATCGACGGCTTCAGCTCCACCTGGGTCGCGCCGGCCTTGATGGTGTCGGCGCAGCGCAGCGCCGCCGAGCGGCCGAACACCACCAGGTCGATCAGCGAGTTGGAGCCCAGGCGATTGGCGCCATGCACCGAGACGCAGGCCGCCTCGCCCACCGCCATCAGGCCCGGCACCACCTTGTCGGTGTTCGCGCCGGCCTTGGTGACCACCTCGGAGTAGAAGTTCGTCGGCACCCCGCCCATGTTGTAGTGCACGGTGGGCAGCACCGGGATCGGCTCCTTGGTCACGTCGACGCCGGCGAAGATGCGGGCGCTTTCCGAGATGCCGGGCAGGCGCTCGTGCAGCACCTTGGGGTCCAGGTGGTCCAGGTGCAGGTTGATGTGGTCCTTCTTCGGGCCGACGCCGCGGCCTTCGCGGATCTCGATGGTCATGGCGCGGCTGACCATGTCGCGCGGCGCCAGGTCCTTCACCGACGGCGCGTAGCGTTCCATGAACCGCTCGCCCTCGGAGTTGGTCAGATAGCCGCCTTCGCCACGGGCGCCCTCGGTGATCAGGCAGCCCGCGCCGTAGATGCCGGTGGGGTGGAACTGCACGAACTCCATGTCCTGCAGCGGCAGGCCGGCGCGCAGCGTCATGCCGCCGCCGTCGCCGGTGCAGGTGTGGGCGCTGGTGCAGGAGAAGTAGGCCCGGCCATAGCCGCCGGTCGCCAGGATCACCTGCTGGGCCTGGAAGCGGTGCAGGGCGCCGGTGTCCAGTTGCCAGGCGGTGACGCCCCGGCAGACGCCTTCGTCCATGATCAGGTCCAGCGCGAAGTACTCGATGAAGAACTCGGTCTTCTTGGCCAGCGCCTGGCCGTACATGGTGTGCAGCATGGCGTGGCCGGTGCGGTCGGCCGCCGCGCAGGTGCGTTGGATCGGCGCCTCGCCGAAGTTGCGGGTCATGCCGCCGAAGGCCCGCTGGTAGATCTTGCCCTCCGGGGTGCGCGAGAACGGCACGCCCCAGTGCTCAAGCTCATAGACCGCGGCCGGCGCGTTGCGGACCAGATATTCGATGGCGTCCTGGTCGCCCAGCCAGTCGGCGCCCTTGACGGTGTCGTACATGTGCCAGCGCCAGTCGTCCTCGCCCATGTTGCCGAGGCTGGCGGAGATCCCGCCCTGCGCCGCGACGGTGTGCGAGCGGGTCGGGAAGACCTTGGAGATGCAGGCCGTCTTCAGGCCGGCCGCCGCGCAGCCCAGCGCCGCGCGCAGGCCCGAGCCGCCTGCGCCGACCACCACGACGTCGTACTTGTGCTCGATGAAGCTGTAGGTCGCCATGGTCTTCAGGCGCCCCCCAGCGCAACCTTGAGGATCGAAAGGATCGCCAGCGCGCCGGCGAGGCCGCAGACGAAAAGGTTGAGCAGCAGCAGCACCGACTTGCTGAGCGCCTTGTGGATGTAATCCTCCACCACCACTCGCAGGCCCGCCTGCATGTGCCAGAAGCTGATGGCCAGCGTCAGGATCGTCAGCGTGGCGTTCAGCGGGCTCTGGATCCAGTGGACCGCGTAGCCGTAGTCGCCGGCGGCGAGTTGCAGGACCGCGTAGACCGCCCAGATCACCAGCGGCACGAGCGCGATGGCGGTGACCCGCTCGGAGACCCAGTGGCCGGCGCCGTGCTTGGCCGAGCCCAGGCCGCGGGCGCGGCCGAGCGGCGTGCGATAGCTGACCATCAGAGCGCTCCCGTCATGGCGGCCAGGCCCCAGACCGCCAGGGTGGCGGCCGCGGCGAAGGCGAAGATCATCACCGAGCCGGCGTTGGCGGACTTCAGCTCAAAGCCGCGCCCCGAGTCCCAGATCAGGTGCCGGAAGCCGCTGGCCAGGTGGAAGAAGACGCTGACCGTCAGGCCGAACATCACCACCTTGCCGGGGATCGAGCCCAGCAGTTCCTTGAACATGGCGTAGGCGTCGGGGCCCTGCGCCAGGGCGATCGCCCAGGCCGCCACGATCAGGGCGCCGACATAGAGCGCCACGCCGGTCGCCCGGTGCAGGATCGAGGTCCACATGGTGATGTGCCAACGCCAGAGCGGCGCCGATCCCAGACCACCGGTGACAAGGTGGGGCGAAACCGGCCGCTCGCGGGCTGTGGGGGAGTCTGTCATCCGTCTCGACCCGCTCTTTCCCTGTCCGAAGGTGGGTTCGCTTTTAAGCGCCGCGCCGGGGGTGTCAACGAAGGCTGGATGACACCTCGCCAAGGTCAAGCCTCTCCTTCGCGATATCCGAAGCCTCCACCAAAGCCCACTGTCGCACAATGCGTGTTTGCCGTAGTCTTCCTTCGCGAAAGGCGAAGGATGCGCTTCGATCTCACCGACCTTCGGCTGTTCTGCGACGTGGCGGACGCCGGTTCGATCACCGCCGGCGCGGAGAAGAGCGCGCTGGCGCTTGCCGCGGCCTCGATGCGCATCCGCGGCATGGAGGAGGCGCTGGGCGCGCCGCTCTTGATCCGCTCGCGCCAGGGCGTCACGCCCACCGAGGCCGGCCGCACCCTGCTGAAGCACGCCCGCGCCCTGTTGGCGCAGAGCGCGCGCCTTCGGGAAGACCTCAGCGCCTTCGCCGGCGGGTTCAGCGCCGAGGTGCGGTTGCTGGCCAACACCAACGCGCTGACGGAATTCCTGCCCGAGGCGCTATCGGCGTTCCTGGCCGATCACCCGCAGCTCAGCGTCGACCTGGAGGAGCGGCTTTCCGACGAGATCGTCGGCCTGGTCGCCGAGGGCGCGGCCGACGTGGGCATCGTGGCGGGCACGGTCGATGTGGGCGCGCTGACCACCTATCCGTTCCGCTCCGACCGCTTCGTGGTGGTGACGGCGCTGGACCATCCGCTGGCCGGGCGTGAGAGCATGGGCTTCGCTGAGGTGCTGGACTACGACCTGGTGGGCCTGGAGCGTTCCAGCTCCCTGCAGCGGTTCCTGGCCGGCAAGGCCGTGCGCGAGGGCAAGCCCCTGCGCCTGCGGGTGCAACTGCGCAGCTTCGACGCGGTCTGCCGGCTGGTGGAGTGCGGCGTCGGCGTCGGCGTCGTGCCGGCCACCACCGCGGCGCGGGCCGCCAGGACCATGGCTCTGGCGGTCGCCGACCTGGCCGACGACTGGGCGATCCGGGAGCTGAAGATCGTGGTCCGCGCGGCCGGCGACCTGCGGCCCTATGCCAAGGCGCTGGTGGAGAGCCTGCGGACCTAGGCCCGAAGGCTCAGGCGGCGGCGATCCAGCTCGCCGCCAGCTTTCCCCAGGCCGGCGTGAAGTAGAGGCTGATCGAGGTGAACTGCATTGCCGCCACCCAGGCCAGGCCCACCAGATAGGCCGGATGCAGGCGCTTGCGGGTGATCAGGTCATAGAGACCGACGCCGAGGATCAGCGTCGCCGTGCAGGCGTACGCCGACGCCCACATCGAGACCCGCGAGTGACCGAGGAGGCCGCCGATCGGTCCGCCGAGCCAGCGGGCGAAGCCGGCGTCGGTGATGTAGATCGTCGACATCAGCACCAGCCGTTTGTGCACCGGCGCGGTGTTGCGGAAGATCACCGCGGCGCTCAGCAGGCCGACGAAGGCTATGATGTCGGTGAACTGGATCGACAGGAACGCGGGGTCGGCGTCGGGCGTGCCGATCTCGCCATGGTCGGCGATCAGCGCCGTGGCCGGGCCCAGCACCATCATCACCGCGGCGACGCCAAGCATGGCGAAGCCGAGCTTGCGGTGGATCTGCCAGCGCTTGGTGCGGATCAGCAGCACCTGGACGCTGAACAGCGCCAGCCACCCCATGAACACTGCGGCGTGGAAATGGACGATCAGCGGGAAGGGCCGCGCGTGGCTCGAAACGTGGTGGGCGATATCGGGGATGAACCCCATCAGGATGCCGAGCCACGCCAGGCCGACGTAGAGCAGGAAGAAATTGCGGTCCCACGGATGGTTCGCCGGGAACGGCCCGCCGCTGGGCGCAAGACGACGAGACGATTGACCCAGGCTCGATGCCGTCATGTCCCGCCGCCCCGACGCCCCCAAGCGAAGGCGTGACGCTAGGAGCTATGGCCAAGCCGCGCCACTGCACATTTTTGACGGCGTGGGGTCGGCGCTAGCGCTCCGCTTCCATGTCCGCATAGGGGTGGCCATCGCGGGAGAGCAGAACGGCGAGCGGCCGGGTGCTGGCGAACTCGGCCATGATCGCCATGCCCATCACCGCCAGCGGCGTCGAGAGGAAGGCGCCCACCACGCCCCAGACCGCGCCCCAGAAGGCCAGCGACAGCAGGACGACGATGGGGTCGAGGTTCAGGCTCTGGCCCTGCATGCGCGGCTGCACCACATGGCTGACCGCGAAGTGGATCGCTTCCAGCCCGCCCACCAGGATCAGCGCGGGCCAGAGGTCCGGGAACTCCACCAGGCCAAAGGCGGCGGGGAACAGCACGCCGATGGCCGCCCCGATCGCCGGGATGTAGTTGCTGAGGAAGATGATCGCGCACCAGAACGGCACGTGGGTCAGGCCGGTGGCGAGCATCAAGGCCGCCGAAAGCGCGGTGATCAGGACGCCCACCACGGTCTGCACCCAGACGTAGCTCTCGACGCCCCGCCGCACGCGCTCGAAGATCCGCCGCGCCTCCACCCGCTCGTCGGTGGTGGTGAAAAAGGCGTCGGCCTTGGCCGCGAAGCCCGGCCGCGAGGCCAGCAGGAAGCCCAGGTAGATCAGCATGAACACCGCGGCCTCGGCGAAGTGGCTGAAGGCGCCGGCCAGCACGCCTGCGTAACGCGCCGGGTTGAGGTCGTGGACCACGCTGGTGACCGTCGGCGTGACGGCCAGACCCAGGCGCTGCGCGCCGCTGAACAGCAGGGTGTTGATGCGCGCCGCATAGACCGGGCCCTGGGTGGCGAAGTCGGTGGCGTTGTCGACGGTGAGCCAGATGGTCAGGCCGAACACCGCCAGGATCAGCACGATGGCTGTGGGCAGGGCCGCGGCCTTGGGGAACAGCGGCGCGCGCCGTTTGATCGCCCGCGCCAGCCCGTCGATCATGATCAGCAGGAACAGCGCCAGGATGAAGGGCTCGAGGATCCGCCGCAGCGCCCAGAGCGTGAAGCCCACCAGGATCGCCGCGGCGATCATCTGCGCGACCCGCAGCGCCTGTAGCTGCAGCAGGACCGGATCGGCGGCCTTGGCTTTGGTCATCGAAAAGGCTTCCTCGCGCCCGGGGCTTTCCAGCGCCTCACAGAGAACAGGGCTATACCGCTTCGCCCCGATTGCCGACCGGGGCGGTGCTCAGGCCGGCTCCGCCAGCCAGTCCGCCGAGCGCATCTCCTCCAAGCGCGACGCCGTGCGCTCGAACTCAAAGCTGCCGTCACCCTGCGGATAGAGCTCCGCCGGCTGAGCCTCGGCCAGCACGATCAGCCGGGCGTGCGCCTCATAGAGGGCGTCGATCAGGATGACGAAACGGCGGGCTTCCTCGCGGCGGTTGGCGGCGAGCCTGGGCACATCCTCCAGGAACACCGTGTGGAACCGCGCGGCCAGCGCCACATAGTCGTTGGGCCCCAGCGCCACTGAGCAGAGGCTGGCGAAGCTCGCCCGCACCTGGCCCCCGGAAGCGTGCGGCAGGGTGATCTTGCGCCCCAGCACCTCCAGCGTCGCGCCGATCTCCTCCTCGCCGCCCAGCATGTCGCGCCACAGGGCGGCGAAGCTCCGCTGGTTGTCCGGATCGTCGGGCGAAAACCAGGCGCCCGCCGCGCGCAAGAGATCCAGGCGATAGTCGTGGCCGCCAGCCACCGACACCACCTCCAGCCGTTGCTTCAAAAGGTCGATGAACGGCAGGAACAACTGGCGATTGATGCCGTCCTTGTAGAGCGTGTCGGGATGGCGATTGGAGGTGGCGACCAGCGTCACGCCACGGGCGAACAGGGCTTCGAACAATCGCCCCAGGATCATCGCGTCGGCGAGGTCGGTGACCTGGAACTCGTCGAAGCAGAGCAGGCGCGCGCCCTCAGCCACCACATCGGCCACCGGAACGATGGGGTCGTCGCTCCCCCAGGAGCGGCCGAAGGCCGATCCGAAAGAAGTAGGAACGTGCTGGCCGAAACGCGCCTTGCGGGCGGCGGCGTCGCCGGCCCGCCATTCGCCGATCAGCCGATGAATCTCGCCCATGAAGACGTGGAAGTGGGTGCGGCGCTTCTTCTCGACCGGCGCGACCTCGAAGAACAGGTCCATCAGCATCGACTTGCCGCGCCCGACCGGCCCCCAGAGATAGACCCCGCGCTCGGCTTCCGGCTTGCGGAACAGGCCTTTCAGACCGCCGGACGCCGGCGCCGCGGCGAGGTCGGCCTCCAGCCGCACCAGCGCCCGCAGGCCCTCGGCCTGGGCCGGGTCGGGCTGGATCTCGCCATGGGCGAGGCGGGCGTCATAGGCAGCTTGCACGGCGGAGGCCATGCGCCCCCGCCTAACGGCCGCGCTCGTAATGCGCAAGGAACGGCCCTTGCCGGTCGAGGGTTGAAGACGGTCCAGCAGAAGGAGAGCTTCAATGGCCCAAGGACCCCGCAGCTTCGATCCCACGCCGGCCCAGGTGAACCGGGAACTTCATCAGGGCCTGGGCGTGGGCCAGCGCGAACTCGACGCCCAGCGCGAGCCGAAGGTCGACCCCGCGCTCATCGAGGAGGACAATCCGCAAGAGGACTGGGGCCAGCCCGCCGACGAAGGCGCGGCCTATTCCGCCAACCACGCCACCCGCGGCGAAAAGACCGACGAGGTCCGCGGCCCCGGTCCCAAGACCCGGACGGCCACCAAGGACCAGATCAGCCGGCGGTGATTTCCCTCCCGTTTCCGGAAGGGGAAGGTCACGACATGGTCGGGATGATGAAGGCGGAGTCTTCCTGCATGCCCTCGGGCCAGCGGGCTGTGACAGTCTTCACCTTGGTGTAGAACTTCACGCCTTCCATGCCGTGCTGGTTGGTGTCGCCGAACGCCGAGCGCTTCCAGCCGCCGAAGGTGTGATAGGCCACCGGCACCGGGATCGGCACATTGATGCCGACCATGCCGACGTTGACCTGGGCGGCGAACTCGCGGGCGGCGCGGCCGTTGCGGGTGAAGATGGCGACGCCATTGCCGTACTGGTGGTTGGACGGCAGGGCGACGGCTTCCTCGAAGGTCTCGGCGCGAACCATCTGCAGGACGGGGCCGAAAATCTCCTCCTGATAGGTGCGCATCGCGGGCTTCACATGATCGAACATCGAGGGGCCGATGAAGAAGCCCTTGTCGTAGCCCTGCAACGAAAAGCCACGGCCATCGACCACCAGCTCGGCGCCTTCCTCGACGCCCAGCTGGATGTAGTCGGAAATCTTGCGGCGGTGCGCGGCGCTGACCACCGGGCCGTACTGCGCCGCGGCGTCGGTGGAGATACCGACCTTCAGGGTCTCGATCTCGGCCAGCATCTTCTCGCGGAAGGCGTCGGCGGTCTTGGCGCCCACCGGCACCACCACCGGCAGCGCCATGCAGCGCTCGCCGGCCGAACCGAAGGCGGCGCCCGAGATATCCTTCACCGCCTGGTCGAGGTCGGCGTCGGGCATGACGATGCCGTGGTTCTTGGCGCCGCCCATGGCCTGGACGCGCTTTCCGGCCGCGGCGCCCCGCGAATAGACGTAGTGGGCGATGTCCGAGGAACCCACGAAGCTGACGGCCTTGATGTCGGGATGGTCGAGGATCGCGTCCACCGAGACCTTGTCGCCGTTGACCACGTTCAGCACGCCCTTGGGCGCGCCGGCCTCCATCATCAGCTCGCCCAGGCGCACCGGGACGCTCGGGTCCTTCTCCGAGGGCTTGAGGATGAAGCTGTTCCCCACCGCGATCGCGATGCCGAACATCCACATCGGGATCATCGCCGGGAAGTTGAACGGCGTGATGCCGGCGACCACGCCCAGCGGCTGGCGCATGGAATAGACGTCGATGCCGGGGCCGGCGCCCTCGGTGTATTCGCCCTTCAGGGCGTGCGGGATGCCACAGGCGAACTCGATGACGTCGAGGCCGCGCATCACATCGCCCCGGGCGTCGGCGATCACCTTGCCGTGCTCGGAGGAGAGCATCTCGGCGAGCTCGTCCATGTTGGCTTCGACCAGGCGCTTGAAGTCGAACATCACCCGCGCGCGGCGCTGCGGATTGACCAGCGCCCAGTGCTGCTGGGCGCGCAGCGCCGAGGCCACCGCCTCGTCCAGCTCCTTGGCGCTGGCGAGCGCCACCTTGGCCTGCACCTCGCCGGTGTTGGGGTTGAAGATCTCGCCGAAATGGCCCGAGGTTCCGGCAACCGAAGCGCCGTCGATGAAGTGGGTGATGTTACGCATGCCGGGGGATTTATCCCCTGATCGGCGGCTTTCCTAGTCTGGAACGAAGATGATTCGATCGAGGACGCTTTAACCAGGTTTCGCCGTCGGGGCGGCGGTGTCCGGGGCGAAGAGCCGATGTCAGGATCCCTTAAGGGTCGGACCCTAGTGTGAGAGCGCGTCCAACAGGCCAGAGACCCCGTTGCAGCTCTCCGCCATCCCCGTTCCGGTCGTCTACACGCCCGTTCAGCCGGTCGCGCCGGTGGGCGGCGTGAAGCGTGACGACGGCGCGGCGACCGTCGGCGGGGATAGCCAGAAGCTGCGCGCCACGCCGCCGCCGGGCGTGGGGACCCTGCTCGACATCAACGCTTAGAGGCCCGGCCGAACCCTGGCTTGCCGAGGCGCGCCGCGCCTGCGACCCTCCGCACCATGACGGTCGCTTCGCCCGCCCAGGACAGATCGCTGAGCCCGGCGCGGCCGCGCGATCACATCATCGACGTGCTGATCGCCGAGCGCGCGCCGAAGCTGGCGGCGAGCTTCGCCTGGCCGATGATCCGTCCCGTGCTCTACAGCTTCCTCGACTACGCCAAGGCGCGGCGGATGGCCGATGCGATTCAGCCGCTCGGCGGGCGCGCGGCGCTGGACTACGTCTCGCGGATGCTGAGCGTTCAGGTCACGACCAGCGGCCTGGAGCGGATTCCCCGCCAGGGCCGGCTGATCGTGGTCTGCAACCACCCCACCGGCATCGCCGACGGGATCGCCGTCTACGACGCCCTGAAGGCGGTCCGCCCGGACCTCTGCTTCTATGCCAATTCCGACGCCCATCGCGTCTCGCAACGGTTCGGCGAGGTGCTGATCCCGGTGGAATGGGTGGAAGCCAAGCGCACGCGGGAGCGGACGCGCGAGACCCTGATGCTCACGCGGCAAGCCCTGGAAGCGGAGCGGTGTCTGGTGATCTTCCCGTCCGGGCGACTGGCGCGGAAAGCGCCTGACGGTGGGCTCTCCGACCCGCCCTGGGCGCCGTCGGCCATCTCTCTGGCCCGCAAATACGAGACGCCGATCGTGCCGATCCATGTGGCCGGACCGTCATCGCGGCTGTTCCACTTCTTCAACGAATTCTCCTCCGAGCTGCGCGACGTCACCCTGTTCCACGAGCTGTTGAACAAGCGGGGCCGCGCCTTCTCGCTGACGGTCGGCCGGGCCATCGCGCCGCAGGCCCTGGAGGGCGAACCCGGCGAGGCCATCGCCCGGCTGAAGGCCTTCACCGAGAGCGAGCTGCCGATCCACCCGGGCCGGGCCTTCGCGTGATCCTGCCCCGATGATTTTGGCGGATGAAATGGCGACCGCGCGGCTGGGCGAGGCGATCGCGCGCGGGCTGAGGGCCGGCGAGGCGGTGTGCCTGTCGGGGCCGCTGGGGGCCGGCAAGTCGACCCTGGCCCGCGCCCTGATCCGGGCCCTGACGAGGCCGGACGAGGACGTGCCCTCGCCCACCTTCACCCTGGTCCAGTTCTACGAAGGCCCGCGACTCAAAGTCGCCCATTTCGACCTCTACCGGCTGGCCGGCGCCGAGGAGGCCTATGAGATCGGGCTGGACGAGGCGCTGGACGATGGGGCGGCGGTGATCGAGTGGCCGGAGCGGCTGGCGGGTTCGCTGCCGCCGGATCGACTCGATGTAGAGATTTCGCTGGATGGGGCGGGCCGCCGGGCGCGGCTGACGCCGTTTGGCGCGTGGAAAGGCCATATGGAAGGACTGGCGGGTTGAACCCAGAGCGGGAGGCGGCGAAGGCGCGGTTCCTCAAGGACCACGGCCTGGGGTCGGTGCGGCGCGAACCGCTGGCCGGCGACGCCTCGACACGCAGCTATGCGCGGCTGCATCCCGCGGGCGGCCCGCCGCTGATCCTGATGGACCAGCCGCCGGTGCTGGAGACCCCGATCTGTCCGCCAGGCGCCAGCGACGCCGAGCGGCTGGCGCTGGGCTACAACGCCGCCGCCCGCCTGGCCGCCGGCTCCATCGCCGCCTTCGTCACCACCGCGGCCTGGCTGCGCGACCACGGCCTGTCGGCGCCCAGGATCGTGGCCTTCGACGTGGACGCCGGCCTGGCGGTGCTGGAGGACCTGGGGGACGGCCTGTTCGCCACCTTGATCGCCGATGGCCAGCCGGAGACGCCGCTCTACCAGGCCGCTGTCGACGTGCAGGTGGAACTCCACGCGCAGCGCCCGCCGGATATCCTGACCGCCGAGGGCCTGGCGTGGCCGCTACTTAGCTACGACACCCTGGCGCTCAAGGTCGCCACCGACACCTTCCTGGAATGGTGGCCGAAGTTCGCGCAGATCTCGGCCTTCAACCCCGACGCCGTCGCCGAATGGGACGCACTTTGGGCGCCGGTCTGGGTGCGCGGTGAGGCGGGCGCGAACGTTTTCTGCCACCGAGACTACCACGCCCAGAACCTGATCTGGCTGCCGGAACGAAGGGGCGCGGCCAGGGTCGGCCTGCTGGATTTCCAAGACGCGCTTCGGGCGCATCCGGCCTGGGACCTGACGCACCTGTTGCAAGACGCCCGGCGGGACGTCTCGCCCGCCCTCGAAACCGTCATGCTGCGGCGCTATCTGGACACCCGGCCGACCCAGGACGAGGACGCCTTCCTCGCCGACTATCGGGCGTTGGCGGCCTCCAACGCAGCGCGGATCCTGGGCCGGGTGTTCGCGCGCCAGGCGCTGCTCGGCCGCTCGCAGTACAAGGCTTTCATGCCGCGCACCTGGCGCTACCTCGAACGCAACCTCACCGACCCGGCGCTGGCGGGCCTGCGGCGCTGGTTCGACGCCAACGTCCCGGCCGGGGCGCGGGCATGACGCGCAGCATCACCACGGCGATGGTGCTGGCCGCGGGGCTTGGCACCCGCATGCGCCCGCTGACAGACACCCTGCCCAAGGCCTTGATCCCGGTCGCCGGGCGGACCCTGCTCGACCGCGTACTGGATAAGCTCGCGGCGGCCGGCGTCACCCGCGCCGTGGTCAACGTCCACCACTTCGCCGACCAGGTGGAGGCGCACCTTGCGGCTCGCACGGACCTCGATGTGCTGATCTCCGACGAACGGGCTAGCCTGCTGGATTCCGGCGGCGGCATCCAGCATGCGCGAGCCCTGCTGGGCGAAGATCCGATCTTCGTGGCCAACATCGACTCCCTGTGGCTGGAGGGCGAGACGGCCGCCTTGGAGACGCTGAAGGCCGCCTGGGATCCGGCGCGGATGGATCTCCTCCTGCTGCTGGTGGCGCGTGGCAACGGTCTGGGCTTCGAAGGGCCGCAGGGCTTCCTCATGGACAGCGAAGGCCGCCTGACGCACTCGACCTCGCCTGACGTGGTGACGCCCTTCGCCAATGTCGGCTTCGGTATCCTGAAGCCGCAGATTCTCGATGGTCAGGCGGGGTCGGCGTTCTCGATCGTCCCGACCTGGCATCGGCTGCAGCACGAGGGCCGGCTTTACGGCGCGGTAATGGACGCCTTCTGGATGCATGTGGGCGATCCGGCCGCCCGTGACGCGGCCGAGGCGCGATTGGGGTGAGCGCTTTCTTTGAACGGGTCGGTCCGCGCTGGTGCACGATCCCAGCTCACCGCCCGTTCGCCCAGGACCTGGCGCGAGGCCTGCAGGACGCGCTGGCGCCGCTCGGCCCTGAAGCCCTGTCCCAGGCGACCGTGCTGACGCCGACGCGACGGGGCGCGCGGGCGCTGGCCGACGCCTTCGTCGCCGCTGCTGACGGCCGCGCCGTGCTGCCGCCGCAGATGCGGCCCCTGGGCGACCTGGACGAGGGCGAGCCGCCCTTCGAGCCCGGCGACCTGGCGCTGGACCTGCCCGCCGCCATCGAGCCCCTGCGACGGCGGTTCGAGCTCACCCGGCTGGTCGCCGACCATTGGAACCTGCTGGAGGGTCGCGACCGCACCGCCGCCTCGGCGCTGGAGATGGCCGACGCCCTGGGCGGCTTCCTCGACAGCCTGCAGATCGAGGAGAAGGAGCCGTTCGAGAAGCTGGCGGGGCTGGTGGAGGCCGACCTCGCCGACCACTGGCGGGTGTCGCGGCGGTTCCTGGAGATGGCGCTGACCGAATGGCCCAAACGGCTGGCGGCGCTGGGCGTGGTCGACGTGAGCGAGCGGCGCGTGAAGCTGCTGCGCCGCCTGGCCCAGGTCTGGACCGACCATCCGCCGCAAGGAGTGCTGGTGGCTGCCGGTTCGACCGGCACGGCCCCGGCCACCGCGGCGCTGTTGAAGGTGATCGCGCAGGCGCCGCAGGGCTGCGTCGTGCTGCCGGGCCTGGACGAGGCGCTTTCCGACGAAGCCTGGGCGGAGGTCGGCGAACAGCATCCGCAGGGCGCCATGAAGCGCCTGCTGGACGCGGCTGAGGTGGACCGCCAGGACGTGGAGGTCTGGCCGGCGTCGCTGGTGTTCTCCGCCCGCGGCCGCTGGCGCCAGCGGGTGATCAACGAGGCGCTGAGGCCGCCGGAGCGCACCGCCGACTGGCTGCGGGTGATCGGCCAGCTGCGCACGGAGGCGGAGTCCGAAGGCATCGATCCGATCGCGGTGGGCATAGAGGGCCTGTCCCTGGTCAGCGCGCGCTCGGAAGAGGAGGCCGCGACGGTCGCCGCCCTGCTGCTGCGCGAAGCCCTGGAAACTCCTGATCGCACAGCCGCCCTGGTGGCGCCCGATCAGGCCTTGGCGCGGCGGGTGGCGGCCAAGCTGGCGCGCTGGGGCGTGATACCCGACAATTCCGCCGGCGAGACGCTGGCCGGCTGTCCCTGCGGGGCGCTGGCGGGCCTGGTGGCGCGGGCGGCGGTCGATCCGCTGAATCCGGTGACCCTGCTGGCGATCCTGAAGCACCCGTACGTAAGGCTGGGCGATTCCGAAACCCTGGAGCGCCACGGCCTGCGCGGTGCGCGGCCCTGGACCTGGGAGGGCCTGCAAGGCCGATTGGCCAAGTGGCCCGACGCGCAGGCCCTGACCGAACGGCTGCAGGCGATCCTCTTCGGCCTGTCCCGCGACGACGCCTCGCCCGCCGACTTCGCCCGGGCCGTGGCGGCCACGATGGAGGCCCTGGCCGACGACGGCGCCGGCGACGCGGGCGACCTCTGGAGCGGCCACGGCGGCGAGGCCATGAGCCGACTGCTAGCCGGGCTGATCGAAGAAAGCGCCGGCCTGCCGCACGCCAGCCCCCGCGGCTTCGCCGACCTCCTGGAGCGGCTGATGGAGGGCGAGACGGTGCGGGCGGGCGGCGCCACCCATCCGCGCCTGCGCATCCTGGGGGCCATCGAGGCTAGGCTGGTCCGCGCCGACCGGCTGATCGTCGCGGGCCTTGAGGAGGGCGTCTGGCCTCGGGGTGCGCCGCTGGATCCCTTCCTGTCGCGGCCCATGCGCGAGACGCTGGGCCTGCCGCCGCCGGAGCGCCGGGTGGGTCTGGCCGCCCATGACTTCGCCCAGGCCGCCTGCGCGCCGGAGGTGATCCTACTGCACGCCGAGCGCCGGGAGGGCGCGCCGTCTGTGAAGTCCCGCTGGCTCTGGCGGCTGGAGACTCTGGCCAAGGGCGCCGGCGTCGCGATCCCGGGCCGCCAGGAAGCGCTGGACTGGGCGCGCGGCCTGGACGCGCCTGCCGACTACGTCCCCGCCAGGCGCCCCGCGCCAGTCCCGCCCGCCACCGACCGGCCCACGGCGCTCTTCGTGACGCGGGTCGAAAGCCTGACGCGCGATCCCTACTCGGTCTGGGCGCGGGACATCCTGAAGCTGCGCGCCATGGACCGGCCCGACGAGCCGGTGGACGCCCGGGCCCGCGGCACGGCGATCCACGCCGCCTTCGAACGTTTCGCGCTCGACTATCCGACCGAGCTGCCGCCCGACACCGCGGCGATCTTCGAAGGCCTCTACCTGGAGGAATTGGAGCGGGCTGGCATGCCGCGCGAGGCGCTGGCCCGCGAGGCGGCGCTGGCGCGGGAAGCCGCCGCCTGGATCGCCGACCTGGAGGTCCGCCGGCGGGGCGACGGGCGAGGCATCCACGTGGAGAAGACCGGCGAGCTGATCGTCGACATCGAGGGCCGGCCGTTCAAGCTCAGTGCAAAGGCCGACCGCATCGAGGTCGATCCGCAAGGGTTCGGCCACATCCTCGACTACAAGACCGGCAAGGCGCCTTCGCAGAAGGTGGTGGACGCCGGTTTCTCGCCGCAGCTCACCCTCACCGCCGCGATCCTTGCCCACGGTGGGTTCGCCGAGCTCGGCCGTCTCGCCCCCGGCGAACTCACCTATCTTGAGATCACCGGCCGTCGCCCCGCCGGCAAGGAAGAGGTCCGCGCCACGGCCGGCGACGAGAGCCATGCGGCGGCGGAGCTGGCGCTGGCGGGCCTCAAGACCTTGATCGCCCGCTACTGGGACCCCGCCCAGCCCTTCGTCTCGCGCACCGCCCCGCAGTTCGTCCACCAGTACGCCAGCGACTACGACCACCTGGCGCGGGTCTTCGAATGGTCCACCAGCGGCGAGGAGGGCGACGAATGACGGCCGCTCTCCACGACGACCCGCAGCGCACCGCCGCCGATCCGACGATCTCGGCCTTCGTCACCGCCAACGCGGGCTCGGGCAAGACCAAGACCCTGATCGACCGGGTGGCGCGCCTGCTGCTGGCGGGCGTGAACCCGGAAAAGGTGCTCTGCGTCACCTACACCAAGGCCGCCGCCGCGGAGATGCAGCGCCGGCTGTTCGGCCGCCTGGGCGGCTGGTCGGTGATGGGGGACACCGAACTGACCGCGCGCCTGACCGAGCTGGAAGGCCCGCAAGACTTCGACGCCCGCCGGCTCTCTGAAGCCCGCGCCCTGTTCGCCCGCGCCCTGGAGACGCCGGGCGGCCTGAAGATCCAGACCATCCACGCCTTCTGCGAAAAGCTGCTGCGGCGGTTCCCGCTGGAGGCCGGAGTCTCGCCGGGCTTCCGGGTCATGGACGACGCCGCGGCCGCCGCCATCGCCGACGCCGCCCGCAAGGCCGTGGCGCGCCACGCGCTGCTGGGCGAAGGGCTGGTGGCGGAAGCCTATGCGCGGTTTTCCGTGGCGCTCGATTTCGCGTCGTTCCAGGCGATGTTCCTGGGCTTCGAGGCCCGGCGCGCGGCGCTGGCGGCCTTCTTCGCCGAGCAGGGCGGGCTTTCCGGCGCGGCGGCCTGGGTCTGGGACGCCTGTGGGGCGGAGCCGGGCAAGGACCCGCAGACGCTGGAGGTCGAGGCTATGGCGGCCCTGCCCCGCGGCCTCTGGCGGGAGGCGGCCGGCGTGCTCACTGCCGGCACCGCCACCGACCAGAAATGCGCCGCCCAGCTTGCCACCGTCGCCGCCGACCCGGACGCCGCCCTCGCCGCGGCGCTGGCCGCACTCTTCACCGAGAAGGGCGAAGGCACGCCGGCCGCCTGGGTGTTCAAGACCTCCGGCCTGAAGGCGCGGGAGGACCTGCGCCAGAAATTGCTGGAGGAGCAGGACCGCCTGGCCATCGTCCGCGAGCGCATCCGCGGCGCGCGGGTGGCCGCCGACACCCTGGACGCCCTGGTGCTGGCCGAGGCCTATCTGATCGCCTACCGGATGGAAAAGGCGTCCGCCGGCGCGCTCGATTTCGCCGACCTGATCGAGAAGACCAAGGCCCTGCTCGCCAGCCGTCCGGCGGCGGCCTGGGTGCTGTTCAAGCTCGACGGCGGCATCGACCACATCCTGGTGGACGAGGCTCAGGACACCGCGCCCGACCAGTGGGACATCGTCCGCGCCCTGACCGGCGAGTTCTTCGCGGGCGCCGGCGTCGACGGCAAGCCCCGACCGCTGGAGCGCACCCTGTTCGTGGTCGGCGACGACAAGCAGTCGATCTATTCCTTCCAGGGCGCGGACCCGGCCCGGCTTCGCCTGGAGACCGACCGCTACATCGCCGAAATCGAAGCGGGCGAGCGGCAGGGTCGCCGGGTGCCGCTGACCGCCTCGTGGCGCTCGGCCGTCGAGGTGCTGGAATACGTCGATGCGGTCTTCACCGCCGGCGTGCCACCGGGCGTGGACGCCCTGGCGCATATTCCCATGCGCGAGGCCGACCGCGGCTGCGTCGACCTCTGGCCCCTGGAGCGGGAGGTGAAGGGCGAGGAGCGCGACGCCTGGACCGCGCCGCTGGACATCGAGGCCGAGGGCAGCGCCACCAAGCGGCTGGCCCGCAACATCGCCTGCGAGATCGCGGCCCTGGTGGCGCGCGGCGACAGGGTGAGCACGCCGGAGGGTTGGAAACCCGCCTCCTACGGCGATGTGCTGATTTTGGTGCGCAAGCGCGGCGGGCTGTTCGAAGAGATCCTGCGGGCCCTGAAGCACGCCAGGATCCCGGTGGCGGGCGCCGACCGGCTGGCGCTCTCCGAGCACATCGTCTTCGACGACCTTCTGGCTCTGGCGCGGTTCGCGCGCTTCCCCGCCGACGACCTGACGCTCGCCGCCCTGCTGCGCAGCCCGTTCTGCGACGTCGACGACGAGAGCCTCTATCGCCTGGCCAAGGATCGGCCGGGCAGCCTGTGGGGCGCCCTGCAGGCCCGGGCGGACGAGGCGGCGGACTGGCGCGGGGCGGCGGATTTCCTGGCGGACCTGATCGCCCGGGCAGGCGAACTGCGCCCCTTCGAACTCTACAGCCGCGTGCTCGGCGTGCGCGACGGTGAGGGCCGCTCCATGCGCCAGCGCCTGCTGCGCCGGCTGGGGCACGAGGCGGAGGATGCGCTGGACGAATTCCTCGCCCAGGTGCTGGCCGCGGAACAGCGCGGAGTCCACGACCTCGAGAGCCTGGCTGACGCCTTCGCCGGCCTCGACATCACGGTGAAGCGCGAACTGGAGGCCGGACGCGACGAGGTGCGCGTTATGACCGCCCATGGCGCCAAGGGCCTGGAGGCGCCGATCGTCTTCCTGCCGGAAACAACCACCACGACGGGAGCGCGCGGCTCACCGCTGATGGCCACCGAGGATGGCGGGTTCCTGTGGTGCGCCTCGACGAAGGGTGATTGCGAGGCCTCCAAGGCGGCCCGCGAGTTGCGCGCCGCCAAGGAGAACGAGGAGTCCCTGCGCCTGCTCTATGTGGCACTCACCCGGGCCCGGGAGCGGCTGGTGCTCTGCGGCCGGATCGCCGCCAACCGCAAGGAAGAGACGCTGAAAGGCTGGTGGGCGCAGATCCGCGCAGGCTTCGACCACGCGGGCATCGCGGGCGAGCTGCGCGAGGTGGCCTGCGGCGAGGTCACCGCCACGCGCTACGGGCCGGACCCGCAGACGATGCGCAGCGCCGCCGAGGCCGCGCCGGCGCCCGCCGCCGTGCCTGCCTGGACTGGCCAGGAAGCCCGCGCCGATACGCTCGGCCGCTACGCCTCGCCATCCGATCTGGGCGAGAGTGCGCGGGGACCCTCGCCGTCGCCGCTATCCGCTGTGAGTGGTCTCGGCCGCTTCCGGCGCGGCGACCTGATCCACCGGCTGTTGCAGATCCTGCCGGACCTGGACCCCGCCGACTGGGCGTCCGGCGCGGCGTCCCTGCTGACCCGCGAGCGCGACCTGACCGAGGGCCAGCGGAGCGAGATGACCACCGCGGCGCTGTCGGTGCTGCGCGACGACCGCTTCGCTGAGGTGTTCGGACCAGGCAGCCGCGCCGAGGTGGCCATTGCCGGATCGGCCGCGGCGCTGCCGCCCGGCCTGAAAATCTCCGGCCGCATCGACCGGCTGGTTGTCCTGCCCGGTCGGGTGCTGGTCGCCGACTTCAAGACCAATCGGCCGAGCCCTGCCCACATCGAAGCCACCGACCCGGTCTATCTGCGTCAGATGGCGATCTACGCGGCGGTCCTAGCCGAGGTCTTCCCCGACCGGGGCGTCGAGGCGGCCCTGGTCTGGACCGATGGGCCGAAGCTCATGCCGATCCCAGAAAACCTGCTGGCGAAAGCGCTTGCCGACCTGCGTCGTCAAGGTTGATACCAGACCCAAGCGCCCCTACATGGGCGGATCGAGAGGCGTTGACCGGCTTTCGCAAACGGCTGACGCGCAAGGAGATTTCCATGAGCACTGTGAAGGTCACCGACGAATCCTTCGAAAAGGACGTCCTGCAGGCTTCCGGCCCCGTGCTGGTCGACTTCTGGGCGGAATGGTGTGGCCCCTGCAAGCAGATCGCCCCGGCCCTTGAGCAGATCGCCGGCGAGCTCAGCGGCGCGGTCACCGTGGCCAAGCTGAACATCGAAGAAAGCCCGACCACCCCTTCGCGCTACGGCGTGCGCGGCATCCCCACCATGATGCTGTTCAAGGACGGCCAGATGGCGTCGATGAAGGTCGGCGCCATGCCCAAGCAGAAGATTCTGGAATGGCTGAACGAGGCCGGCGTCGCCGCCGCGGCCTGATCGCGCCTTTCCGGTAGACCAGAGAGCCGCTCGCGCGCCGAGGCGCGGGCGGCTTTTTGCTGGGCGCAAAGTGTCCGTCTCCGGACAGCGCCGGCCGAGCGGTGTCGGTCGCAATCTTGTAACTAGCTGATCCTACTTGGTTTCTTCTTTCGTCGCGTCGACCGCACACTTCTTCTCAGGCCAGCGCCAATCCCGGCGCGACCTTAGAGAAGGACCACCGCCATGATGCGCTCCCCCGCCATCGTCGCCGCCCTGGCCATCGGTTTGGCCGCCGCCTCCATCGCGTCTAGCGCCCTTGCCGCGCCGCCGCCCACCCAGGTCACCGTGCGGCTGGCCGACCTGGACCTCGCCAGCCCCGTCGGCGCCCACACCGCCTTGGCGCGGCTGACCCGCGCGGCGAGCCAGGCGTGCAGCCGGCCGGAGGAGGCGCAGTCGGTGCTGCTGCGGCTGTCGGACAACTTCCGGCGCTGCCGGACCAACGCGCTCGCCGCCGCGGTGGCCCAGGTTCCGGGAACCGCGATCGTCGCGGCCTATGACGAGGCCCGCGACCGGCCGCTGCAGCTGGCCGGACGCTGATCTCCCCCGACGCTGATCTCCCCTGGGGGCGCGGCTGCCCCGCGTCCCCGCTTTTTCGTTCAGGTCGGCCAAGTTTCCGGGCTCATCGCCAGGACCTCGCCGGCGAAGTGCAGGCCGCCGCAGATCAACACGTGCGGCGCGGGCCCGTCGCCATCCAGAGCCTTGCGGACACCCTCTGTCACATCCGCCACCGGCTCGGCGCTCAGGCCGGCCAAGCGCGCGGCCTCGGCGAGGTCGCCCGGCGTGGCGGCCATGTTGGATTCGAAGCTGGTGGTGAACACCTTGGGATGCATTTCGGCGAAGGGGCGGAAATAGCCCTCCGAGTCCTTCCGGGCGAACATGCCGGCGACCAGCACCAGAGGCCGTGGGTCGCGGTCCACCAGGCGCGACGCCGCCTCGGCTAGCGCGCGGCCGGCGTGCGGGTTGTGCCCGCCATCCAGCCAGAGGTCGGAGCCCCGCGCCTTGGCCAGCGCCGCCAGCGGGCCCTTTGTCAGGCGCTGGAACCGCGCCGGCCAGATGGCGGAGGCGACGCCACGGCCCAGGTCGTCTTCGCTCAAGCCGTGGTCGAAGGTCAGCGCCGCGGCCACCGCCAGGCCGGCGTTGTCGAACTGATAGCCGCCGAACAGGCTGGGCGCGGGCAGGTCCAGCAGGCGGTCGGGCATCTGCACCATCAGCCGGCCGCGCTCTTCCCAGGCGTCGAAGTCGCGGCCCATCAGGAACAAGGGCGCCATTCGGTCGTCGGCTTCCCGCTCGATGACCTCCAGGGCCTCGTCCAACTGCCGGGCGCTGACCACCGGGCGGCCGCGCTTGATGATCCCCGCCTTCTCCCAGGCAATCTTGGAGAGTTCCGGCCCCAGCATCTCCAGGTGGTCGTAGTCGACCGGCGTGATCACGCTGACCGCCGGGGCGTCGAAGATGTTGGTGGCGTCGAAGCGGCCGCCGAGGCCTACCTCCACCAGGCAGATGTCGGCCGGCGTTTCGGCGAAGGCCTCGATGGCCAGCACCGTGGTGATCTCGAAGAAGCTGATCGGCTGGCCGTCGTTGGCCGCCTCCAGCCGGTCGGTGAGTTCGTCGAGCTTCTCGTCGCCGATCAGTTCGCCGGCGATGCGAATTCGCTCGGCGAAGCGCACCAGGTGCGGCGAGGTGATGGCGTGGACCTTGAGCCCCTGCGCCTCGGCGATGGCCCGCAGGTAGGCGACGGTGGAGCCCTTGCCGTTGGTGCCGGCCACGTGGATCACCGGCGGCAGGCGGCGTTCCGGATGGCCAAGCGCCGCCAGCAGGCGTTCCACCCGTCCGGTGGTCAGATCGATCAACACCGGATGGTTGGCGCGCAGGCGCTGGATCACCGCGTCGGAGGCGCGGATCGGGTCGTGGTCGAGAGCGGGCGTCACATCAGGCGGCGGGAAGTTGAGCGCGCCCCATCATCAGGGTCTTGAGGATCGAGGCCAGCACCGCCGGCAGTTCGGCGCGGCTGACCACCTTGTCGACCATGCCGCGTTCCATCAGGAACTCGGCGCGCTGGAAGCCCGGCGGCAGGGTCTCGCGGATGGTCTGCTCGATCACGCGCCGGCCGGCGAAACCGATCAGCGCATTGGGCTCCGCCAGGTGCACGTCGCCCAGCATCGCGTAGGAGGCCATCACCCCGCCGGTGGTCGGGTCGGTAAGCACGACGATGTAGGGCAGGCCCGCGGCCTTGACCTCGTTCAGCGCCAGCGTGGTGCGCGCCATCTGCATCAGGGAGAGCGTCCCCTCCTGCATCCGCGCCCCGCCGGCGGCGGTGAAGATCACGAAGGGCACTTCCCGCTTCACGGCTTCCTGGGCGGCCTTGATGAAGGCCTCGCCCACCGCCATGGACAGCGAGCCGCCCATGAAGGCGAAGTCCTGCACCACCACCATGGCCGGCTGGCCGTGGATATTGCCATAGCCGATGGCCATGGCGTCCTGCTCGCCGGTGGCCTTGCGCGCGGCCTTCAGGCGGTCGGGATAGGATTTCACGTCGGGGAATTTCAGCGGGTCGTCGGCGACGATCGGCGAGGAGATCGCCTCGAACTTCCCGTCGTCGAAGGTGTAGCGCAGGCGCGCGGCCGCTCCGATCCGCATGTGGTGGCCGCTGGGGGTCACCCAGAGCGCGGCTTCCAGGTCGGGGCGATAGATCATCTCCCCGGTGTCGGGGCACTTCACCCAGAGGTTTTCCGGGGTCTCGCGCTTGGAGAACGCGTTGCGCACGCCGGGCGCGATCCGCGACAGCCAGCCGGTTCGCTCTTTCGGGGCGGCGGGCCGCCCGGGCTTGTCGTTTCTCTGTTCAGCCATCGCCATGGTTCTAGACCGTCGTTTGGCCGACTCGCGCGGAGCGCACAGCCTTAGCCAACGAATTCGCTTTGGAAAGAACCCGCAGGGTCACGTCTTCGTTCATCTCCACCGCTTCGGCGATTTCGTCCACAAGCGCGGAACCCACCACCACCGCGTCGGCGACGCGTGCGACCTGGCCGGCCCGTTCGGGGGTCTTGATGCCGAAACCGACGGCGACCGGTAGGCCGGACGCCTTGCGGACCCGTTCCACGTGCGGCGCAACCACCGCCGCATCGGCTTCCTTGACCCCCGTCACACCCGCCACGGAGACGTAATAGACGAAACCGGACGTGCGGCGAACAATGGTTTTGAGACGAGCGTCGTCGCTGGTCGGCGTCGCCAGCCGGATCAGCGAGACCCCGGCGGCGTCGAGTGCGTCGGCCAGCGGCCCGGCCTCCTCAGGCGGACAGTCGACGACGATCAGCCCATCGACCCCCGCCTCGGCGGCGTCGACGGCGAAGGCCTCGATCCCCCAGGTGATGAGCAGGTTCATATAGCCCATCAGGATGATCGGGGTCGTGGTGTCGGCCTTGCGGAAGCCGCGCACCAGATCGAGCGTCCCGGCCAGCGTCATGCCTTCAGCCAGCGCCCGCTGTGCGGCCCGTTGGATCGGCGGCCCCTCGGCCATGGGGTCGGAAAACGGGAACCCCACCTCGATCAGGTCGGCGCCGGCCTCCGGCAAGCCCGCCAGGATCTTCGCCGCCGTCGCCGCGTCGGGATCGCCGGCCATGATGTAGGCCACGAAGGCCGCGCGGCCTTCCGCCCTCAGCGCGGCGAAGCGGGCGTCGATGCGGGCCTTGGTCAAGCGTCCTGCCCCAGGTGGGCGGCCACGGTGGCCACGTCCTTGTCGCCGCGGCCCGACAGGTTCAGCACGATGATCCCGTCCTTGCCGATCTCGCGGGTCAGTTCCGGCAGGCGGGCCAGCGCGTGGCTGCTCTCCAGCGCCGGGATGATGCCTTCGAGGCGCGAGCAGAGCTGGAAGGCCTCGAGCGCCTCCGCATCGGTCGCGGTCAGATAGGTCGCGCGGCCCACGTCGTGCAGCCAGGAATGCTCCGGCCCGATGCCCGGATAATCGAGGCCGGCGGAGATCGAATGAGCCTCGGTGATCTGCCCGTCCGGATCCTGGATCAGATAGGTCTTGTTGCCGTGCAGGACGCCCGGACGGCCGCCATTGATCGCCGCGGCGTGCTTGTCGCTGTTCATGCCATGACCGGACGCCTCGACGCCGACGATCTTCACGCCCTCGTCGTTGAGGAACGGGTGGAACAGGCCGATGGCGTTGGAACCGCCGCCGACGCAGGCCACGACCGCATCCGGCATCCGGCCCTCGATCTCCAGGATCTGCGCCTTGGCCTCGACCCCGATCACCGCCTGGAAGTCGCGGACCATCTCCGGATAGGGATGCGGGCCAGCCGCCGAGCCGATGATGTAGTAAGTGTCCTCGACATTGGTCACCCAGTCCCGCAGCGCCTCGTTCATGGCGTCCTTCAGCGTCGCCGAGCCGGAGGTCACCGGCCGCACCTCGGCGCCCAGCAGGTTCATGCGGAAGACGTTTGGCTTCTGCCGCTCCACGTCGACGGCGCCCATGTAGACGATGCCGGGCAGACCGAAGCGCGCGCAGACCGTGGCCGTGGCCACCCCGTGCTGGCCGGCGCCCGTCTCGGCGATGATCCGGGTCTTGCCCATGCGCATGGCGAGCAGGATCTGGCCCATGCAGTTGTTGATCTTGTGCGCGCCGGTGTGGTTCAGCTCCTCGCGCTTCAGATAGACCTTCGCGCCCCCGAAATGCTCGGTCAGGCGGGCGGCGAAATAGAGCGGGCTGGGGCGTCCCACATAGTGCTTCAGATAGCCGCTAAGCTCGGTCTGGAAACCCTCGTCGGCCTTCGCCGCGCGATAGGCCGCGTCCAACTCGTGAACCAGCGGCATCAGGGTTTCGGGCACATAGCGGCCGCCGTAATCGCCGAAGCGGCCATCGGCGTCGGGATAGGCCCGATAGTCGTTCGGCCTGATGACGGAAGGATTGGAGGCGTTCACTGGGATGCTTGCGGGTCGCTTCAGGCGCGTTTTGCGGCGTCGAGGAACGCGGCGATCAAGGCGGGGTCCTTTAGTCCCGGACCGCGCTCCACGCCAGAGGAAACGTCCAACAGGGGTGCGCCGGACTGCTGCACCGCCTGCGTCAGGTTCCAGGGATCGAGGCCGCCGGCCAGGAACCAGGGCCGCTGGAAACGCCGCCCGGCGAGCAGGGTCCAGTCGAAGGCCGCGCCATGCCCGCCTGGCCGATCGGCGTCCTTGGGCGGCTTGGTTTCGAACATCAGGTGCTCGACGACGGCCTCGAAATCCGTGGCGGCGGCCAGGTCGGCGGCCTCGGAAACCGGCACCACCTTGACGATTCCGGCGCCGGTCCGCAGCCCGATGGCCCGCGCCCGGGCGGGCGTCTCCTTGCCGTGCAGTTGGATGAGGTCGGGCTTGAGGATCGCCGCGACCCGGTCGACCTCCTCGTCGCTGGGGTCGACCAGCAGGGCCACGACCTTCGCCTGCCCCCTCACCGACTGGGCCAGCCGCCGCGCCGCGTCCGGCGCGATGTTGCGGGGGCTCTTCTCGAAGAAGACGAAACCCAGGAAGGCCGCGCCGCCGGCCAGCGCCGCGCTCACCGCCTCAGGCGTGCTCAGCCCGCAGATCTTGGTTTGGACGCCCATGGCCGTGATTAAGGGGCGAGCGGGGGCCGTAGCAAGAGGGGCCGCAAGGAGACGCCTTCAGGCCCTGCGCCAGGGCCAGCCGCCTCGGCGGGTCGGCGCATCGGCGATCTGCGGCGCGGGCGGCCCGTCGAATTCCCGCGTCCAGACCACGTTCTCGCGCACCACCTTGGCCGGTGAGCCGGCGGCGAGCACGTTTTCTGGCAGGGTCCCGGCGACCATCGCGCCGGCGCCGACGATGCTGCCCGAACCGATCTTCGCCCCTTTGAGCAACAGGACCCGCGCGCCCAGCCAGACGTGGTCGCCGACGTCGATGTCGCGGGCGGGATTGAGCCGCTCGCCGGTGGCCCGGTCGTAGATCGGGTGCATATCGCTGGCGTCCAGGTGGACGTCCGTCGAGAGCATGCAGTCGGCCCCGAAGGTCACCGCGGCGCCCTCGTGCGAGGTCACCCCGACCTGGTTGAAGGTGGTGCGTGGGCCGATGCGGATGGTCGCGCCATCGCCGCGCACGAAGCGGATCACGCCGCGGATCACGCAGTCGTCGCCGATCTCCAGCGTGGCGTTGGTGACCTCCGGCTGCATGAAGACATTGGCCTCCAGCCGCACATTGACGCCCACGCGGACGGTGCAGCCACGTCCCTCGATTACGAAGCGACCGGCCGGCTCGCTTTGCAGCTCCAGGACGTTGCGAGGATAGACGGGCTCGGGCACGGCCCTAGGCGCGGCGCGCGGGGGGCTTTTTGGCAGGCGCGGCGGCGGCCGCGGAACCTCGAGCCTGCAGCAGGTCGCGGATCTCGGTCAGCAGCACTTCCTGCGGCGTTGGAGCCGGCGGCTCCTTGGGCGGCGACGCCGCGTCGCGGCGGCGGATGGCGTTGACGCCCTTCACCAGTAGGAAGACCACCCAGGCGACGATCACGAACTTGATGATCGTGTTGAAGAACAGGCCGTACTGCACGGCGACCTCGGCGGCTTTCTTCGCGGGATCGGCGGCCTTCAGCACCCACTTCATCTGCGAGAAGTCGACGCCGCTCAGCAGCAGGCCGATCGGCGGCATGACGATGTTGTCGACCAGGCCCTTGACGATGTCGTTGAACGCCGCGCCGATGATCACACCGACCGCCAGGTCGATGACATTGCCGCGGGCGATGAACTCGCGGAACTCGCCGAAGATGCTGAGTCTCGACTTGGCCGGCTCACTCATGACACCACCTGCTCGCTCGAGAACGCCCGTCGGAAACGACGTCAGTCGTCGGTGAGATTGAGACGCTCGCGGAGTTCCTTGCCGCTCTTGAAGAACGGCACGTGCTTGGCGCGCACATCGACCGGCTCTCCGGTGCGCGGATTGCGGCCGGCGCGGGCGTCGCGCGAGCGCACCGACAGCGCGCCGAAGCCGCGCAGCTCGACCCGGCCGCCGGTTTCCAGCGCCTGGATCATCCGCTCCAGAACCACGCCGACCACGCGCTCGATGTCACGTTGCGTCAGGTGCGGGTTCTCTTCGGCGAGTTTGGCGATGAGCTCAGATTTGATCATGCGGCCCCCAGGAACCGGCGAGACCATGGGCGAGTCCGCCTTTGTATTCAAGGCGCAAAAAGGGTTTACGAGCCCCGATGGCCAAGCTCGCCGGTCTCCCGCGCGGCGCAACCCTAGGAAGCGGCCGGCGTCAGGCTCACCTTTTTGAGCCATGGCCGGCGCGGGCGCCCGCGCCGGTGGGTCCGCGCACCGTGGCGCCAAGGCAAAAAGAAAACGGCGGACCGATCGCTCGGCCCGCCGTCGTTTCTCTTGGCGTCGCAAGACGCCAGAACTTGGTCTTACAGACCTTAGTCCTTCTGGGCTTTCTCGCGGAGCGCCGCGCCCAGGATGTCGCCGAGCGAAGCGCCGGAGTCGGAGGCGCCGAACTTCTCGATGGCTTCCTTTTCCTCAGCCATCTCCAGGGCCTTCACCGACAGGGACACCCGGCGGGCGGCCTTGTCGACGTTGGCGATCTGGGCGTCCAGGCGGTCGCCGACGGCGAACCGCTCGGGGCGCTGGTCCGCACGGTCGCGGGAGAGGTCCGACTTGCGGATGAAGGCCGTCATCGGGGCTTCATCCTCGCCGAACTTCACCTCGATGCCGCCCGAGGTGATCTCGGTGACGGTGACGGTGACGGTCTGGCCCTTGCGGTAGGTGTCGCCCTGCATCGGGTCGCCCGCCAGCTGCTTGATGCCTAGCGAGATGCGTTCCTTCTCCACGTCGACGTCGAGCACCTTGGCCTTGACCATGTCGCCCTTGTTGTACTTGGCGATGGCCTCTTCGCCAGGCGTCGCCCAGTCGAGGTCGCTGAGGTGCACCATGCCGTCGATGTCGTTGTCCAGGCCGATGAACAGGCCGAACTCGGTGGCGTTCTTGACTTCGCCTTCGACGGTGGAGCCGACCGGGTGAGCCGCCACGAAGGCGTCCCACGGATTGGCCATGGCCTGCTTGAGGCCGAGCGACACGCGGCGCTTGGACGGATCCACGTCGAGCACGACGACCTCAACCTCTTGCGAAGTCGAGACGATCTTGCCGGGGTGGACGTT
>DATAUR010000013.1:0-38915 GCA_036268175.1 Phenylobacterium sp. | reverse complement strand
GCTGAACCGCGACCTCGACGGGGTGACCGTGGCGATCCAGGGCGTCGGCCACGTGGGCGCCTTCCTGGCCGAAAAGCTGCACGCCGCGGGCGCCAAGCTGATCCTCACCGACGTCAACGAAGAGGCGCTGCGCCAGGTGGCAGAGCGGACCCACGCGACCATCGTGGCGCCGCACGCCATCTTCGACACCGACGCCGAAGTCTTCGCCCCCTGCGCGCTCGGCGGGGCGATCAACATCGACACCCTGCCGCGGCTGAAAGCCAAGGTGATCGCCGGCGGCGCCAACAACCAGTTGGCCGACCCCGAGATCGGCCGCGCGGTCTATGAGCGCGGCATGCTCTACCTGCCCGACTACGTGATCAACGGCGGCGGGATCATCAACGGGGCCGGTGAGATCCGCGGCCTGGAGCGGGGCGAGGCCTTCGACCCGGCCTGGGTGGAGACCAAGCTCGCCCGCCTGATGGAGACCCTGGCCGAGGTCCTCGACCGCTCCAAGGCCGAGCACCGCCCGACCCACGAAGTGGCGGGCGAGATGGCCAAGGCCCGCATCACCCTGGCGGCGGAGCAGAAGAAGGCGGCCGCCTAGAGCGCCGCCAGCCGGGCCGTGCGCGGCTCTTTCACCGCGGTGAGCAGCAGCAGGAAGCCCGCGGCCAGCATGCCGATGGAGGCGCCGAACACCACGCCGTAGCCGTAGAGGTCGGCCATCCAGCCGCCGATCAGCGGGCCCGCCGTGGCGGTGATGCTCTCGGCGGTGGCGGAGACGGCTATGCGCATGGGCAGGTCGTCGCGGTGGCCGAACTCCAGGATCATGGTCTGGGCGGCCATCATGTAGCCCGCCTGCGCCGCGCCCAGGCCGAAGAACGAAACGAAGATCGCCGGGCCCACGTGAATCTGCAGCAGCAGCACCGTGGCGGCGATCCACAGGGCGATGGAGAACAGCAGCACCAGGCGAAAGCCGGTCCGGTCGCCCAGGTTGCCCCACACCAGGTTCGACAGGGTGTCGGCGCCCAGGAACGCGAGCGTCAGGTTGCCCAGCAGGCCCCCGGTCAGTTGCGTCTGGTGGCCCACGTAGAGGATGTAGAACGGCGTGGCGATCTTCGCCGAGGTCGCCAGCATCTGCACCAGCAGGAAACAGGCGTAGCTGCGGTCCTGGGCGATCAGTGTCGGCGCGTCGCGCAGCCGGTCGCGGAACCGCGCCTGCGGCCGGGTGGTCGGCGGCTCCGGCTCGCGCAGCAGCATCTGCAGGGCCGAGAGCCCCAGGCTGGTCAGCACGAAGGCGAAGACGAAGGTGGTGGAATAGCCGTTCCCGAACAGGTTCGGCCCTATGAAGTACTTGCCCGCCACCCAGGCCAGGACCGCGGCGATCAGGCCACCGGTGGCGTTGCGCCAGGCCTGCAGCCGGCCTCTTCGGCTGATCGGGATCACCTTGGCGATCAACAGGCCGAACACCACCCGCTGGGCGCCCATGAACAGGCCGAACATGCCGATGAAGAACAGCATGGCGATCAGCAGGCTCTGGCCCTTCAGGAACCAACCGACCAGCGCCATGCAGAGGATCGCGACGCGGCCGAGGCCCCCCATCCACATGGCGGCCGGCAACACCTTCTTGCGGTGCTCCACCTGCGAGCCGGCGAACATGGGCGCGAGCACCCCGCCAAACTGCTGCAGCGCGAGCGCCAGGCCCACGATCAGGTTGGAGCCCGAGATCATGTGAATGTAGGCGGGCAGGAAGGTCGGGGCGTTGACCAGCCGAAAGCCGGTCATCCCCAGCATCCCGTGCAGGTAGTTGCCCAGGTAGTTGCGCTTCAGGTTGTCCCAGACGAACTTTTCATAGGCCGCCTCGCGGGTGGCGAGATCGATCTCGCCGGCGGCAGGCATTTCGCCCGCGATCTCGGCGATGGGGTCAATCTTGGCGTCCAAATGGCCCACGCCGCATAAGGGCCGGCGAAACTCCGGCCGCGGCGCCCTTCAGCAAAGGCGGAAATTCAATAGGTCTCGTCTATCAGAGTCCCGCCGACCGGCGATAGGCGCGGGGCGGTCGGCGGCCCGCGCTTTCAGAGGCGGCGGTATTCCACCTTCGAGCCGTCGTCGAGCTTGCCGGTCAGCGACTGCCAGGCGCCGGCCTCGTCGTAGTAGTCGTCGATCTGCGCCTCGCCGCGGATGGTCCAGTGGCCGGGACCGACCTTGGCGGTGCGGACCTTCATGATCTTGCCGGTCTGCGGATTGAACACCGGCCCGGCGAAGATCTGCTGGTTCCAGTGGTTCAGCGGGTTGGTGTCCGCGGCGAAGGTGGTCTTGCCGTAGGAGCAGTCCACCTGGATGCAGCCGCCGGCGCGTTCGGCCTCGACGCGCTCGTCCTTGCCGTTGGTGACGGTGTTGGTTTCCAGCGTGGCGAAGACGCCGGCGGCGTGCTTTTCGACCGCGTGGTGGTGATAGCGGAACACCGGGATCGGCCCAATCTTGACCACCATGATCGCGTCGGTGACGGCGATGAGGCTGGCGTCGTCGCCTGAGAAGCTCACATGGTGCTCGCCGATCCTCGAGCCATTGCGGAACACCGCGAAGGCGAGGTTCTTCGGCGCGGCGAAGGCCAACCGAGGCGCCAGGGGCAGGATCAGACCGCCGGCCAGCACCAAGCGACGGGACGGGACGCGAACATCGGACATGCAACAGGACCTCTTGCGCGGCGCCGAGACGCCGGCCTTGCCGTCATTACGCAGCCAAGGCGGTTAAGGATGCGCTTCGCCGGCGGCTTAAATCTTGGCGCGGGCCGCCTGGGCGCGATCCGCCTGATGATCGCAGCTCCCCTTCGGCATTTGACCTCGCCACGACGTCCCATGGCGATTTGCCTCAGGCGCCATCCGAAGGCCAGGCTCTGGACAGAACAAATAGCGAACATTAGAATGGGCGGATGGCCGTCCTCGATCTGAAACGCAAGCTTGCCATTCTCTCTGACGCCGCCAAGTACGACGCCTCGTGCGCCTCCTCCGGCGGGACGAGGCGCGACAGCCTTGGCGGCAAGGGGGTCGGCTCCGTCGATGGGGGCATGGGCATCTGCCACGCCTACGCGCCGGACGGCCGCTGCATCAGCCTGCTGAAGGTGCTGCTGACCAACTTCTGCATCTACGACTGCGCCTATTGCGTGAACCGGGTGTCGTCGAACACCACCCGCGCGCGATTCAGCGTGGCCGAGGTCTGCGACCTGACGCTGGGGTTCTACAAGCGCAACTACATCGAGGGCCTGTTCCTCTCGTCCGGCATCATCCGCACCGCCGACTACACCATGGAGGAGATGGTACGGGTGGCGCGCACCCTGCGCGAGGTCCACGACTTCCGCGGCTACATCCATCTGAAGGTGATCCCCGAGGCCGCGCCGGCCCTGGTGGATCAGGCCGCGCTCTACGCCGACCGGGTGTCGATCAACATCGAGCTGCCGCGCGACGAGAGCCTGAGCGCGCTCGCGCCGGAAAAGGACGCCATCGGCATCCGCCGGGCGATGGGCGCGGTGCGCCTGGGCGTCGAGGCTGGCCAGGAAAAGGGCCGCAAGGCGCGGCCGCCGAAATACGCCCCCGCCGGCCAGTCGACCCAGATGATCGTCGGCGCCGACGCGGCGCCGGACGGCGAGATCCTCAAGCGCAGCGAGCGGCTGTACGGCGCCTACCGGCTGAAGCGGGTCTACTATTCCGCCTTCTCGCCGATCCCCGACGCCACCGCGCGCCTGCCGCTGGCCCGGCCGCCGCTGGTGCGCGAGCATCGGCTCTACCAGGCCGACTGGCTGATGCGGTTCTATGGCTTCGAGCGGGCGGAGATCGTCGACGAAGCCGAGGACCTGGATCTGGCCATCGACCCCAAGCTCGCCTGGGCGCTGAAGCACCGCGACCAGTTCCCGCTGGATCTCAACACCGCCGAGCGCGAGCGGATGCTGCGGGTCCCGGGCCTGGGCGTGCGCTCGGTCGACAGGATGCTGGAGGTCCGCCGGTTCAAGGCGCTGCGGCTGGACGACGTGCGCCGCCTGACGCGGGGGATCGAGAAGCTGAAGCCCTTCATCGTCACCGCCGACTGGACGCCGGGCGGCCTGACCGACGCCGCCGACCTGCGTGAGCGCGTGGCGCCGCCGCCGCAACAACAGAGCCTCTTCTGATGCCCACCATCCGCCTTTCCTCCGAAACCGATTTCGCCGGCTGGCGGCAAGCCGCCCGCGCGCTTCGGGCCAGCCAGGTCGCCCCGGACGAGACGCTGTGGACCGTGGACGGGGCCGGCGGCGACCTGTTCGGCGAGGCGGGACCGATGCCCGCGCCGGACGGTCCGGGCTTCACCGTGCCGCGCGATTTCGTCGAGCTGGCCGACAAGGTGATCCTGCACCGCTCGGACGAGCGGTTCGGGCTGCTCTACCGGATGCTCTGGCGCCTGGCGCGCGAGCCCCACCTGCTGACGCTGCATTCCGATCCTGACGTGCAGAAGGCCAGCCAATTCGCCCGCTCGGTCAGCCAGGCGGCGCACAAGATGAAAGCCTTCGTCCGCTTCCGCCTGGTCACCGCCGAGGACGGGGAGGAGACCTTCGTCGCCTGGTTCCAGCCCGCCCACCGGGTGGCGGAAACCGCCGCGCCGTTCTTCGCCAAGCGGTTCGCCAGCATGAACTTTTCGATCCTGACGCCGGACGCCTGCGTCCACTGGGACACCAAGGCGCTGGCCATACTGCCCGGCGCCGACCCGGCCGACGCCCCGTCCGAGGATCGGCTGGAGGACTATTGGCGCACCTATTACGCCGCGATCTTCAATCCGGCCCGGCTGAAGGTCGACGCCATGCGCAAGGAGATGCCCAGGCGCTACTGGCGGAACCTGCCCGAAGCCCGGCTCATTCCAGAGTTGATCGCCCGCGCCGAAGACCGCACCGTCACCATGGTCAGCCAAGCTCCTTCGACACCCTCCCGCCGCCTGGCCAGGCCCGCCGTGCGCGCGCCCCACGCCGCCACCGCCGATACCGGGGAGCCGCAGTCGCTCGAAGATGTGCGGCGGGGCGTGCAGGCCTGTCGCCGCTGCGACCTCTACCGCGACGCGACCCAGGGCGTGGCCGGCGAGGGGCCGGCGCGCGCGCCGCTGATGCTGGTGGGCGAGCAGCCCGGCGACCAGGAGGACCTGGCGGGCCATCCCTTCGTCGGGCCGGCGGGCCAGATGCTGGACAAGGCGCTGGCCGAGGCCGGCGTCGCCCGCGACCAGGCCTTCGTCACCAATGCGGTGAAGCACTTCAAGCACGAACCGCGCGGCAAGCGGCGGCTGCACAAGACGCCCAACACCGGCGAGGTCACTGCCTGCCGCTGGTGGCTGGACGCCGAGCGGCGGTTGGTGCGGCCCCGGGTGATCGTGGCCCTGGGCGCCACCGCGGCGCTGTCGGTGTTCGGCAAGCCGGTGGCGATCGGCAAGTCCCGGCAACAGGCGCTGCAACTCCCCGACCAGGCACAGGGCGTGGTGACCTATCATCCATCCTACCTGCTGCGGCTGCCGGACGCCGCCGCCAAGGCCAAGGCCTACGCCGCCTTCGTCGCCGACCTGACGTTCGCCTGGAAGCTGGCGTCCTGAACGGAACCGGCGCCGCAGCGGGCAGTTGATCAAGCATGACCGAGCCCCTCCTGCGGCCGACCCACCTCGACCAGCGCGATCCGGCGATGGACGGCGCGCGCGACATCCGCGCCGAGGCCGACCGCGAGATCGACGCCTACGACGACCGCGCGGGCTTGGTGCTGCTGATGCCCGAGGACCGCTGGGCGGAGTTCCTGCGCCTGACCGGCGCCACGCCACAGGGCGACGGCGATGAGACGACCTATCGCGGCGTGACCTTCCGTAAGGCCGCGGTCACCGCGGTGGTGGCGCAGGAAGGCTTCTGAACCGCCACGAATGGGCCACAGAGCCGCGCTCCCATGGCGCCGCTTGAAGAGTGGCCTTGAAGCCTGGGGATCCGAGCGCGATGCGCGGGTTGGCGTTACTTGCCGTGGGATTGATCTGCGCCGGCTGTGGCCAGGTCGCCGACGCGCAGGGCCAACTGGTCGAGACCTGGAAGATCAAGGAAGCCATCGGCGCCTATGAACACGCCAGCGCGCCGCTCGACCGCTGCGTCAAGGCCAAGCTGGTCGCCGCCGCCTACACCGACGCCCGCGATGACGCCGAGACCCAGGCCTGGGAAGCGCGCGAACATGAGGACTGCGGAACCGCCGCCACCGTTCTGCACGTCACCTTGCCGGCGGCGAAGCCTTAGGGGGGCAACCCCTCTAAGCTCGTCATTCCCGGGCTTGTCCCGGGAACCTATGAACTCCGAGGCAAAAGGTGCGCGTGGGCGGGGCCGAGTTTCTTCCTGGATCTGTCGCGATCGTGGGTTCCCGGGACAAGCCCGGGAATGACGAGCAATAGGGTGGGGCGCAAACCTTGACCGACCTCGCACCCCTAATCCGCCAGGAATCCCGCCTCGGCGAAGTCCAGCATGCGGTTCAGGAGTCCCGCCACGTCGCCCTCGCGGGTCAGGCCGCCGGAGAGGTGGTGCAGGCGGTCGAATTCCACGAAGCGGTTGTTGTGCACCATGCCCAGGACGAAATGCAGTCGCCAGTAGACGGTCTCGGGCGAGAGTTCCGGCCGCGCGGTCTTCAGCGCCTCGGCGAAGCGGGCGAGGTGGCTGACGTCGTTCTGCAGGGCGTCGCGCATCTCCGCGGTGCCTTCTGACCGGGCGCGGATGATGAACTGCACGCTGATCCGCCGGTCGTTGGCGGGGTCCGCCCAGCGCAGCGGCGGGGCGAACAGGGCCTCCAGGATCTCGCGCACCGGCGGGCGGCCGCCATGCCGGTCGTTGGCCTCGTGCAGCATGCGGGCGCGCTCGCGGTTCAGCTCGCCGGTCCTGCGCCGGAAGATCTCGAACAGCAGGGCGTCCTTGGACCCGAAATGATAGTTCACGCTCGCCAGGTTGACGCCGGCCTCGGCGGTGATGTCGCGCACCGAGACGTTCTGGAATCCATGCAGGGCGAACAGGCGCTCGGCGGCGTTGAACACCGCGGCCTTGGTGGCGGCGTGGGTTTCCTCGGTGTCTGGCTCGACGTTCTGCTGCGCGTCGTTCGTCAGGTTTTCGCTCATGGCGTCCCGCCTAGCGGGCGAGCTCCTTCATGGCCTTCTCCAGGCCCGCCAGCGTCAGCGGGAACATGCGCTCGCCGACCAGCTGTTTGATCAGGCCGACCGACGGCGTGTAGTCCCAGTGCCGCTCGGCGGTTGGGTTCAGCCAGATCATGCTCTCGAAGATGGTCGAGACCCGGTCCATCCAGATCGCGCCAGCCTCCTCGTTCCAGTGTTCCACAGAGCCGCCCGGATAAGTGATCTCATAGGGGCTCATGGTGGCGTCGCCCACGAAGATCACTTTGTAATCGTGGGGGAATTTGTGGAGGACATCCCAGGTGTTCAGCTTCTCGGCGTGACGGCGCCGGTTGTCCTTCCACACGCTCTCATAGAGGCAGTTGTGGAAGTAGTAGAACTCCATGTTCTTGAACTCGGAGCGGGCGGCGCTGAACAGCTCCTCGCAGACCTTGATGTGGCTATCCATCGAGCCGCCGATGTCGAAAAAGATCAGCACGCTGATCTTGTTGCGGCGCTCGGGGCGCATCTGAATGTCGAGATAGCCCTTCTCGGCGGTGCCCTTGATGGTGCCGCCCATGTCCAGTTCGTCGGGCGACCCGTCCCGGACCCATTTGCGCAGGCGCCGCAGCGCCACCTTGATGTTGCGCGTGCCCAGTTCGACGCTGTCGTCGAGGTTCTTGTACTCGCGCTTGTCCCAGACCTTGATCGCCTTGCCGTGGCGGCCCTTGTCCTGGCCGATGCGGACGCCTTCGGGGTGATAGCCGTTGGCGCCGAAGGGCGAGTTGTTCTGGCCGTTGCCGGGACCCTTGCCGTCCTTGTCCTGGGCGTCCTTCTGCTCCTTGGCGCGCTGGGCCAGGGCCTCCATCAGGGCCTCGAAGCCACCCATGGCCTCGATCTGCGCCTTTTCCTCCTCGGTGAGGAACTGGTCGGAGAGTTTCTTCAGCCACTCGGCGGGGATGTCGACGGCCACGTCGTCGCCCATCCGCTCCAGGCCCTTGAACACGTGGGCGAAGACCTGGTCGAACTTGTCAATGTTCTTCTCGTCCTTCACCAGGGCGGCGCGGGACAGGTAGTAGAAATCGTCCACCGAGCGGTCGATGACCTGCTTGTCGAGCCCCTCCATGAGCATCAGGTATTCCTTCAGCGTCACCGGCACCTTGGCCTGGCGAAGCTCGGTGAAGAAACGCATGAACATGCGGGTGACCTTGCGCGACGAACGTCTGTTTGAACGCGGAGGATGCGGCGTCGGGTCCCCGATGTCCAGCATCCGTCCCGCGGCGTGGCGACGCCCTAGTCCGCTTGGTCGGCGTAGATCTTCACCAGCCGGTAGAGATAGTCGCGCTCGTCGTAGAGGCTCTTGACCTCGACGCGCTCGTTCAGGCCGTGCACTCCGTTGCCGGCGCCGTGGAAGGCCCCGGAAATGCCGTAGGTCGGGATGCCGACGGGGGTCAGGAAGGCGCCGTCCGTCGCGCCCGCCGACATCAGCCGCACCTGCGGCACGCCGGGATACATCTCCGCCGCCAGCTTCTCCGCGGGGCCCAGCACCTTGGGGTCGAGCGGCGGCGGCGGGGAGGCGGCGTTGCGCACCTCGGGCATGGTCACCTTGACCTCCGGATCGCCAATCACGCCTTCCAGGGTGTGCAGCACCTCATCCGAGCTCGTGCCCGGGAAGATGCGGCAGTTGATGTTGGCCCGCGCCCGTTGCGGCAGGGCGTTGGTGGCGTGGCCGGCGTCCAGCATGGTCGCCACGCAGTTGGTGTGCAGGATCGAGTTCTTGTCCGGATCCTTCTCCAGCGCGGCGCGCGCGGCGGCGTCCTGCGGGTTCTTCAGCAGCGCCACGATGGCCGCCTTCTGGTCGGCCGCCTCGGTGGCCTCCAGGCGGGTGAAGTAGTCGCGGGTGGTGTCGCTGAACATCACGGGGAAGCGATAGGCCTCCACCTTCGTCAAGGCATGCGCCAGGTGGTAGATGGCGTTGTCCGGCATGGGCCGCGAGGAGTGGCCGCCGGGGTTGGTCACCTCCAGCCGATAGTTCTGCGACAGCTTCTCGCCTACCTGGATGCCGGAGAAGACCGGCTTGCCCTTGGCGTCCAATCGTCCGGAGCCGCCCTCGTTGATGGCGAAGGCCGCATCGATCAGGTCGCGCTTGTTCTTGGCCAGGTATTCCGCGCCGTTGAAGGCCCCGTTCGTCTCCTCGCCGCAGGTCAGCGCCATTTTCAGGGTGCGCCGCGGGTGGTAGCCCTCCTTCTTGAAGCGGACCATGCTGTCCACCCAGATCGAGGCCATCGACTTATCGTCCGCCGCGCCGCGGGCGTAGAAGTAGCCGCCTTCCTCCACTAGGGTGAACGGGTCGCGGGTCCAGTCCTCGCGCTTGGCCTCCACCACGTCGATGTGCGCCAGCATCAGGATGGCCTTGGCCTTGGGGTCCTTGCCCGGCAGGATCGCCACCAGGCCACCCTCCTTGGGATGGTCCGCGACGCCGAAGGGAATGATGTCGCTGTCGGGGAAGCCCGCGGCCTTCAGGTGCGCGGCCATCCGTTCGGCGGCGAGGGTGCAGCTTCCGGCCGACAGCGTGGTGTTGGTCTCGACCAGTTCCTTGTAGAGCGCCCGAAACGCCGTCTGGTCGGGCCGCAGGGTCGGGGCCTGGGCTTGCGCCGCCGCCGGAACCAACCCGCTCGTCGCCAGCAGCGCCAGCACCGTCATAAAGCTCTTCGACATCTCAAGACTCCCCCATTGCGCCGCCGACCTTACGATCCGCGCGGGACGTGGCAAGCCTTGGCCGGGTGGCGGCCGGGGAGAAGCGTGGGGCCTTCGCCGCTGGCCTTAGGCGCGCTTGCCGAAGGCGCGCAGGAACGTCCTGGTGGCCAGCGCGGCCTCGTCCTCGATCTGCTTCTTGGTCAGCTCGGGGATGGCGTTGCACAGCCGCGCCTTGAAGTAGCGGTTCTGCACCAGGCCCAGGAACTGGTGGGCCGCCTCCAGCGGATCGTCCAGCTCCAGGTGACCGCCGGCGGCCATGTCGGTGAGGAGTTCGGCCACGCGCTCGATGCCTTTGAGCGGGCCAGCTTCATAGAAGGTCTGGCCGATTTCCGGCGACCGCTCGGCCTCGGCGGCGATCAGGCGGAAGTTACGCAGGTTGAAGTCGGTGAGCACGCGGGTGAGGTAGGCGCGCCCGATCCGGCGCAAGGTCTGCTCCGGCGTCTCGTCGTCGGTGGGCATGGCGAAGATTTCGTCCTGCCACAGGCAGCGCCGCTCCACATAGGCGTTGAACAGTTCGTCCTTGGATTTGAAGTAGTTGTAGAGCGTGCCCTTCGATCCGCCGAGCCGCGCGGCGATCGTCGACATCGATGCGTTGGCGAAGCCCTCTTCCAGAAACACCCCTTGAGCCACATCTAGGATCAGCTCGCGGCGCGCGTCGCGGTCCAGCTTGGTCTTGGTCAATTGCATCTTTTTTCCAACCGTACGGTATGGTCAGTCTTGACGCGCCACACGGGCGCTCTCTATATCGTCGCCCACAATATATGACCGTACCGTACGGTATGACAAGAGTTCGCCCATGAGACCGCTTCCAGCCGCCGTCCGTCCTGTTCGCCTCCGGATCGGCGTCTCCGGCCTGCTCGCCGCCACCGCGCTCAGCGCCTGCGCCACCCTGCCGCCAGCCGCGCCGGCCCGCCTCGCCAAGGCGCCGGGCAGCTACGCCACCGCCCAGTCCCTGGCCGCGCCGCAGCGCGACTGGCCGGCCGACGTCTGGTGGACGGCCTATGGCGATCCGCAGCTCGATAAGCTGATCGGCGAGGCGCTGAACGGCTCGCCGACGCTCGCCTCGGCCCAGGCCCGGGTGCGCAAGGCCGAGTCCATCGTCGCCCAGGCCCATTCGCGGGAGCTGCCGACGCTCGCCGCCAACGGGTCGGTCGAGGAGATGAAGCAAAGCTACAACCTGGGCATCCCGCCGGCGTTCGTGCCGCACAACTACAACGACTATGGCCTGGCGACCCTGAACTTCGCCTGGGAGCTGGACTTCTGGGGCAAGAACCGCTCGGCCGTGGCCGCCGCCACCTCCGACGCCCGCGCCGCGGAGGCGGCCGAGGCCGAGGCCCGGTTGATGCTGTCGACCAATGTCGCCGCCGCCTATGCCGACCTGGCCCGGCTCTACGCCGAGCGCGATGTGGCCGACCGCGCACTCGCCGTGCAGAGCGAAACCAGCCAACTGGTGCGCGACCGGGTCGCCAATGGCCTGGATACCCTGGCCGAGCAGCGCCAGGCGGAGGCCGATCCCCTGCAGGCCCGCGCCGACATCTCCGCCATCGACGAGCAGATCGCGCTGACCCGCAACCGTTTGGCCGCCCTGCTGGGCGCCGGTCCCGACCGCGGCCTGGCCATCGCCCGGCCCTCGGTGGGTGCGTTGAAGCCACTGGGCCTGCCGCAGGAACTGGCGGCTGACCTGGTCGGCCGCCGCCCCGACGTCGCCGCCGCCCGCTGGCGCGCCGAGGCCGCCACGCAACGCATCCACGAGGCCCGCGCGGCCTTCTTTCCGGACGTCAACCTGACCGCCTTCATCGGCGCCCAGTCGCTGTTCCTGCGCGAGCTCACCGCGTCCGGCTCGGACGTCGGCGCGGTGGGGCCGGCGGTCAGCCTGCCGATCTTCGAGGGCGGACGCCTCAAGGCTGGCCTTCGCGGGGCCGAAGCCGACCGCGACGACGCCGTGGCGACCTACGACGCCACCGTCACCGAGGCCTTCCACCAGGTCGCCGACGTGGTGGCCTCCAGCCGGGCGCTGCAGACCCAGCTCGCCGATTCCCGCGCAGCCCTGGCCGCCAGCGAGGACGCCTTCCGGATCGCCACCCTGCGCTACAAGGGCGGGCTGTCGACCTATCCGGAGGTGCTGCTCGCCGAACAGGGCGTGCTGCGCCGTCGCCGCACGGTCGCCGACCTCGACGCCCGCGCGCTCACCCTCGATGTCCAGCTCGTCCGCGCGCTGGGCGGCGGCTATCGCACCGCCGCCTGATCCACCTCTTTCCCTGATAGACCCCCTTCTTTCCGATAGACCCATGAACATTCGACCGACCTCAAGGACCGACCAGATGTCCGACACCGCCACCCTCGCCAAGCCCGCCGCCGCCGCGCCGGGCCCAGGCGCCGCCCAGGCGGCCGCCAAGGCGCGCCGCCGGCGGCTGCTCACCTGGCTGGCCGTCGCCGTGGTCGTCGCCGCCGCGCTCTACGGCGTCTACACCCTGGTGTTCTCCGGCAAGACGGTGAGCACCGACAACGCCTACGTGGGCGCAGACGCGGCCCAGGTGACCCCGCTGATCGCCGGGCCGGTGGCCAAGGTGCTGGTTCGCGAGACCGAGCAGGTGAAGGCCGGCCAGCCCTTGGTGATCCTCGACGACGCCGACGCCAGAATCGCCGTCGAACAGGCGCAGGCCGCGCTTGGCCAGGCGATCCGCAAGGTACAGGGCTATGCGGCCAGCGACAGCGCGCTGAGCGGCCAGCTCGCCGCCCGCGACGCCGAGATCGCCCGCGCCAAGTCCGACCTCGATCGCGCGAAGACCGACCTCGACCGCCGCCAGGCCCTGTCGGCCTCCGGCGCCGTCTCGGGCGACGAACTGACCAACGCCAAGAACCGCTATGCCGAGGCGCAGGCCGCGCTCGCCCAGGCCCAGGCCAGCCGCGCCGCCGCGGTGGGCGCCCGCGAGGCCAACCGCGTGCTGATCGCCGGCGTCAGTCTCGACCAGAACCCTGAGGTCGCCGCCGCAAAGGCGCGCCTGGACGCCGCTCAACTGATGCTCGACCGCACGGTGCTGCGCGCGCCGCTCGACGGCATCGTCTCCAAGAAGCAGGTGGAGGTCGGCCAGCAGGTGGCGGTCGGCGCCCCCTTGATGGTCATCGTGCCGGCCCAGGACGCCTATGTGGACGCCAACTTCAAGGAAGTGCAGCTGAAGAAGGTTCGGCCCGGCCAGCCGGTGACCCTGACCTCCGACCTCTATGGCTCGGGCGTGAAGTTCCACGGACGCGTGCGCGGCCTTTCGGGCGGCACTGGCTCGGCCTTCTCGCTGATCCCGGCCCAGAACGCGTCCGGCAACTGGATCAAGGTGGTGCAGCGCCTGCCGGTGCGCATCGATCTGAACCGGAAGGAACTGGCCGAGCACCCCTTGCGGATCGGCCTTTCGATGAAGGCGTCGGTCGACGTCTCCGGCGCGAACTAGGCTTAAAGACCCTCCCGAAGGTTCAGATCATGGCCAACACCGGCCCCACGAACGCCTCAGGCGCGCCCGCCGTCCCGCCGCCGATGACCGGCGCGCTGCTGGCAATCACCTCGATCGCGCTGGCGCTCGGCACCTTCATGCAGGTGCTGGACTCCACCATCGCCAACGTCTCGATCCCGACGATCTCGGGGAACCTGGGCGTCTCCACCAACCAGGGCACCTGGGTGATCACCTCGTTCGCCGTGGCCAACGGCGTCTCGGTGCCGCTCACCGGCTGGCTGATGATGCGCTACGGGGTGGTGAAGACCTTCGTGGGGTCGGTGGCGATGTTCACCATCGCCTCGTTCCTCTGCGGGATCTCCTGGAACCTGCCGTCGCTGATCATCTTCCGGGTGCTGCAGGGGGCGTTCTCCGGACCGATGATCCCGGGCTCCCAGGCGCTCCTGATCATGATCTTCCCGGCCGCCCAGCGCGGCACGGCGCTGGCCATCTGGTCGATGACCACGCTGGTCGCGCCGATCTGCGGGCCGATCCTGGGCGGCTATATCTCCGACAACATCTCCTGGCCGTGGATCTTCCTGATCAATGTGCCTGTGGGCATCGTCTGCACGCTGCTCTGCTGGCGCAACATGCGCAGCCGGGAGACCGCGACGCGCAGCGTGCCGATCGACCGCACCGGTTTCTTCCTGCTGCTCACCTGGGTGGGCGCCCTGCAGGTGATGCTCGACACCGGCAAGGACGCCGACTGGTTCAACTCCGCGGCCATCGTCGTCGAGCTGATCATCGCCATCATCGGTTTCATCGCCTGGCTGATCTGGGAGCTGAACGAGCAGCATCCGATCGTCGACCTGTCGCTGATGAAGTCGCGCAATTTCGTGATCGCCACCACAGTGTCCTGCGTCGGCTATGCGCTGTTCTTCGGGGCCAACCTGCTGCAGCCGCTCTGGTTGCAGACTCACATGGGTTACATCGCCACCTGGGCCGGCCTGGTGGCCGCGCCCTCCGGCGTAGTGGCGGTGTTCCTGACGCCGTTCGCGGCGCGACTGATGAACCGAATCGACGTGCGCTGGACCGCCAGCCTGTCGCTGGCCGCCTTCGCCGGCTCCTTCTTCCTGCGGTCGCAGTACACCACCGACGTGAACTTCGGGGGCTTGGTGCTGCCGATGCTCGTGCAGGGCGTCGCCATGAGCACCTTCTTCGTCTCGATGGTGACCCTCAGCCTGAATGGCGTGGCCGGGCCGCAGGTGCCCTCGGCGTCGGGCCTCTACAACTTCCTGCGGATCACCGCCGGCAGCTTCGCCGCTTCGCTGGTCAGCACCTGGTGGGACCAGTCGGCCAACATGCACCAGAGCCGACTTTCCGAGGTGATGGGCTCGACCGACCCGGCCTTCACCATCGCCCTGCACAAGCTGCAGGGCGTCGGCATGACCCTGCAGCAGGCGGTGGGCGCGGTGACCAACCAGGTGACCAACCAGGCCTATCTCTTGGCGACCGACGATATCTTCCGCGTCGGGGCGGGCGCGATGGTGCTGCTTATCCCCTTCATCTGGTTCACCAAGAAGGCGCTGGCCGGCGGCGGCAGCCACGCGGCGGCCGACTGAGCAGGGCTCTGCGTTGCGCGCTTCAGGCGTCGCAGGCGTCCAGGGCGCGCAGCTTGCGCCAGACAGTCATGCGCGAGACGCCAAGGCGCCGGGCGATCTCCACCGGACCGACCCCGGCGCGTTGCAGGTCGCGGATCTCCTGCGGCGCGGCGGGGCGCCTGGCGCGGGCCAGCGCGGCCGGCTCGACCGCCGCCACCGCCTCCAGCGCCGCGCGCAGCGCCCGGCCTTCCGGGCCGTGGGAGGAGAGCGCCGGCGCCAGGACCCTCAGGCTGGCGCCACGCCGCTCCAGCCGTTCCAGCACCCGCAGCATCGCCCGACCGCTGTCGCCCAGATGCTCCAGCCGGCTGATCACCAGCTCGTCGCCTTCGCCGATGAAGTCGAGGATCGATTGCAGCACGGCGAAGTCCTCGCCGCCGGGATCAACGGGTTCCTCGGCGCGCACCACTTGGCAGCCCAGCGCCCGCAGCGCCGCGGCCTCGTCCGTCGGATCGCCCCGCGGATCGGGGTCGCGCAGCCTGACGTAACCGATCCTCAGCATGCCCGTGGTCCGCGCCTTCCTGGTGAATAGAGATCGGCCACAGGGTCCCAAAAGCCGAGCTTCAGGCCAAGCGCTGAAAGGTTAAATCGCTGCAATATTTAACCGCGCAAATAGGGAATTCAGGCGAGATTGTGTTCGTTTGACGCCAACTTAGCGCCAGCTGCGGTAAAACTCACCGAATCTCGCCTGAGGATATATTCGCGGTCGACTGTAGCGCCCACCTCGAAGCCGTATTCGCCGACCTTTTCAAATCCTCGGCGGGCGTAGAACCGCTGAGCGCCGTGGTTCTCCGACCAGACGCCGATCCACACCGCCCGCGGGCCCCGCGCCTGCAGCCACGCCAGAGTCTCCTCGAACAGCCGTGCGCCCAGGCCGCCGCCCTGCCAGGCCTTGCGGAAGTAGATCCGCTTCAGTTCCCCGCACTCGGGCGTCGCCTCGAGGTGGGGGAGGCCGCAGGGGCCGGCCAGCGCATAGCCCACCGCCTCGCCGTCGGCTTCCACCAGCCAGGACGCCTTGGCTGGATCGGCCAGGTCGGCGCGGGTGCGCTTCAGCGCATAGGCCTCGGCGAGGAATTGCGTCAGGTCGGCCGGCGGATAGAGGTGGCCGAAGGTCTCGACGAAGGTCTCCCTGCCGATCGCGGCCAGGATCTTGGCGTCGGCGGGGCCCGCGCGGCGGATCAGGGGGTCAGGCATGGGGACTTCTGGCGGATCTTTCGGCGGCTCGATGGGGGTCTCGACTGGGGTCCTGCGCCGATTCCAGGTTAGGATGGCGCATGACCGTCGCGCTCTACACCCATCTCGATATGCTCGACCACCGTCCGGGCGACCGCCACCCGGAGCGGCCCGACCGGCTGCGGGCGGTGACCGGCGCGCTGAACGACAGCGACATGCGCTTCGCCATGCGCGATGCGCCGCTGGCGGAGGAGGCCGACCTGGCCCGCGTCCACCGCCGACCCTACCTCGACGCGATCTTCGCCAGCCAGCCGGCCAGCGGGACTCTCAAGCTGGACGAGGACACCTTCATGTCGTCCGGCAGCCTGACCGCCGCCAGGCGCGCCGCCGGCGCGGTGGTGGCGGCCGTGCGCGACGTCGCGGCGGGCGAGGGGACCCGCGCCTTCTGCGCCGTGCGCCCGCCCGGCCACCATGCCGAGCCGGGCTTGCCCATGGGCTTCTGCATCTTCTCCAACGTCGCCATCGCCGCCCGCGCCGCCCAGGAGGCGGGCCTGGCCAAGGTCGCCGTCGTCGACTTCGACATCCACCACGGCAACGGCACCCAGGCGGCGTTCGACGGGCAGGAGGGCCTGTTCCTGGCCTCCATCCAGCAATGGCCCATGTGGCCCGGCACCGGCCATCCAGACGAGCCGGTGTCCGCCAACATCGCCAACGCCGTCGCGCCCGAAGGCGGCAGCCGCGAGGTCTGGCGCAAGGCGTTCGAGAGCCTGATGCCCAAGGTCGACGCCTTCGCCCCCGACCTGATCCTGATCTCCGCCGGCTTCGACGCCCATGTGCGCGACCCGCTGGGGGCCGGCGGCCAGTCGCTGGAGGCCGAGGACTTCGCCTGGGCCACCCGGGCCATCGTCTCGGTGGCCAACCGTCACGCCAAGGGCCGGGTTGTGTCCTCGCTTGAGGGCGGTTACGACCTTGAGGCTCTGGGCTCGTCGGCGGTGGCGCACGTACGGGCCCTTTCCGAGGGGTAGGGACGGACGCGTGTGGGGTTGCAGGCAAGCCGTTCAGCTGAACCGGCCCGCGCCTTGACCGCAGAGGCCGCCCATGCGCCCGCGGCGCAGCCGTCCAGCGTTCCTCCGGGCGCGATCACGCTCGCCCGCCACGGGGAGCCGGCGCTGTCGCGCAAGGTCAGGCTGTCGTCGCAGGAATACCGCGAGTTCTGGGCGCGCTACGAGATCATGGGCCTGTTGCCCGGCCAGACGCCGCCGGCGGCGCTCAAGGGCTTCGTCGCGGGCTGCGACGTGCTGATCGCCTCCACGAGACTGCGCGCCATCGAGAGCGCCGAGACGGTCGGCGGCGGGCGGGTGTTCGATCGCGACGCGGTGCTGGTGGAGGCGCCGCTGCCGCCCCCCAACTGGCCCGCCTGGGTGCGGCTGTCCCCCAGGCTCTGGGGCTTCTTCGCGCGGTTCTGGTGGTGGTTCTTCAACCACCACGAGGGCGGCGAGACCCGCCGGCAGGCCGAACAGCGCGCCGCCCAGGCGGCGGCGAAACTGCAGGCGCTGGCGCTGGAGGGCCGCAATGTGGTGGTCCTGGCCCATGGGTTTTTCAATCTGCTGATCGGCCGGGAGCTGCGCCGGCGCGGCTGGCGCATGACATTGCGCGAAGGCTACAAGTACTGGTCGACGCGGCGGTTCGAGCGGCGCTAGGTAGCAGCATGTCCGAAGCCCCAATCCCTGAAGCCAGGGACATCGCCGCCCTGACCTTCGAACAGGCGCTCGCCGAGCTCGAGCAGATCGTGGCGCGGCTGGAAAGCGGCCAGGCGCCCCTGGAGGATTCCATCCGCATGTACGAGCGCGGCGCGGCGCTCAAGGCGCACTGCGAGACCAGGCTCGAGGCCGCGCGCCTGCGCGTGGAGAAGATCGTCGTGGGAGCCGGCGGCGCGGGCGCCCAGGGTGTCGAGCCCGCCGAGTTCAACTGATGCCCGCCAACGATCCCGGCGGGCCCACGCCCCGAATCGAATCCCTGGCCCAGCGCGTCGCCCAGGCCGCCGATCTAGTCACCGTGGCCTTGGACGAGCTGCTCCCCCGCGCCGACGGGCCGGAAGGCCGGCTGACCGAGGCGATGCGCTATGCGGCGCTCGGGCCCGGCAAGCGGCTGCGCACCTTCTTCGCCATCGAGACCGGCAAGATGTTCGACGCGCCGGACCGCTCGGTGCTGCGGGCGGCCTGCGCGCTGGAGTGCATCCACGCCTACAGCCTGATCCACGACGACCTGCCGTGCATGGACGACGACGACGTCCGCCGCGGCCGAGCCACCACCCACAAGGCCTATGACGAGGCGACCGCGGTGCTGGCCGGCGACGCCCTGCAGACCGCCGCCTTCGAGATCCTGGCGCACCCCGACACCCATTCCGACGGGGCGATTCGCGCCGAACTGGTGATGAAGCTCGCCCAGGCGTCGGGCGCCAAGGGCATGGCCGGCGGCCAGATGATCGACATCCTCGGCGTGCGCGACGACCTTGGGGGCGTGGCGCGGATGCAACGGTTGAAGACCGGCGCGCTGATCGCCTGCGCCTTCGAACTGCCGCTCGTGCTGGCGCGGGCCAAGGATTCGGAGCGCCACGCCATGATGGCCTTCGCCCACGACCTGGGTCTCGCCTACCAGATCGTCGACGACCTGCTGGACGCCGAGGGGGATGCCGCGGCGCTCGGCAAGGCGGTCGCCAAGGACGCCGACAAGGGCAAGGCGAACTTCGTCACCCTGCTGGGCGTCGAGGCCGCGCGCGAGCGCTTGACCCTTCTCTCGACGCAGACCAAGGCCCACCTGGAGCCCTTCGGCGCGGCGGCCGAATTCCTAAGAGCGAGCGTCGATTTCGTGTTAGAGCGCCGAAACTAGTTCCCGTCCGCGGTCCATTTTGCCCATGCTTGAAACCCCCCTGCTCGATACGGTCGCCTCGCCCGCCGACACCCGCGGCATGACGATCGCCCAGTTGAAGACGCTGGCCGACGAGCTTCGGGCTGAGACCATCGAGGCGGTCTCCCAGACCGGCGGCCACCTGGGCGCGGGCCTGGGCGTGGTCGAGCTGACCGTCGCTCTGCACCACGTCTATGAAACGCCCGCCGATATCCTGATCTGGGACGTCGGCCACCAGGCCTACCCGCACAAGATCCTCACCGGCCGCCGGCCTCGCATCCGCACGCTGCGCCAGGGCGGCGGGCTGTCCGGATTCACCAAGCGGGCGGAAAGCCCCTACGACCCGTTCGGCGCGGCGCACGCGGCGACCTCGATCTCGGCGGCGCTGGGCTTTGCCGCCGCCCGCGACCAGAAGGGCGAGGACAACCGGGTCGTGGCGGTGATCGGCGACGGATCGATGAGCGCCGGCATGGCCTACGAGGCGATGAACCAGGCCTGCGAGACCACCCAGCAACTGACCGTCATCCTCAACGACAACGACATGTCGATCGCGCCTCCGGTGGGCGGGATGAGCGCCTATTTCGCCAGGCTGGTGTCGGGCGGCGGCTACCAGTCGCTGCGCAACCTCGGCAAGTCGGTGGCCAAGGCGCTGCCCAAGCCCATGCGCGAAGCCGCCCGCAAGGCGGAGGAATACGCCCGCGGCATGGTCACCGGCGGCACGCTCTTCGAAGAGCTCGGCTTCTACTACGTGGGGCCCATCGACGGGCACGACATGGACGCACTGGTCCATGTGCTGAAGAATGCCCGCGCCATCACCGACCGCCCGGTGCTGGTCCACGTGGTCACACAGAAGGGCAAGGGCTATGCCCCCGCCGAGGCCGCCGCCGACAAGCTGCACGCGGTGGTCAAGTTCGACGTGATCACCGGCCAGCAGGCCAAGGCCCAGGCCGCCGCGCCCAGCTACACCAAGGTCTTCGCCCAGGAGCTGATCAAGCGGGCCGAGATCGATCCCAAGATCGTCGCCATTACCGCGGCCATGCCGTCCGGCACGGGCCTCGACCTGTTCGGTGACCGCTTCCCGGACCGCACCTTCGACGTCGGCATCGCCGAGCAGCACGCGGTGACCTTCGCCGCTGGCTTGGCGGCCGACGGGATGAAGCCGTTCGCGGCGATCTATTCCACCTTCCTGCAGCGCGGCTACGACCAGGTGGTGCACGACGTGGCGATCCAGCGCCTGCCGGTGCGCTTCGCCATGGACCGCGCCGGCCTGGTGGGCGCCGACGGCCCGACCCACGCCGGGTCTTTCGACCTGGGCTACATGGGCGCGCTGCCCGGCATGGTGCTGATGGGCCCGGCCGACGAGGCGGAGCTGGCCCGCACCATCGCCACCGCGTGCGAGATCGACGACCGCCCGTCCGCTTTCCGCTATCCGCGCGGTGAGGGCACCGGCGTCGAGATTCCGGCGCTGGCCGAGCCCTACGAGATCGGCAAGGGCCGCATCGTCCGCGAAGGCACGGCCGTCGCGATCCTGTCGTTCGGCACCCGCCTCACCGAGGCGCTGAAGGCCGCCGACATGCTGGCCGCGCGCGGGCTCTCGGCGACCGTCGCCGACGCTCGCTTCGCCAAACCCCTGGATGTCGAGCTGATCCTGCGGCTCGCCCGCGAGCATGAGGCCCTGATCACCGTGGAAGAGGGCGCGGTGGGCGGCTTCGGCGCCTTCGTCCTGCACACCCTGGCCGACCATGGCGCCCTGGACCGGGGCCTGAAGGTGCGCAGCCTGGTGCTGCCCGACGTCTTCCAGGACCAGGACAAGCCGGAGGTCATGTACGCCCAGGCCGGCCTCGACGCCGAAGGCATCGTCCGCGGCGCGCTGGCCGCGCTCGGCATGGACAACGCCATCGCCAAGGGCTGGCGGGCTTAGGACCCACTCGGCGGCAGCACGAAGGCCAGGCCCTGGGCGATCAGCTCGGGGTAGTAGCCGACGTGGGTGGAGTCCGGAAAGATTTGGCTGCGCACCTTCAGGCTGGTGTTCCGGCCAAGGGCTGCGGTCAATTGCGCGAAGCTGTCGACGATCCGGGCGGTCTCCCGGCCGCCCGCGGCGATGAAGATGCGCGCGCCGCCGCCCTTCGCCGCCGCCACGCGGCCGGGGAGGTTCGCCTCGTTCCAGATTCCGGGGCTGCCGACCACGTAGCCCGAGAACGCGCCTGGACGGTCGGCCAGCAGGGCCAGCGCGAAGGACCCGCCCAGGGAATGACCCACCAGCACGGCGCGCCCGGGATCGACCGGATAGCGCGCCTCGATGAAGGGCTTCAATTCCTCCAGCAGGAACCTGCGGTAGCTGTCGCTGCCGCCGGGCTGGGTGTGGCCCTTGCGAGTCACGGGCAGTGAGGTCAGGTCGGTTTCCCGCTTCCCATAGTCGGCGGGCTTGTCGCCCACCGTGACCATGTAGGCGCCCGCGATGCGGCCGGCGCCGCCCAGCAGCCAGCCCTCCTGGCCGGCGAAGTCATAGCCGCCGTCCAGAGCGTAGACGGCCGGAAATTTCTGCCCAGGCGTGGTCGGGGGCGCGAAGGGCTTGGTCACCTCGATCACTACGTCGCGGTTCAGCGCCGCGGAGTGCAGGATGAGCTGCTCGGTCGCCATCTTCACCGCCGGTCCGGTGGAGACCACCGTCAGGGTCGAGGCGATCTGGGGCGAGGCCGCCTGGGCGGCCAGCGCGATGGCGCCGGCGGCCAGGGCGATCAGCACGGTCGCAAAGCGCATCGGCGATGGGTTCCTGCGTCACGGACACTAGAAAGGTACACACGTAATTTTCAATGTCAAAACCCGGTTCGGCTGGCGTCGGGGCCTAAGCACTCAGCCGCAGAAGCGGAAGAAGTTCTCCGCCGCCGCGGGATCGACCTTGGGAAGCCGCGTGACCGCCTTGCCCAGGCGCACGGACAGCGGTGCGCCCTGGCGGAAGGCCGCCATCACCGGATCGCGGCTCGACGTGGAGATGCTGATCTCCACGCCCTCAGCGATGTCGTTGGGCTCGACCTTGGCGGTGCGCCGCGACCGCGCTCCGCCGGCCGTCAGGGTCGCCACGACGCCCTTGGACGCGAGATCGGCCCAAGTCGTGATCGTCAGGCGGCCGGACGCACGGCGGCAATCCATACTGACCAGGCCGTCCTCGGTGGCCGGCACGCCATAGCCGAGCCGCGCGCTTTGGCTCTCAGGCGTCAGCGGCGCGATGTAGACCCAGGACATGGGCGGATCCGCGCCGGCGATCGCGGGCAGGGCGGCGGCGCACAGCGTCGCGAGCGCAAGCAACCAGCGCATAGCAAATCCCCTCGGACCGGGTCGATCCGAGGGGAGGTTAGGCTTGCCGGTCAGGCTGTCAATTTGGGGCCCGGCCCCCCGGCCCGTCCCTTAGAACGGCGAGAACTTCTCCATCAGGGACTGCAGGGCCGGGGTCTTCTGGACGCGGCTGATGTCGCCACGGCCGCCGTAGGTCAGGCGTTCCTCGGCGATCTGGGTGTGCAGGATGGTGTTGTTCGAGGCGATGTCCTCGGGTCGCACGATGCCGGCGATGTTCACCTGGCGCAGCTCGTTGTTGATGAGCATCTGCTGGGTGCCCTGGATCACCAGGTTGCCGTTCGGCAGCACCGAGGAGACGATCGCCGCGATCGTGGTGTTGATCTGCTCCTGGCGGTTGATGGCGCCGGCGCCATCGCTGGTGGTCTTGGAGTTGGTGCTGACCGCCGTCGAGGGGTTGAAGGCGCTCGGCAGGATTTTCCCAAGGGTCGATTCCAGGCCCAGCAGGTTGGGGATGCCGACGGTGTTGGTGGCCGTGCGGCCGGCGGTGGTCTCGTTAGTGGTCTTGGCGCTGTCGTTGACGTTGATCAGCACGGTCAGGATGTCGCCGGGCTTGCTGGCGCGCTGGTCGTTGAAGAAGGTCCGCGCGCCTGTCCGCCACAGGGAATTGGCGGTGGCTGGCCTGGGCGCGGTGGTCTGAGCGACGATCCTCTGGTCCATCGGCGCGAGCGAGGAGGGATAGCCCACCGGCGACAGCTCGGGCCCCTTGACGATTTCCTTGACGCTGGAGCAGGCGCCCAGGCCAAGCGCCGGGGCCAGCAGGGCGGCGGTGAGGGCGAAACGAAGACGCATGGAACGGATTCCTCTTAACGGGCGGCGTAGCGGATTGAGCGGGAGGCGCGGATCTGGTCGGCGGTCGGGCCGACCACGGCCTGGCCGGGACCGATGACCACGGTCTGCACGACCTTCTTGGAAAGGGTGTTCTGTACCGGCAGGTTGTCGCCGACCCCGGCCAGCGCCATGGCCTTGCCCTCCAGCGTCAGGGAGACGCCGTCGGAATCGTAGCTCACCAGGACGATGTCGCCGGGCTTGATCACCTGGGCGGCGCCGATGTCGTGGGCCTGCACCACCGCCCCGGCCCTCAGCGGCCGCTTGGCGGCCTGACCGATGACCATGTCTGCGTCGGAAGGCGCATCGTTGGGCGCCGCGGCGGTCTTGATCCAGGCAAGGTCGGTGGGCTGCACGATCTCGCCGGCGGCGAGGCTGCGGGTGTAGGTCAGCACCTCGACGTTGCCGTGGGCGCGGAGCGCGCCGCCGCCGGCCGCGGCGACGCCGGCGTGCACGATGATGCGGTGCAGGCCCTGCGCGTTATCCCAGTCGAGGCCCGCGCGACGGGCGGCCTGCTGCACGATGGCGGCGTCCAGCACCACGGTGGCGCCGGTGCGGGTAGCGACGGGCACGCGGCCGGCGGCGCCGGCGCCTTCGAAGAGGTCGCCCAGGGTGACGGTCCCGTCGGAGTTGGCGACGTCGGGCTTCAGGGTGACCGTCTGGCCGGCGAGCGCCGGGCCGGCGGCGAGGCCGCAGACCGTCAGGGCGACGAACAGGGTGCGGACGGCGCGCATGGCCTACTGCTTCACCTGGTTGGCGACCTGCAGCATGCTGTCGGCCGTGGAGATCACCTTGGAATTCATCTCGTAGGCCCGCTGGGCGACGATCAGCGAGGTGATCTCGGTCACCGGGTCAACGTTGGAGGCTTCGGTGTAGCCCTGCATCAGGGTGCCGAAGCCCTGCACGCCGGGAACGCCGGTGATCGGCGCGCCGGAGGCGCCGGTCTGCAGGAACAGGTTGCCGCCCTGGGCGGAGAGGCCGCCCTCGTTCATGAAGCTGGCGAGCTCGAGCTGGCCAACCACGGTAGGCGTGGTGCTGCTGGGCTGAGTGACCTGCACCTGGCCGGACGGCGAAACGGTGACGTTGGTGGCGTCCTGCGGGATCGCGATGGCCGGCTGCACCTGGTAGCCGTCCTGGGTGACGAGCTGGCCCTGGTCGTTGACCGAGAAGTTGCCGGCCCGAGTGTAGGCGATGTCGCCGGTGGGCGTCAGCACCTGGAAGAAGCCGCGGCCGTTGATCGCCAGGTCGTACTGGTTGCCGGTGGACGTCATGGCGCCTTGGGTGCTGATCCGGTAGACGGAGCCCGCCTTGACGCCGGCGCCGATCTGCACGCCGGTCGGGACGATGGTGCCCTGGTCGGACGACTGCGCGCCCGCCTGCTGCACCGTCTGGTAGAGCAGGTCCTGGAACTCGGCCCGCTGCTTCTTGTAGCCGACGGTGTTCATGTTCGCGATGTTGTTCGAGATGACCTCGACGTTCATCTGCTGCGCGGCCATGCCGGTCGCGGCGGTACGGAGAGCTTGCATCGCTCAGGTCCTCTAGTTCGAGCTCGCCTTGCCCAGCCGCGCCACGGAATTCCGCGACAGGTCGGACTCGGAAGACATCATTTGGGTGACTTGTTCGTAGGCCCGGTTGACCTCGATCATCTTGGTGATCTGGACGATCGGGTTGACGTTGGAGCTTTCCAGCATCCCCTGGCGCACCTTTGAATCGGTGGTCGGGATGGGCTGCTGGTTCGAGGCGTTCTGGTACTGGTTGTCGCCGGTCTTCTCGAGCGCCGAGAGACTGTCGAACTTGTAGACGCCGATCTTGCCGACCCGCTCGGCGCCCTGGCTGACGATGCCGTCGGCCGAGATGCTGATCGCGCCGGGCTTGGAGGGGTCGATGGTGATCTGGCCGCCGCCGTCGTCAGCCACCGGATCGCCGGCCTGGGTGGTGACCACCCCGTTGTCGTCGGTGCGGAAGTGGCCGTCGCGGGTGAAGCGGTCGCCGGCCTTGGTGGTCACCTTGAAGAAGCCCTGGCCCTCGATGCCTACGTCGAAGGTGCCGTCGGTGCGGCGCAGCGTGCCCTGGCCGAAGTCGCGGGCCACGCCGTCGGCGCCGACGAACTTCACCGGGCGCGGGCCGCCGGCGGTGAAGGCCGGCGCGCCCGGGACCGTCTTGGTCATCAGGCTCTCGAACTTGAAGCCGTTGGTGTCGGCGTTGGCGATGTTGTTGGCGATGATGTCCATCTGGCGCTTGAGCACCATCTGGTTCGACAGGCCGACGTAGAGGGCGTTGTCCATGGAAATCCTGAAGCCTTGCTGGACGCGACACTTTCGCCAATCCGAGTTGCAAGCTTCGGGCCAGTTTTAAAACTCAACAAAATCAGCAAATAAGAAAGTTAACGGGCGCCGCGCGGCGGATTCTGCCGGGCAGGCTGCGCACCCATTAACGTCCGTTAAAAACCGCGCGTTAACCAACTTGGCCTCATGAGTAAGCGGTAAGTTTCTAAGGAACGCGCGCGTGGCCGACAGCAAGGTCAAGGAAGCGCCTGAGGAGGAAACTCCGGAGGGCGCGGAAGCCGAGGGCGGCAAGCCCAAGAAGAAGCTGCCGATGATGATGCTCATCGCGGGCGCGGCTGCGCTCGTGCTGGTGCTCGGCGGCGGGGGCGGCGCGGCCTATTTCTTCTTCCTGAAGCCGAAGCCCGAAGCGGCCGCCGGCAAGAACGTCAAGAAGCCGCCGGCCAAGAAGAAGGGCGGCAAGGACGACAAGAAGGACGACAAGTCCGCGGCCGTGGTCAAGGAAGGCCCCGACGGCGTGCTGTTCTACACCTTGCCCGACGTGGTCGTGAACATGCAGACCGCCGATGGCCGCCCGACCTTCCTGAAGCTCAAGCTGACGCTGGAACTGCCCGACCAGGCGACGGTCGACGCGCTGGATCCGAACATGCCCAGGCTGCAGGACATGTTCCAGACCTTCCTGCGCGAACTGCGGCCCGAGGACCTCTCGGGCAGCCAGGGCTCCTACCAGCTGCGCATGGAGATCCTGCGCCGGGTCAACCTGGTGATCGCGCCGTCCAAGGCCAACGCCGTCCTGATCGAGGAGATGCTGATCAACTAGCGCTTCCGGCAACGGAAGCGCCCGCGATCGCTCAACACGCATGGCCGACGAACCCGAAGACACCGCCGAAGAGACGTCCGCCGCGGCGGCCGCGCCCTCCGGCGAGGACACCAACGCCTGGGGCGACGACGCCGACGGCCAGTCCGAACGCATCCTCAATCAGGACGAGATCGACAGCCTGCTGGGCTTCGACCTCTCCGAGGAAGAGGGCGGCGAGCGCACCGGCATCCGCGCGATCATCAACTCGGCGCTGGTCTCCTACGAGCGCCTGCCGATGCTGGAAATCGTCTTCGACCGCCTGGTGCGGTTGATGACCACCAGCCTGCGGAACTTCACCTCCGACAACGTCGAAGTCAGTCTCGACAACATCTCGTCCATCCGGTTTGGCGACTACCTGAACTCGATCCCGCTGCCGGCGATCCTGTCGGTGTTCCAGGCGGAGGAACTGAACAACTACGGCTTGCTGACGGTCGATTCCAACCTGATCTATTCGATCGTCGACGTGCTGCTGGGCGGCCGGCGCGGCACCGCGGCCATGCGCATCGAAGGGCGGCCCTACACCACCATCGAGCGCGTGCTGGTGCAGCGGATGGTCGAGGTCGTGCTGGCCGACGCGCGCGAGGCGTTCGAGCCGCTGACGCCGGTGACCTTCACGCTGGACCGCCTGGAGACCAATCCGCGCTTCGCCGCCATCGCCAGGCCGGCCAACGCCGCGATCCTGGTGAAGCTGCGTATCGACATGGAAGACCGTGGCGGGCGCATCGAACTCCTGCTGCCCTACGCGACGCTCGAGCCGATCCGGAAGATGCTGCTGCAGCAGTTCATGGGCGAGAAGTTCGGCCGCGACAACATCTGGGAAGGCCACCTGGCCACCGAACTCTGGACCACCAGCATGGAGGTCCGCGCCGTGCTCGACGAGCAGCAACTGGGCCTCAAGCAGGTGCTCGACCTGAAGGTCGGCGACACCCTGATGCTGAACGCCACGCCCGACAGCCTGATCGAGCTGCGCGCCGGCGTCATCCCGCTCACCCGCGGCCGCATGGGCCGCCGCAACGCCCACATCGCCGTCCGCGTGGAGGCGCCGCTGACGCCCCACGCCCGGCAAGCCGTGCAGAGGTCGTCATGAGCATGATCGGTCTGGCCATGAACGGGTTGCTGGCGGTGCTGCTGCTGGCGGCGCTGACCGTGGGCCTGCGGCTGAACCGCCGGCTGAAGGCGCTGCGCGACAGCCACGAGGGCTTCGCTACCGCGGTCGGCGAACTGAACGTCGCCGCGGCGCGGGCCGAACAGGGCCTGGCCGACCTGCGCGCCGCCACCGACGAAGCCGTCGACCTGCTGGCCGACCGTATCGAAAAGGGCCGGGTCCTGGCGATGAAGCTGGAGCGCCTGGTCGAGCATGCCGGCGTGCCGCAGCGCCAGCCGGCCACGCCCGCGCCGGCGCCAGCCGCCACGCCCGACGATCCGGTGGCCGAACGCCGCCTGGGCGCCCTGCTAGCCGCCGCCCGCGAGATGCGCCCCGAGCGCGGCATGCCGCCGGTCCGCGCCGAGGTCCGTGCGCAGATGTTCGACCGCGCGCCGCTGGAGACCCGGCAGGCGCCGCGCTCCCGGCAGTTCGCCGAAGATGAGCTCTTCGACGACGAGCCGCTGATCCTTGACGCTATCCGTGGAGCCCGCCGGTGAAGAACATGCCCCGCATCCTGCCGCTGGTGGGCATCGCCGTGGGCGGCGTCCTGGCGATCAATGCGCTCGCCGGCGCCCGCAACCTGCCCGACCTGATCTCCGGCGCCAAGGCCTTCGCCGAGGACGCCGCCAAGCCGATCGGCGGCGACAAAAAGGCCAGGAAAGCGCCCAAGGCCGCCGCCGCCAAGGCGGCTGACGCGGCGCCTGCCGATCCGGCCGCGGCCCCGACCGCGCCGGCCATTCCCGGCGGCGCGACCGCGATGGCCGCCACCGGCGACGCCAAGGACGTGGCAGCCAACACCGCGCTGCCGCCGCCCACCATCGCGCCCAAGCCGGTCTGCGCGCCGACCGCCGCGGAACTGGCCAAGGAAGCCGGCCTCTCGCCCGCCGAACTGCAGGTGCTGCAGAACCTGGGCGCCCGCCGCGACCAGCTCGACCACCAGGCCGAGGATCTCTCGACCCAACTCGCCCTGCTGGCCGCCGCCGAGGCCAAGATCGACGCCAAGACCAAGGTGCTGCAGGGCCTCAAGGCCGACGTGCAGGGCCTGCTCGCCCAGGCCGATGGCCGCGAAGCCGCCGAGACCGACCGGCTGGTGAAGGTGTTCGAAGGCATGAAGCCACAAGACGCCGCCGACCGCCTGGCGATCATGGACGACGCGGTGCGCCTGCCGATCGCCGCCAAGATGAAGGACCGTGCGCTGTCCGGCGTCGTCGCCAAGATGAAGCCGGCCGACGCCAAGAAGCTCACCGAGTCCCTGGCCCATCGCTTCACCGCCGCCCAGACGCTGGCCCAGAACGCCAACGCCCAGGCCGACGCCGCCGCCGCGGCCACAAAGGTCGCCGACGACACCTCCGCCAAGCCCACGGCGAAGAAGCCGGTCCGCACCGCCAAGAAAGCGAAGCCGCGCAAGAAGGCTCCGGCCGATCCTGACGTCGCCGCCGACACCGCGGCCGCCGACAAGCCGGCGCCGGTCCCCGCCGCGGCCCCGCCGCCGGCCAAGGCCGGCTAACCCCTTGAACCTGCGCCAGACCCTGCGCGCAGGTGTGGCGGCCATCGCCGTCGCCAGCGTCGTCGCGCCTGCCGGCGCGGCGACGAACGGCATCGACGTGCGCGTCTCCCAGGCCGACGGCTTCTCCCACGTCGAGTTCCACGGTGCGCCGGAGGCCCAGGTCAAGCGCGACGGCCAGACGCTGATCTTGAACTTCCCGCGCGACGCCGACCCCGACATCGCGCGCTTCCACACCGCGCCGCCCAAGTGGATCAAGACCGCCGAAAAGAAGCACCTCCGCGGCCATCTGCAGCTCACGCTCACGCTGGCCGACGATGCCGACTACAAGGTGGGCTCGGCCGACGGGGCGTTCTTCGTCAACGTCTTCCAGAAGGCGCCTCCGACGCCGGAAGAACTGGCCGCCGCCCGGGCCGCGATCCCCGAACCCGTGCGCCCCAATCCGATCCCGGCCGGCGGCGTCGTGCACATGGCCTCGAAGATCGACAACGCCCAGGTGCAGTTCAGCTTCGCCTGGGCCAATCCGGCCGGCGCGGCGGTGTTCCGCCGGGGCGACGCGATCTGGGTGGTGTTCGACGCGCCGGCGACCATCGACGTCGGCCACTCGCCCCGCGGCCTGGTGCAGTATTCCGCCATCTCCTCAACCAAGGGCGCCGACTATTCGGCGGTGCGCATCGAGGCGGCGCATGGGGTGCCGGTGTTCGCCACCTCCATCGGCAATACCTGGACCATCGCGCTCGGCCCCGGCGACGAAGGCTCGCCCACGGTGGTGCGCATGCAGCGCGACGACGCCGAGGGGCCCGCCACCCTGAAGGCCGCCGTCGCCGGCGCCACCAAGGTCGTGGAAATGGCCGACCCGCAGGCCGGCGATACGGTAAGCGTGGTCACCGCTCTGGGCCCCGCCAAGGGGATGCCGAGCCGCCGAAACTACGCCCAGGCCGCGGTCCTGCCTTCGGTGCAAGGGTTGGCGGTGGAAAGCCACATCGACGACCTGACGGTCACCCGCGACGGCGACATCGTGCACATCGGTCGCAAGCTTGGGCTGGCGCTCTCGCCCAGCTTCGCCACCGAAGAGACCGCGCGGCTGACGGTCGATGCGCCCAAGCCCGCCAGCATGCCGGGCCTGATCGACTACCAGGACTGGCCGAAGACCGGGCCCAAGGGCTTCCTCGACCGCTATCACCATCTGCTGGACGCCGCGACGGTGGAGAGCGCCAACAAGGACAAGGCCGCCCCGGTGGGCGCGCGGATGGCGCTCGCCCGCTTCCTGGTGGGCACCGAGCTTAGCTACGAGGCGATCGGGGTGCTCAACGACGTCGCCCGCGTCAGCCCGCAGCAGATGGATAACCCGGAGTTCCGCGGCCTGCGCGGCATCGCCCGGGTCATGGCCCGTCGCTACAAGGAGGCCGACGCCGACTTCTCCTCGCCGGTGCTTTCCGAGGACCGCTCCAGCTCGCTCTGGCGCTCCTACATCGCTGCCCAGCTCCACGAGTGGCCCGAGGCCCGCGCCCAGTTCGCCAAGGGCGCCGAGGCCTTCAACATGTTCTCGCCGACCTGGAAGGCGCGCTTCGCCCGCGGCGACGCCCAGGCGGCCCTGGCCCAGGGCGACCTGCCCAGCGCGGAAGCCCGCATCCACCTGGCGCTCGCCGACAAGACCGACGTCTGGGAGGAGCTCGCCACCCGCCTGGTGCAGGCCCGCATCATCGAGCAGGAGGGTCACAAGGACCGCGCTCTGCGCATGTACACAGCGATCGCCACGGCGCCCCGCGAGTCACTGTCCTCGCCCGCCCTGCTGCGCGCCACCCAGATCAAGCTCGACCTCGGCAAGGTGACGCCGCTGCAGGCGGCCACGGTGTTCGACGGCCTGCGCTACCGCTGGCGGGGCGACGCGACAGAGCTGGAGACCATCCGCGCGCTTGGCCAGCTCTACCTGAGCCAGGGTCGCTACCGCGAGGCGCTGGAGGCGCTGCGGTCGGCGGGCAGCCGCCTGCCGGATCTGCCCGAGGCGCTGCAATTGCAGGCCGACCTCAACGCCGCCTTCCGCTCGCTGTTCCTGGACGGCAACGCCGATGGCCTGGAGCCGGTGCAGGCGCTGGCGCTGTTCTACGACTTCAAGGAGCTGACCCCGATCGGCTCCGACGGCGATCTGATGGTCCGAAAGCTGGTGCGCCGCCTGGTGGACGTGGACCTGCTCGACCAGGCCGCCGAACTCCTGAAGTACCAGGTCGACAACCGGCTCGATGGCGTGCCCAAGGCGCAGGTGGCCACCGACCTGGCGGTCATCTATCTGATGGACAAGAAGCCCGAGCAGGCGATCGAGGCGATCAACAGCTCGCGCACCACCGTCCTGCCCAATGCGCTGAACGCCGAGCGCCGGCTGGTGGAGGCCCGCGCCTGGATGGGGGTCGGCAAGTACGACACCGCGCTGGAGATCATCGAGAAGGACAACACCCGCGAGGGCCAGGACCTGCGCGCCGAGATCGTCTGGAAGCAGAAGGATTGGGTCAAGGCCGGCCCGCAGTTCGAAAAGGCGCTGGGCGACCGCTGGAAGAACCCCGCGCCGCTGTCGGCGGACGAGGAGGGCAAGCTGCTGCGCGCCGGCGTGGCCTACAGCCTCTCGGGCGACGACGCAGCGCTGACGCGGCTGTCCAGCCAATACAAGGGCTTCTTCGACGCCGCCCACAATCCCGCCGCCCTGCGCATCGCGCTGACCGGCGTCTCCACCAACCGCCTGAGCGTCGCCGACTTTGGCCGGGTGAGCGCCGACAACGAGGCCTTCGCCGGCTGGGTCGAGAAGATGAAGGCGCACTTCAAGGAGCGCCCGTCGCCCACCGGTCCCACCAAGGCGCTACTGCCGGCCCGCGCCACCGCCGCGGCGGCCCCCAAGCCTGCCGCGCCGCCCAGGGCCGGCAAGGCTTGAGGCCTATCCGCTCCGCACGAGAGACGGCGGGCCGCAGCGAAGTTTTGACGCGCCGGTCGGAAGCGCTCAGACTTACTCCTTACCGATGATCGCGAATCCGCGGGGATGAGCGATAAAGCACTTCATTATCAGTACCTTGATATTTCAACTGGGCGGGATCGATTGCACCGGCGCTGACGCCTTCCAGGCGCCTGCGGTTTCATTGCAACATTCGTGCATGGAAACGGTGGTATCCGAGCCCCAACGAACTGGAGCTGACGCCATGAAACGCGCCCTGCTGGCCACCGCCGCCCCCATCGCCGCGGGCCTTGCCTGCCTCGCGCTCGCCGGCTTCGCCGCGCCCGCCGGCCAGGCCGCCGACACCCCCAACGCCACGCCGCAGCACGTGGACGATTTCCAGCTCACCGACCACACCCGGCTGGCGCAGCACCTCTATTACTTCGGCTATTCGCCGGCGATCGTGGTGATGACCAGGACCAACGGCTCGGCCTTCTCGCGCGACGCCTCCCAGGCGCTGGAGAAGCTCAACGCCGCGTATAAGGACAAGGGCGTGGTGGTCTGGGCGCTGGACTCCAACTTGCGCGACAGTCGCGACGCGGTCGCCGCCGAGGCCGCCAAGCAGAACCTGACCGTGCCGATCCTGATGGACGAGCAGCAGTTGGTGGGCGAATCGCTGGGCGTGCAGCGCGAGGGCGAGGTCTTCGTGATCAATCCCAAGACCTGGACCGTCGCCTACCGCGGCCCGATGGACGGCCACGTCAGCGCCGCCGTCGATGCTGTCCTGGCCGGCCAGACGCCGCAGGTCACCCGTGTCGCCGACACGGCCGGCAAGCCGGTCGCCTTCCCGGAAAAGGCTCACGCCGCCCAGTTCGCCGACATCTCCTACGACAAGCAGATCGCCCCGATCCTGCAGGAGAAGTGCGTGTCCTGCCACGTGAACGGCGGCATCGGCCCGTTCGCCATGAACAGCTACGCCGTGGTCAAGGGCTTCGCCCCGATGATCCGCGAGACGATCCGCACCAAGCGCATGCCGCCCTATTTCGCCGATCCGCACATCGGCGCGTTCAAGAACGACCAGGGCCTGACCGACGACCAGACCAAGCTCCTGGTCCATTGGATCGAGGCCGGCGCGCCGCGCGGCGACGGGCCCGACCCGCTGCTCGCCAACGCCGACAAGACCGCGCCGGAATGGCCGACGGCGCTGGGCAAGCCCGACGTCGTGGTCGAGTTGCCGGCCTTCAAGGTGCCGGCCACCGGCCTCGTCGAATACCAGAACCCGGTGGTGCCCAATCCCTTCAAGCAGGACACCTGGCTGAAGGCGATCGCCATGAAGCCCGGCGACCGGCGGGTGCTGCACCACGTGGTCTCCAACCACGTCCCCGATCCCAACGCGCCGCCGCCGGCGATCCCGGGCGGTTCGGTGGGATCCTATACGCCGGGCGCCCAGCCGCAGATCATGGCCGACAACTCTGGCGCGCCGGTGCCCGGCGGCGGCAAGCTGCACTTCCAGATGCACTACACCACCATGGGCAAGGAGACGGTCGATAGGACTGAGGTCGGCTTCTACACGCTGAAAACCCCGCCGGAGTACATCAAGCGCTCGGCGGTGATCTCCACCTTCTCGCTCTACATCCCAGCGGGCGAAGCGCGCCACCAGGAGGTCGCCTACCTGACCTTCCCAGCCGACGCCTACCTCTACACGCTCTATCCGCACGCCCACTACCGCGGCTACCACGTGGAGCTGAAGGAGGTGCTGCCGGACGGCAAGCAGGCCATGCTGCTTAGCCTGCCGAAGTACGACTTCAACTGGCAGCGGGACTACGATCCGGTGAAGCCGATCCTGGTGAAGGCCGGCACCAAGCTGGTGGCCACCTGGGTCTACGACAATTCGATCCACAACCCGGCCAACCCCGATCCCAAGCGCAACGTCACCTGGGGTGAACAGACCCCCGACGAGATGATGTACTTCCGGGTCAACTATCGCTGGGCCGACGAGACCGTCAGCCACGTGCGCAACGATCTGCAGCAGAAGCTGTTCGCCTCACAGATGATCGGCTCGCTAGATAGCAATCTGGACGGCTACGTCGAGAAGAACGAGCTGAAGGGGCCGCTGGCCGGCCTGCAGGCCAAGTTCGACGAGGTCGACATCCATCACACCGGCAAGCTCGACGCCGCCGAACTGGCCAAGCTGCTGCCCAGCCGCCATCGGGCCAAGCGGGAAACCCCGGACGTTTGACGCCGAGGTTCCCGGCGCCCTGCACCGCTTGACTTGATAATTTACGGACGTAAATTCCTAGATGGCCGCCGCATTTGGAGGCCGGCGAGGACGTTTCCATGCCCCTCGACTATGGCCAGCGCCGCCGGCCGCGGAACCTGCGGGCCGTCCGGTGGGCGCTGGTTCCCGGCGTGGGGCTGATCGGCGCGATCCTGGCGTTCAACGCCGCCGGCCATCACCGTCTGGAGCACCAGCAGGGCTGGGTCGGCTCAGGGCCCCCGTGCCCGGCGATCTCGGCCGCTGCCTACCGCGCCCGGGGCTACGCCGCCCACGAGCGCGCCACGGTCTACGACGGGGTGACGCTCGCCCGGCAGTTCGGCCACATGATCTGCAAGGATGTCGACACCAGCGGCGGCTTCGGCTTTGTCACCCATCCCGCCTGCCAGTTCACCAGTCCCACCGCCATCCGGGTGCGAAGCGCCAAGGGCGAGGCCTTCTTTGAGCCGGGGCCGGGAAAGCTCGCCACCGTCGCCGTCGATCGCGGCCGGGCGACCTGCGCGGTGGGCGGCCGGTTCACCCTGTTCTTCGACCCCACCAACTAGGCGGCCGTCACGTTCCCGGAACGGTGTGGAAGCTGGAGACAAGGCTCCCCGCCACCAGCCGCCAGCCGTCCACCAGCACAAAGAAGATCAGCTTGAACGGCAGGCTGACCACCACCGGCGGCAGCATCATCATGCCCATGCTCATGAGCACGCTGGCCACAACCAGGTCGATGACCAGGAAGGGCACGAACAGCAGGAAGCCGATCTCGAAGGCGCGCTTCAGCTCGGAGATCATGAAGGCCGGCGTCACGACCTGGATCGGCACCGCCTGGGCATTGGCCGGCTTGGGGATCCGCGAGAGCTTGATGAACAGCGCCAGGTCCTCCTGGTCGACCTGCTGCAGCATGAAGGTCTTCACCGGCGCGGCGGTGGCGTCGAAGGCGGCCGGCAGCTCGATCTGCTGGTCCATCAGGGGCTTGATGCCCTCGTCATAGGACTTCTGCAGGGTCGGACCCATGACGATGACCGTCAGGAATAGCGAGAGCGAGATCAGCACCGAGTTGGGCGGGCTCTGCTGCAGGCCCAGCGCCGTGCGCAGCAGCGAGAGCACCACCACGATGCGCACGAAGGCGGTGGTCATGATGACGATCGACGGCGCCAGCGACAGCACCGTCATCAGCCCGATCAGTTGCACCACCCGCTCGGTAAGGCCCGCGCCGGTGCCAAGGTTGATGTTCACCGCCTGCGCCAGGGCGGCGGCGGGGAAGGCGAGGCTGCCCAGCGTGGTCAGCGCCGCCAGGATCGCCGCGCGGCGCCATTCGGAGGCGGGGAGCGTGCGGATGGCCTTGAGAATCTCGATCACCGGGCGCGCCCCTGGGGGGCCGCCAGCGCGGTCACTGCTTGGCCTTCGCCCAGCAACAGCAGCTGCTCCTCACCGTCGCAGGCGACGATCACCAGCCGCCGGGCCGGATCGAGCACCAGGCTTTCGACGATGGCCAGGCGGCGTTCCTTGACCGGTCGGCCGAACCGGCTGAGCGCGCCGGGGCCATAGCGGCGCAGCGCCACCGCGCCCAGGCCGATCAGCCCCAGGGTCAGGATGAGCGCGAACGCGGCTCTGGCGAAATCGGTCAGCATGGGCGCTTCTGCGGCTTTTGAGGGAACTCAGCCCGCAGAAGACTGCGAGTCCCTTAAGTCCGGGTTAACCCTGTTTCTTCACCATGCCGACCATGGCCGTTGGCGATATTCCGCTTCTCGCGATGCTGAAGAGCCGGTTGGGGTACCTCTCCGACCGCCAGCGGGTCATCGCCGAAAACGTCGCCAACGCCGACACCCCTGGCTACAAGGCGCGCGACGTCAAGCCGTTCAGTTTCCATGCGCAGGTGCAGGCCGCCAGCGGCCTGGGCGGCGGGGTCGCCGCGGCGCCCGCCGGAACCATGGCGGTCACCCAGCCCGGGCACATGCGGCCCAAGAGCTCCACCGGGACTTTCCAGGTCGCCAAGACCCCTGATTCCGAAGAGACGATGGACGGCAACGGCGTCGTCCTCGAGGACGAGATGGTCAAGCTGACCGACACCCGGATGGACTACGACGCCGCTGTCGGCCTCTACCAGCAGTCGCTTGGCATGCTGAAGATGGCCATCCGCAAGCCGGGCAGCGGCAGCTAGGAGGGCGTTAGATGGCCGACGACAAATCCCTGACCAGCACCACCCAGTCGATCGCGGTCTCCGCGCTTCGCGCCCAGCAGGCGCGCATGCGGATCATCGCCGAGAACCTTGCCAACGCCGGCTCGACCTCCAAAACCCCCGGCGGCGACCCCTACCGCCGCCAGGCGCCGGTGTTCCAGCCCATGCCGATCGCCGGCGGCGGAACGGGCGTGAAGATGACCCGCGCGGTGCCCGACCCGTCGCCGTTCAACTCCACCTTCGAGCCGGGCAACCCCTCGGCCGACGCCACCGGCTATGTGAAGACCCCCAATGTCGATCCACTGATCGAGGCGCTCGACATGAAGGACGCCCAGCGGGCCTACGAAGCCAATCTCAACGTCATCGAGACGGCGCGGTCGATGGACACCCGCACCCTCGATCTCCTGAAGCAATAGCGGAGGGCTAGGCCATGATGACTGCGCTCACCGCCGCCAAGGCCTACGCCACGGCCCAGAAGGCCATGGCCGTCGACCCCGGCGCGCCTGGGGCCGAGCCCGCCGGGACCGACGGCGGCTTTGGCGACATCCTGAAGTCGGCGATGTCGGACGCCATGAAGGCCAGCAAGAACGCCGAAAGCCAGATGGTCGCCCAGGCGCAAGGCAAGGCCCAGCTCATCGACGTGGTCACCGCGGTTTCCTCGGCCGAGCAGAGCCTCTCCACCGTCATGGCCATCCGCGACCAGGTGATCAGCGCCTACCAGCAGATCATGGCGATGCCGATCTAGGGGTAGGCTGCAGCGTGTTGGGAGTCGCTGTGGAATCCGCGCGGCGTTTCAATGGGCTGATTTTGGCGCAGGCCTGACCCAACAGCCCGAACGTCAGAGACGGGTGGGGAGCGAACGTCCTTATTTCAGCGCTTGCTTCGATGCGGTGTCGGCTTCGGCTTGGGCTCGTAGGCCCGCTCGGCCATCACCAGACCCCGACGTTGGCCGGCGGCGCGGAAGCCATGGGCAGGCAGGTGAGTCGCTGGCTCAGGTTCGGCCCGACCGCCGGCGCTATGCCGAGGCGCTGCGCGTTCCGGGACGCCAGCCTGTCGGTGAGCTTCATCCGGAAGTTCTCGTACTCGGCATCCTCCAGCGCCAAGCGCAGGTTCGCCACCATCTCCGGGGTCGGGCGGCGCGGTCCGACGAGGGTCTGCAGGTGCGCCCAGCTGATCTGCTCCGCCTTGCCGGCTTCGAGGTAGGTCTGGAGCGGCCCGTAGATGTGCGAGTAGCCCTGCTGCTCGGCGTTCGGGAACAAGCTGGCGCGGCCGCTCTGGGCGGCCGACTCCAGCTGGAAGGTCGAAACCGGGAAGGTGCTCGGGCGACCGATCCAGAGCACGGGCCGGGTAGGCTTACCGGCATCGACCGCGTCCAGGACCGCCGCGATCTCCTTCAACCGGCGGTCGATACAGGCCCCCTCCGAGCGCCGCCATTCCAGGGCGCCGAGGTTAGTCGCGATCTCCGTTCGCACCGCCTCCCGGGCTTCCTGGGCCTGGCCGCGCCCGTGCACCCACGCGGCCAGTTGCTCCGCGCCTAGCGCCGTCAGCACGCCCACGACGATGATGAGATACTCCTTCAGGAACTCGCGCACGCCGTGCCAAGGTTTAGGTTTGTGGATGTCCATACCGCCTCCGACGGATCACCGAAGGCCGACGGTATGCGGACTCTGGCGATAGCTGCAACGGGTGGAAAGCGGCCTCGCCCGTCCCGGCCTACTTCGGCTTCACCGCATTGGACAGGGCCAGCCGGTTGGCCTGGGTCACGTAGCTGATCTGGAGGTCGAAGCCGTTGGGCGTGCGGGTGTGGTAGCTCTTGTAGGCGGCGACGTGGATCTCGTCCTTGGTGGAGGTGTCGACCCGGACGGGCAGCCCGCGCTGCTCCAGTTCGGCGCGGACGGCGTCGGTGTCCCAGGGGGCGATGCCGAAGGAGATGTGGTCGAGGACCGCCGGCTGTCCCGAGGGCTTGAACGCCGGGTTCTTCGGGTTGCCGCCCCGGATGATGATGTCGCCCACGTCGCCGATCATCAGTTCCGCCTGCGTGCCTTCGTCGTAGGTCGCCGTCCATCCCAGGAGGTTCTCGTAGAAGGACGCCGAGCGCTTGTAGTCGGAGACCCGGAAGGAAAGGTGATCCAGCCAGACGCTTTGCCATCCCGTCGGCTTGAAGGGCGCGGGCGTGGCGGAGGCCTGAGGCTTGGCCGTGCGACGGCCGGCGGCGAGGCCCCGGCCGTTGCCGCTCTGGACGTCGAACCCGTCCGGGTCCTTCACGTGGAAGCTCTGGAAGCTCTGGAAGCCTTTGCCGTCGTCGTCGCGAACCGGGGACAGGCCGCGGTCCTTCAGCGCCCGTTCGACCGCCCGGGCGTTCCAGGGTGAAATCACGAAGCTGAAGCCGCGAACCACGGCGGCCGGCAGGCCCGGCTCCTGCTGCAGGACCACCGAGCCCCAGCGGCCGATATCCATCACCGCGCGGCTTCCGTCATCGGTGCGCAGCCGCCAGCCCATAAGCGCGGCGTAGAAGGCCGCCTCCGTCTGGGGATTTGCGACCGCGATGGTGACGTGGTCCAAGGCCA
>DATAUR010000012.1:0-8641 GCA_036268175.1 Phenylobacterium sp. | reverse complement strand
CAGCCAGGCGTCGCCCTATCGGCCGATCCCGCCGCGGTCGATGGCGGGCGGCAAAGGGCCTATTCGCTGGGCCTGAACTGGTATCCCAACGACCTCGTCCGCCTGCTGCTCGACTACAGCCACGTGGACTACGACAAGGCCAATGGCGTCGCCGCCAAGGGTCTGGTGTTGGGCGTCCCCGTCGGCGCGAAGCTCGACGCCATCGCGCTGCGGGTCCAGGTCGCCTACTGAACGCTAAGACTAAATAGCAGGCGACCTGGACCCCGCCCGCGTGGGGGCGCGGGCGATCTCGCGCGAGCGATCTAGAACGTGAAGCGGACCCCAGCCACCGGCGCGATCATGCTGGTCTGCAGATAGCCCGACGCCAGGCCATCGGCGACCTGCGAGTGGTCGATGCCGCCGTAGACGTCGAACCGCTTGGTCAGGCGATAGTCGGCGACCAGCGAATAGTCCTGCAGGGTCCCCGAGCAGGAGGACGCGCTGGTGTCCGAGCAGCCGTTACCCTTGTAGCTGTTCTGGTCGTAGCGGTAGTAGGCGCCGGTCACGTCGAGCTTGGCGGTCAGCGAATAGCGCATCCCGACCCACGACACCTTCTCGATCCGATGGTGGGCGTAGGCGTTGTTGTTGACGAAATCCACGTCATAGGCGCCGATGCCCTGGAAGCTGGCGGGCAGCGGGTGCTTCGGGTTGGCGAACTCGATGTTCTCGAAGCCGGCATAGAATTTCGCCTTTTGATAGACGTACTTGGCCTCGACCGCATAGGCGGTGTTGTCGGAGACCGAGGCCGCCAGCGTGCCCGGATGGACCAGGTCCTGGGCCGCCGACAGGGAGGATTCGGAGACCGCGTCGGCCACGTGGGTATAGGTCAGGTCGGCGGAGAAGCCCTGGTAGTCGCCGCCGACGTCCACCTCATTGGCCTCGCCCGGGAAGTTGTCGGCGCCCTGGAAGTTGTGCATCGCCGCGAAACGCATCGGGCCCTTGGCCAGCGTGTACTTCACCGAGGAGTCGAAGCGCGCGGTCTCGGTGGCGCCGCCGCCGGACGCGAAGCCGGAATAGCCGATCACCGAGAAGGCCTGCGACCCGCCCTGCGGATCGTACTTGGCGAAATTGTCGAGCAGCAGGGAGTTCTGCAGGCCGTAGGTCAGCGTGCCCCAGGTCTTCGACGCCACGCCCAGGTAGGCGGCGCCCTGGAACAACTGGCCGGCGCGGCTGGAGTCGCCGCTGGTGATCTGATCGACCGCCGGCCGGCCATTGTTGATGATCAGGCTCTTGGGGCCGTTGGACAGATGGCCGGAGGTGGGCTGGAAGCCGGTCTCCAGCTTGAAGACGACCTTGGCGTCGTCGTTGATCGCCTCGGCGCCGGAGATGCCGATCTTCGATTGCGACAGGCCGTTGGGCGAGATCGAGGTGATCGCGCGGTTGCTGTTCTTCTGGAGCACGAACGGCAGCCCCGGCCCGTAGTAGGAGGTCAGCGGCGCGCCATGGCTCAGATAGGCCAGGCCGATGTCGATGGTCCCGTAGAGGGTGATCCCGTGCCAGGTCAGGGCGCCGTCGCTCGGCTTGGCGGTCGGCTGGGCGGCGCTGGCGGCGGTGTCGGCCTGCTGGCCGGTGTCGGCCGGCGCGGCGGCTGCCTGGGCGAAGACCGGCCCGGCGAAAGAACTCGCGGCGATCAGACTGGCGGCGGCGAAGCCGAGGGTGAAGGTCTTCGAGGTGTTCGAGGTAGCCAAGGTCATCGAGGTCTCTAAATGCGCCCCGACCGTCCTCGGCGGGTTCCGCGGGGACCTTTCTCAGTTCCGCCTAAAATTTGGGTTAATTGTGGGAATCCTCGGTTCGCCCAGATGAAACGGAAAAACCGCCCGCGCACCGTGGAAGCACGGCGCGGGGCGGTCAAGTTTCCTTGGGGAGGAGAGAAACCCGGGCGCCGAAGCGCCCAGGCTGCAGGCTAGAAGGGGTAGTAGCGGAAGCTGGTGAAGACCATGTCTTCCGAGGTCTTGGGCGTATAGCCGCCGCCGGAGAAGGCGTTCAGCCAGGTGTGCGAGTACTGCAGGCCGATGCGGATCTGGCCGAACGAGCCGGTGAAGGCCTTGTCCCAGATGCCGCCGGTGACCTGCTGGACATCGCGCACGGTCGCCGAGCAGGCGCCGCCGACGGTGGTGCAGCCGCCCGAGGTGAAGATGGTGTTGGCCAGGTTGCCGAAGCCGAAGCTGGCCGTCCCGGCGTGGCTGATCTGCGAGTCTTCCCGCTCTTCGCCGCCGAACAGGTAGAGGTCGATCTTCGGGGTCACGTGGGCGGTGCCGCCCACCAGGAACATGGTCTCCTTGATCGGGGCGACGGTGCCGTCGGCGTTCAGGGTGGCGTCGGCGAGCTGCGAGGAGCCATAGCGGCCGATGCCCTTGCCGGTCATGAACGAGGCCTGCAGGTCTAGGATCTTCGGCACCACCGTGGCCGTGATGCTGCCGCCCCAGCCGCCGCCGCTGATGCTCTTTTCGCTGATCCCGGGCGTGAGGCCGAGCGTGTTGGCCGAGGTCACCGTGATCTGGTCGTAGAAGTCGCGGTAGATGCCGAAGGCTTCGACGTGCAGCGGGTGGGCGCCGCCGATCTCCGGCTCGAAGGCGATCTTGCCGACCACGTCGGGCAGCTTGTTCAGCGAGGTGGTGTTGACGGTGTTGAAGCCGGAGAAGGCCGCCGAGCCGGCGGGCGCCGGGCTAAGCGTGCCGTTGCCGCCCACCAGGTCCAGAACGCTGACGCCGGTCGGAAGCTGGTTGCCGGCGGTGCCGGTGAAGGTGGTCTGCGGGTTCTCCAGCGAGGCGGCGATCCACAGTTGCTTGTCGTCGAAGTCCTTGGTCAGGCGGATCTGCGGCTGACGCGCCCAGGCGAAGCCCGGAACGTACTGGGCGTCGATCTGCGGCGGGGTGACTTCGGCGCGCGGCGTGATGCCCTTGCTGTTGAGCGTCACCAGCGACCAGTTCTGACCGGCCAGCAGGTGCAGGCCGTAGTCGTCCCAGTCCATCTGGCCGTAGAACACCCGGATCCGCGGGGTGTAGGAGTTGCTCTCGTTGGAGTTGGCCGACTGGGCGGCGCCCAGGAAGTCGAACTCGCCGTACATGGCCGCGTGCGTGGTCGGATCGATATTCCCCTGAGCCAGCAGGGTCAGGCGGCTCTGGCGCGCCGAGAAGCGGTCTTCCGCCACCCGCGACAGGGGCGCGTTATCGAAGGGGATCTTGGCGAAGCTGGAGGCCATGTCGCTCTCGATGTTCTTCGAGCGATAGATGCTGGCCGCTTCCAGGAAACCGCCGGGGGTGATGGTGATGCCCTTGTACTTCAGCTTGTCGATGCTGGGCTTGGGCTGGGCCGCCACGGCGGTCTCCACGGCGCCGGGGATCTGCTGGATCTGCATGTCCAGCTTGGCCTGCGCGGCCTTGGCCTGGGCGCTGGCCGCGTCGGCGCGGGCCTGGGCGTCCTGCAGTTGGGCGGCGGTCTGCTGCTGTTGCTGCTGCTGGGCCGTGGCCTGCGCCTGGACCGTCTGCTGCAGGGACTCGACGGTGGCCTGCAGCTGCTTCACCTGGTCGGCCAGGCTCGGTGTGTTCGCCGCAGCCGCGTGCTTATGCTTGGTCGCGGCGTGGGCCATGTCATTCGCCGTCAGCGCACAGATCATACCGAGCGCGGCGCTCGCGAGGAGCGACGGTTTGGATGTCATGTAAAATTCCCCTTTGTCCGTGCCGCTCCAGATGCGGCAGGTCTGGGCTCCCGCTAATCACCGCCGATGACGCATCGGCTGCGGTTTTGTGATGTTTCCGTGAACCTCGGCCGTATCGCGTAAATCACCGCCAAGCGATGCCGTGGGGCCACACACGCCGCATTTGCGTCCGCGGATATGGCCTATAGTCAGAAGAATGGCGGGGTCTCCCAGGGCCCTGCGCAACGCTGAGGTGACCGTGACCCGCATCCTCGCCATCGAGGACGACGAGACCACCGCGCGCGAGATCGTGGCCGAACTGGCGTCGCACGGCTTCGAGGTCGACAGCGCCACCGATGGCCGCGAGGGCCTGGTGAAGGCCGTGAGCGGCGACTATGACGCCATCACGCTCGACCGCATGCTGCCGGGCCTGGACGGCCTGGCGGTGGTGACGGTGATGCGCAACACCGGGATCGAGACGCCGGTCCTGATGATCAGTGCGCTGAGCGACGTGGACGAACGCGTCCGCGGCCTGCGCGCCGGCGGCGACGACTACCTGACCAAGCCCTTCGCCCCGGCCGAGATGGTGGCGCGGCTGGAGGTGCTTCTGCGGCGGCGCCGCGCGCCGGTGGCCGAGGCGATCCTGCGCACCGCCGACCTGGAGCTCGACGCCATGCGCCGCACGGTCCGGCGCGGCGGCCGCGAGCTGAAGCTGTCGCCCACGGAATTCCGGCTGCTGGAGTTCCTGATGCGCAACTCCGACCAGATCCTGACCCGGACGATGATCTTCGAGGCCATCTGGGGCTACCACTTCGACCCCGGCACCAACCTCATCGACGTGCACATGGGCCAGCTTCGCCGCAAGGTCGACACGCCGGACGCGCCGGCCCTGATCCAGACGGTGCGCGGCTCGGGATACCGGCTCCGTGCGCCTGCGTGACCTCTCCGCGCGGCTGCGCGAGCCCCGTCCTTACCTTCGCGACCTCCGGTCCCGCCTGCGCGAACTCTGGGGCATCTCGCGGTTCCGGCTGACGACGATGTACGGGGCGCTGTTCGCGCTCGGCATCGTGGCGCTGCTGGCGCTGATCTACTGGCAGACCGCCGGCTACATGGTCCGCCAGCTCGACGACACCATCCGCGCCGACGCCCAGACCTCGCTCACCCAGGCGCCTGAGCAGGTGGACGACTGGATCGCCGGCGCCATGGCCAGGGACGTGGGCCACGTCAAATACTACGGCCTGTTCGCCCCCGACGGACGCCGGGTGATCGGCAACATCCTGTCGGCCCCCTCGGTGCTGAAGATCGGCGCGCCGCCCCGCCAGTTCGCCCTGGATCCCAGCCAGCCGCCGGACATCCGCGCGCTGGCCGTCAAGCTGCAGGACGGCTCGACCCTGATCCTGGGCCGCAACACCAGCCAGCTCCGCCAGATCCGCAGCATCATCCTGCACGCCCTGTTCTGGAGCGGCGCGGTGATCGTGGTGGCGGGCCTGGGCCTGGGGGCGGCGCTCAGCGCCCAGCCGCTGCGCCGGGTGCAGGCGATCGGCGACGCCAGCGCGCGCATCCGCGAAGGCGACTTCCACGCCCGCCTGCCGATCTCGCCGCAGAAGGACGAGCTCGATGCGCTGGCCGCCATCGTCAACGCCATGCTGGACGAGGTGCAGCGGCTGGTCTCCGAGGTGAAGAGCGCCAGCGACAGCCTGGCCCACGACCTGCGCACTCCGCTGACCCGCCTGCGCGCCCAGTTGCACCGCATCGACCAGCAGCCCGACCTGCCGGACGTCCACCGCGACATGCTGGAGGAGGCGATCGAGGAGACCGACATCCTGCTCACCCGCTTCCGCGCCCTCTTGCGAATCTCCGAGATCGAAAGCCGCGAGCGGCGCTCCGGCTTTGGCCTGGTGGACCTGGGCGAGATCGCCGGCCAGATCCGCGAGATGTACGGCCCGGTCGCCGCCAGCCGCGACATCGCGCTGGACATGCAGATCTCGCCGACTCCGGTGGTCGACGCCGACAAAGAGCTATTGTTCGAGGCGATCAGCAACCTGGTGGACAACGCCATCAAGTTCACCCCGGACGGCGGCAAGGTGAAGATGCGCGCCGTGCCGACCCCGCAGGGCCCGCGCCTGGAGGTCACCGACACCGGCCCCGGCGTCCCGGCCGAGGAACGTTCGGCGGTGCTGCAGCGGTTCTACCGCGGCTCGCGCGAGGGCAGCACGCCGGGCTCGGGCCTGGGCCTGAGCATCGTCGCCGCGATCATGCGCCTGCACGGCTTCGAACTGCAGTTGCAGGAGGCGGACCCGGGCCTGCGGATCAGCGTCAACTGCTGGCCGAACTGGGCGGAGGCCTGATGCCAGGCACGCAGGCCAGGCGCACGCCATGAGGACGCTCTATGTCGCCGATGGCCCGCCGGACGCGCGCCTGATGCAGGGCCTGCGCGAACTGGACCATGTGGTCGACGCCGCCGACGGCTTGGAGGACGGCTTGGCGCTGGCCGGTTTCGGCGATTGGCGGGCGATCGTCTGCGACCTGGCCGACGCCGCGCCGGCGGTCGCCGCCCTGCACGCCGCCGCCCCGGACGCCTGGCTGGTGGCGCTGTGCCCGCAGCCGTCGGCCGAGCAGCGGATCGCCCTGCTGGGGGCCGGCGCCGACCTCGTGCTGTCGCAGCCCTACGAGTTCCGCGAGCTCAGCGCCCACCTGGCCGGCATGGCCCGGCGCAGCCTTCGCCCCGGGGCGGCGCAGCCGGCGCGCGCCGACTTCGACCTGCGCCCGGCCGAGCGCAGCGTCATCCTGCAGGGCGAGACGGTGGCGCTGAGCGCCCAGGAGTTCGCCCTGCTGGCCCTGTTGGCCAGCCATCCGGACCAGGTGATGGGGATCGAGCGCATCCTGGCCGCCGTCTGGGGCGACGCCGAACCACGCCCCGAACTGGTGCGCAACTACGTCTCGCGCCTGCGCGCCAAGCTGGAGCGAGGGCGGCCCTGGAGGCTGATCCACGCCGCCCGCGGCCACGGCTACCGCTTCCACCTGGAGCCGGCTCCGCCGCCGGGGGACCTTCGAAAATGAAGGCATCTTCATCTGGGGCGGGAGCGAGCGCTTAGGCGAACTCTGGCAAACGGCCTGCTGCGCGCCTCACGAGCGTGGCCGTAAGCTTTAGGGACCCCGCGATGATCGCACTTGTGAGGCTGGCGCTTCGACGCCCCTACACCTTCGTGGTCCTGGCGATCCTGATCGTGCTGCTGGGCCCGCTGGCCGCGCTGCGCACCCCCACCGACATCTTCCCGGAGATCAAGATCCCGGTGATCGCCGTGGTCTGGACCTATCGCGGCCTGCCGCCGGACGACATGTCGGGCCGGGTGATCTACTATTACGAGCGGCAGCTGAGCTCGAGCGTCAACGACATCGAGCACCTGGAAAGCCAGTCCCTGCCGGGCATCGGCATCGTCAAGATCTTCTTCCAGCCGGGCGTCGACATCCGCACCGCCACCGCCCAGGTGACCTCGCTCTCGCAGACCGTGCTGAAGCAGCTGCCGCCGGGCATCACCCCGCCGCAGATCCTCAACTACAACGCCTCCACCGTGCCGATCCTGCAGTTGGCGCTGTCCAGTCCCAAGCTCACCGAGCAGCAGTTGTTCGACACCGGCGGCAACCTGATCCGCCCGGCGCTCGCCAGCGTCGCCGGCACCTCGATCCCGCAGCCCTATGGCGGCCGCGAGCGGCAGATCCAGATCGACCTCGACCCCGTGGCCCTGCAGTCCAAGGGCCTGTCGGCCCAGGACGTGGCCAATGCGCTCGCGCAGCAGAACCAGATCCTTCCGGCTGGCACCGCCAAGATCGGCTCCTTCGAATACAACGTGAAGCTCAACGACAGTCCGGTCGCGGTGGACGAGCTCAACAACCTGCCGATCAAGACCGTCGACGGCACAACCATCTACATGCGCGACATCGGCCACGTGCGCGACGGCTCGCCGCCGCAACGCAACGAGGTGCGCATCGACGGCCGCCGCTCGGTGCTGATGAGCGTGCTGAAGAGCGGCTCGTCCTCGACGCTGGCGATCATCTCCGGCGTGAAGGCCCTGTTGCCCAGGTTGCAGCAGGCCCTGCCGCCCTCGCTGCACATCGCCTTCCTCAACGACCAGTCGCTGTTCGTGAAGGCGGCGATCTCCGGCGTGGTCAAGGAAGGCGTCATCGCCGCGTCCCTCACCAGCCTGATGATCCTGCTGTTCCTGGGCTCGTGGCGCTCGACGGTGATCATCGCCACCTCGATCCCGCTGGCGGTGCTGTCCTCGATCACCGCGCTTTCGGCGATGGGTCAGACGCTGAACATCATGACGCTGGGCGGCCTGGCGCTCGCCGTCGGCATCCTGGTGGACGACGCCACGGTGACCATCGAGAACATCAACTGGCACCTGGAACAGGGCAAGGACGTGCGCACCGCGATCCTCGACGGGGCGGCGCAGATCGTCACCCCGGCCTTCGTCTCCCTGCTCTGCATCTGCATCGTCTTCGTGCCGATGTTCTTCCTGCAGGGGATCGCGGGCTTCCTGTTCGTGCCCATGGCCGAGGCGGTGGTCTTCGCCATGATCGCCTCTTTCGTTCTATCGCGGACCCTGGTCCCGACCATGGCCATGTACCTGCTGAGGCCGCATGCGGGCGGCCACGCGGGCTTCCAGATGGAGAGCCACGGCGGCGCGCCGGCCGCGCGTTCGGTGAATCCCCTGGTGCGCTTCCAGCATGGCTTCGAGGCGCGGTTCTCCAAGGTGCGCGACGGCTACCGGGGCCTCCTGGCGACCGCGCTCGGCATGCGCCCGCGCTTCATCGTTGGGTTCATGGCCGTGGTGCTGGCCTCATTCCTGCTGACGCCGGCGCTGGGCTCGAACTTCTTCCCGAGCGTCGATTCCGGCGCGATCACTCTGCACGTCCGCGCCCCGGTCGGCACGCGGATCGAGGACACCGCCGCCCTGTTCGACC
>DATAUR010000011.1:0-7098 GCA_036268175.1 Phenylobacterium sp. | reverse complement strand
CATCCATAGGCAGCATCAGCCAGAAGCAGAAGCAGCGCCACCCACAGGCAGCGCCAGCGATGGGAGCCCGCATGGCGGTGACGCCTACCTTTCCCAGCCGGGACTCGCTGCGGCGGCTGCGGTTCCGGCCGCTGGACGCCGTCGTCGGCGCGGCCGTCTTCCTGCTGATCTACGCCGTGGTGCGGGTGGGCGCCTCCGCGCACGTGCCGTTCCATCCCAGTCACGCCACCACGATCAGCACCTCCCCCGCCGAGCTGCCCTACTACGCGGCGCGCAGCCTGCTGCGCATGTTCATCGCGTTGCTGCTCGCCTACGCGTTCAGCCTCGGCTACGCCTACGCGGCGGCGCGGAGCCGGCGGGCGCGGCGGGTGCTGATCCCGGCGCTGGACATCCTGCAGTCGGTGCCGGTGCTGGGGTTCCTGACCTTTACGCTGACCTTCTTCATGGGCCTGTTCCCGGGGCGCCAGCTTGGGGTGGAGCTGGCGGCGATCTTCCTGATCTTCACCGCCCAGGCCTGGAACATGGCCTTCAGCTTCTACCAGTCGCTGCGCACGGTGCCGGGCGACCTGGACGAGGTCAGCCGGCAGTTCGCCTTCTCGCCCTGGCGGCGGTTCGTGCGCCTGGAGCTGCCCTTCGCGACGCCCAGCCTGGTGTGGAACATGATGATGTCCATGTCCGGCGCCTGGTTCTTCGTGGTGGCGTCGGAGGCCATCACCGTGGGCAAGACCACCATCGCGCTGCCGGGTATCGGCTCGTGGCTGGCGCTGGCCATCGACCGCAAGGACATGACCGCGGTGGGCGAGGGCGTGGCGACCATGGCCGTGGTCATAGTGCTCTACGACCAGCTGATGTTCCGCCCGATCATCGCCTGGGCCGACAAGTTCCGCTTCGAACAGACCGCCTCGCAGGAGCAGCCCAAGTCCTGGGTCTACGACCTGATCCGCCGCACCCGCCTGCTGCGCCAGCTGTTTGCGCCGATCTCGTGGATCGCGAGCCTGCTGTCGGTGACCCAGTGGCGGCCGCCCACGGTCCCGCCGCTGCGGCTGAGCAAGGGCGGCGAGCGGATCGTCAGCTGGGCCTGGATCGCCCTGGTGGCGATCGTCACCCTGGGCGCCTTCGTGGTGATCTGGACCTACATCAGCCGTAGCCTGACCTTTGCCGACGTCCTGGCGGCCAGCGGCTACGCCATGGCGACGCTCTTGCGAGTGATCGTGCTGATCGCGCTGGCCAGCCTGATCTGGGTGCCGATCGGGGTCTGGATCGGCCTGCATCCGGCCTGGGCGGAGCGGTTGCAGCCCATCGCCCAGTTCCTGGCCGCTTTCCCGGCCAATGTGCTGTTCCCCTTCGCCGTGGCGGTCATCGTCGGCCTGAAGCTGAACCCGAATATCTGGCTCTCGCCGCTGATGGTGCTGGGCACCCAGTGGTACATCCTGTTCAACGTCATCGCCGGGGCCAGCGCCATGCCGGGCGACCTGAAGGAAGCGGCCGGCATCTTCGGGATCAAGGGTTGGCAATGGTGGCGCCAGGTCGCTCTGCCGGCCATCTTTCCCTACTACGTCACCGGCGCGATCACCGCGTCTGGCGGGTCGTGGAACGCCAGCATCGTCGCCGAGGCCGTCACCTGGGGCGACAAGCATATCGAAGCGGCGGGCCTGGGCGCCTATATCGCCAGGGCCACGGCGGCCGGCGACTATCCCCGCGTGGCCCTGGGCGTCGCGGTAATGTCGGTGGTGGTGATCGCCTTCAACCGCATCCTCTGGCGGCCGCTCTACAGCTACGCCGAACGTCGTCTTCGTCTGGATTAGGAGGCCCCGCCCGTGACCGCCCTCGACGACCGTCACCTCGTGGACGTGCGCAACGTGCGCCACTTCTACGGCACCCCCAGCGGCGGCGACCTGCTGGTGCTGGACGATGTGGACCTGACCCTGTTCGACAACGAGATCGTCGGGCTGCTGGGCCGTTCGGGCTCCGGCAAGTCGACCCTGCTGCGCTCCATCGCCGGCCTGATCGAGCCCACGTCCGGCCAGATCCGCTTCGCCGCCGAGCCCGAGACCAAGGCGCCGGTGAGCGTCAGCATGGTGTTCCAGAGCTTCGCGCTGTTCCCCTGGCTGACCGTGCTGCAGAACGTCGAGGTGGGCCTGGAGGCCAAACGGGTGCCCGCCGAGACGCGGCGCAAGCGCGCGCTGGCCGCCATCGACCTGATCGGCCTCGACGGCTTCGAGAACGCCTATCCCAAGGAGCTGTCGGGCGGCATGCGCCAGCGAGTGGGCCTGGCGCGCGCCCTGGTGGTCGACCCCTCGGTGCTGCTGATGGACGAGCCGTTCTCGGCGCTGGACGTGCTGACCGCCGAGACTCTGCGCACCGACCTTCTGGACCTCTGGTGCGAGGGGCGCATGAAGATCCGCTCGATCCTGATGGTCACCCACAACATCGAGGAAGCGGTGCTGATGTGCGACCGTATCCTGGTGTTCTCCTCCAACCCCGGCCGGATCGTCGCCGAGATCAAGGTCGACCTGCCGCAGCCGCGCAACCGCCAGGACCCCAAGTTCCGCAAGATGGTCGACGATATCTATGTGCGGATGACCCAGCCGGCCGTCGGGGCCAAGGAAGGCCGCCGCGACGATGGCCTCTTCCCAGGCCTGGGCATCGCCATGGTGCTGCCCAGGGTCTCCACCAACACGCTGGCGGGCCTCATGGAGGCGGTCGCCGCCGACCCCTTCAAGGGCAAGGCCGACCTGCCGGAGTTGGCGCGGGTGCTGCACTACGAGGCCGACGAGCTGTTCGGGGTGGCCGAGACCCTGCAGCTCATGCGCTTCGCCGAGCTGGAAGGCGGCGACCTGCGGCTCACGCCCGCCGCCAAAGGCTACGTCGAGGCCGAGACCGACGCCCGCAAGCAGCTCTTCGCCAAGCACCTCCTGGCCTACGTGCCGCTCGCCGCCCACATCCGCCACCAGCTCACCGAGGACGAGCCGGAGTTCTCGGCCGGCGACCTGCGCGAGACCCTGGAAGAGACCATGTCGCCGGAGTACGCCGAGGAGACGCTGAAGTCGGTCATCGACTGGGCCCGCTACGCCGAGGCCTTCGCCTACGATGAAAGCGCCGACCTCTTCACCCTCGACAATCCGAGCTAGCCGGCCGCCCTGGTTCACGGGGACTGGGTGCGCTGGGCGTGGGCCATCATGGTGCGCGCGACCATCCGCTGCACCAGCAACTGGCCGGCGAAGAAGGCCTCGGCTTCGTCCGAGAAGCCGGGCGAGAAGGTCACGCGGTTGGGTCCATCGAGCCGTAGCGCGCCGGCCGCCTCCGCCTCGGCGAGCAGGCGGTTCACGTGGGTGCGCGAGACCCCGTAGCGGCGGGCGAGGTCGGCGCGGCTGAGCGGAGCGGCCTCCAGCAACCGCGCGCGGCCGGCCGGCTGGCTCAGCATCAGGTGCTGCAGGATGCGCATGCCGCCGTCGCGGGCGATGAAGATCTGGCGAAGCGGACCGCCGGGATTGTGGTGCAGCTCTGGCCGGGCGGTCAGCAGGAGACCAACCGCGATACTGGCCTGCTGGACCGTGGCGTCGGAGGCGAGGGCGGGCAGGGCGGCGGCGACCTCGGGCGCCAGCATCGCGGTCGCCCGCAGGCTGGCGGCCAGACGCTGCCGCAGGGGCTCGATGAAGGCCGGCGTCAGGGTCAGGCGCCGCTGCACCCAGGCTTGCGGGCCCTGCGCGATGGCGAGGCGGCCAGAGGCCAGCGCGTAGTGGGCGAAGGCCAGGACCCGGCCGCGGCTGCAGACCTGCTGGGCGGCGGCGACCTGGGCGAGGCCCGCGACGGTCAGACCGCTGGGCGTGGCGTCGAGAATCGCCGCGCCCAGATAGAGCCCCGCGCGTCCGAGATCCTTGGTCAGCCAGCGGGTGGCCGGCTCCTCGCGCTCATAGAGGTCCAGCACGCTCGCCGCATAGGCCTCCACCGTCTCACGCAGGCGCGGATGCCGGCGCAGCTCCGCGACGGCCGCGTCGGAGAGGAGGTCGGCGTCGTCTTCCTGGAGGGTGTCGGTCCCGTCCATCGCGGCCCTAGGGCTCCGCGCCAGGCGGCGATGCGCCGTAGGCGTCCACCGCCTGCAGCACCGAACTGACGAAGGCCTGCTCGGCGGCGGTCAGCTCTGGGCGCCAGATGTCGAAGATCAGCACCACCCGCAGGCGGTCGGGATTGCGGTTCCAGGCCTCATGCTCGACGCTGTCGTCGAAGACGCAGGCGTGGCCCTCGGTCCAGGCCCGGGTCTCCGCGCCCACCCGCATGGCGCAGCCGTCCGGCACGATCAGCGGCAGGTGGCAGATGTAGCGGGCGTTCATGAAGCCGTGGTGCGGGGCGATATGCATGCCGGGCCGCAGCAGGGAGAAGTGGATCGAGGGCGTCCGACCCGGGATCTGGCAGAGCGGCGCCTCGGCCAGCGCCTGCATCACCGAGGGGCAGCGGGCGATGTTCTCCGGCACCGGCGCGCCGGCCTTCCACAGGTAGAAGGCGCTCCAGTCGGGGTTGCCGACCATGCCGTTGTCGTTGAACGAGGGCCGGTTCGGTTCGGCCTCGACATAGGGCGAGAAGGCCGCGTCCTGTTCCAGCACCTGCAGCAGTTCGGCGCGGATGGCGTCGGTGGCGGCCTCGACCCGGTCGAGCCAGGGGAAGTCGGCGCGCTGGGCGTAGCCGATGTTGGGCAGCTCCGGGAAATAGAAGTGCCGGGGCTGCTGCAGGTAAATTTCCGACTTGCCGAGCATCAGGTCCAGGGCCTGGCGCATGCGGCGGCCCTGCGGCTTGTCCAGCGCGTGGTCGGTCAGCGCGGCGTGCAGGTGGGCGTCGTAGGCGGCGGTGAACCGGTCGCGCATCGCCTGGGCGCGGGGAATCTCGGCGCGCATGGCCGGATCGCCGGTGGCCTCGGCGAGCTTCACGAAGGCGGTGTAGTAGGCGTCCGCCGCGCGGCTATCGCCGGCGGCGGCGTAGTTGTCGGCGGTCATCAAGAGCGCGCGCAGGTCGCGCGGGTCGTGCCGCAGAGCCTCCTGCAGGGCGATCCGCTCGCCAGGCGGATCGTCCAGCGCGCGGCGGGCCATGGCGATGCCGATCCAGACGGCGGCGTTGGCCTGGCCGGCCCGGGTGATCTGCTGGAAGAAGGCTTGCGCCTCGGTGGCCCGGCCCTCGCGCAGGGCCTGAGCGCCTTCGCGCCAGGCGGTCTGCAGATCGGGGGCCGGGGCCGTGGTCATGGGCGTTAGCGGTTGGACCAGACCCCGGTGCGACCGGAGCCCTGGTTGCCGCCGCCGCGCTGCGGGCCCTTGAAGGCGGGACGCTGGGCGGGCTTGTTCCCGCCGCCGCCGTTTCCGCCGCCGCCATTGCCGCCGCCGTTCGAGCGCGCCGGCGCGCCCTCGTGCCGGTGGCCGCCGCCGTTACCGCCGCCGCCGTGATTGCGATTGCGCTTGGCCTGATGGTTGCCCCGGTGCGGCTGGCCGCGGGTGTCGGCGCGGTCCGGCTTGCCGGCCGGCTCGGGCAGGGCCGCGGTGGCGGCGCCGAGCTGCTTGTCGTTGCGGCGGTCGAAGGACGGGATGGTCTGACGCGTCACCTTCTGGATGTCGCGCAGCAGGTTGCGTTCGTCGTCGGCGCAGAAGGCCACGGCCGAGCCATCGGCGCCGGCGCGGGCTGTACGGCCGATCCGGTGGACGTAGCTTTCCGGCACGTTGGGCAGTTCGTACTGCACCACGTGGGTCACCGCGTCGATGTCGATGCCGCGGGCGGCGATGTCGGTGGCGACCAGGGCGCGGACCTTGCCGGCCTTGAAGTCGGCCAGCGCGCGTTCCCGCTGGCCCTGGCTCTTGTCGCCATGGATCGAGGCGGCCTCGACGCCCACCTGCTCCAGGCCCTTGGCCACGCGGTCGGCGCCGCGCTTGGTGCGGGTGAAGACGATGACGCGCTTGAAGCCCTGATCGTCGAAGAGTTCGCTCAGCAGGGCGCGCTTGCGGGATTGCTCCACGAACAGCACGCGCTGGTTCACCTTCTCCACCGTGGTCGCCGCCGGCGTCACCGAGACGCGCAGCGGGTCGTTGAGCAGTTCGGAGGCCAGCTTGCCGATCTCGGTGGGCATGGTGGCGGAGAAGAACAGGTTCTGACGCTGCTTGGGAATATGCGCCACGATCTTGCGGATCGGCAGCACGAAGCCGAGGTCGAGCATCTGGTCGGCCTCGTCGAGGACGAAGATCTCCACGCCGCGAAGGGTGATGGTTTTTTCCTGCAGGTGGTCGAGCAGGCGGCCGGGCGTGGCGACCAGCACGTCGACGCCATTGGCCATGGCTTTGTGCTGGGCGCCGTACTTCACGCCGCCGAAGATGACGGCGACGGTGACGCCCATGTGCTTGCCATAGGTGCGGAAGCTCTCGCCGATCTGGGTGGCGAGCTCACGGGTGGGGGAGAGCACCAGGACGCGGGCGCCCTTGCGTTCCGGCTGGCGCTTGTCGGCGGCCAGGCGGTGCAGAATCGGCAGTGCGAAGGCGGCGGTCTTGCCGGTGCCCGTCTGGGCGATGCCCTGCAGGTCGCGGCCGGCCATGACGCCGGGGATCGCCTGCGCCTGGATCGGCGTGGGGGCGGTGTAGCCTTCTCCGGCCAGCGCCTTCAGCAGGGGAGCGGCGAGGCCGAAATCGGTGAATTGGGTCAAACAGTTGGTCTCACATGTGCGCCGAACGCGCCCCATCGATGCGATCGAGGGCGCGGAGGTCGCGGGTCTTTGGGGAAGCGCCCCGCGTGATGGGCGATCTATGGATCTTACGGCGCTCGACAGGCTGGGCCCTTGAAGCAAGGACCCCACGCGGCTGGAGCACTGAGCACGTCGAAGTTCGTGACGCGGGCTGCACATCGTCGTTCGCAACTGCGAAGTCAACCCACAGGGCGGCATTGGCCACGGTCTGTGGCCTTTATGACTCAGGCCTACCTCCCCCGCGCAGCGGCGGGAGGGGGACCGCTCGCCGAAGAGCGAGGGGTGGAGGGGGCGAGCCGCCTCCGCTGAATTTTGGATGGCCCGGTCGATCTGCCGAGCTTGGGGTTTGCCCCCTCCACCCTCGGCTCTTCCCCCGGCCTTCGCCGGGG
>DATAUR010000010.1:0-6641 GCA_036268175.1 Phenylobacterium sp. | reverse complement strand
ACTTCGCGCCCGGCATCACCCTGCCCCTGCATCCGTTCTTCGGCAGCATGGGCGTGGCCCCGCCGCCGGCCATGGGCAAATGGGACTCCTCACCGCCGACCATCATCGGCGGCAATATGGACAACAAGGAGCTGGTGGCCGGCAGCACCCTCTTCCTGCCGGTCTTCGCCAAGGGCGCGCTGTTCGAGGTGGGCGACGGTCACGCCGGCCAGGGCAACGGCGAATCCGACGTCACCGCGCTGGAGACCTCGCTGACCGGCACGTTCCAGTTCATCCTGCACAAAGGCGATAAGTCGCCCTACCCGCGCGCCGAGACGCCGACCCACTTCATCGCCATGGGCTTCGACGACGATCTGGCCGTAGCCACCGTCAAGGCGGTGCGCAATATGGTCGACTTCCTGGTGACCCACAAAGGCATGACCAGGGACGACGCCTACATGCTGGTCAGCGTCGCCGGCGACGTGGACATCACCGAGCTCGTCGACCGCAACAAGGGCGTCCACGTGATGATGCCCAAGGCGATCTTCGCCAGGTAGCTCGCCCTATCTGGCGTCGAACTTGATGGCCAGATAGCGGAACACCCCGCCCTTCGGCGTCACCTGGTGTGGCGAGCCGGCGGGGATCCACAGCACGTCGCCCGGCGCCATCTGGTAGGCGTGGCCGCCCTCGATCGTCCCACCGCGCCATTCGCCGGGGCCCGTCTGGTGATTGCCGGTGACCTTGCCGCCGACCCGGACGATGGCGTGGCCGGACTGGACCACGAATTCGTCGTTCTGGTGCGCGTGCAGCTCGACCAGGCCCGGTCGGTCGCGCTTGGCCTCCAGCATCGTGGCGCCAGGCCCGGTCGGCACGGGCGCTATCGCCAAGCCCTCCTTGGTCTTGCCTGTCATGTGCGCCAAGTGGCCGGCGGAGACATAGTGGCCCTCATCCAGCGCCGGACCCGTGGCTGGCGCCGCAAAGCCGGACGTGGCGAGGCCAAGGGCGAGCACAGTCAGACTGGCGATCTTCAGCATGTCGTTCTCCGCCACGGCCCTGGGCCGATGAGGCGCAGGTAGTCATGCCGTCCGACGCCGCACAAACGAAAAAACGGACCTTCCCCCGTCGCGAGGCGAAGGCAGGCCCTAGGAGTCGAGGCGGGATTGAATGCTACGGTTCCGGTCCGCCGGCCCGGTCGTCGTAGCCGCGCCGCTCAGAGAAGAACGCTAGCCACACGAAGGCGGCGAGCACGCACCCGACGGTGAACACGCCGGCCAACAGATATGGCCAGGCCGAATCCAGACCCCTCCATCCGAAGCCGATCCGGGAGGCGGAATGGATAGCCCAACCGAAATAGATCGCGCAGACCGCCAAGCCGGCGAAGGTCAGGATTGCGCCAATTGCAGTGCGCTTGCGCATGGACCACCAACCTCTGGATACACCGGCGGTTCCGTCTTTCGGCAGCGACCGCGAAGACCGGCCTCTAGCGCGAGGCCAAGGAACCTAAGCCCGCGTTCGGAGCTTCCCGCGACGACGATGGGGCCGCCGATGGCGAGGCGCTCCCATCCGAAGGACCTCGGAGCGGAGTGAGTTGAATTCGCAAGCTAGTCACCTTTTCGACGCCATGCAGCACCGCCGGGACGTCGGAGCCGGCCGCCACTCGGTAGAGGCGCGCACGGCGGGCTGGGCGCCCGCGACGCTGGAACGATTGCTGCGCCGCCTGGTCCAGATCGGATCTCTCAGGGTCATCCTGCCGGACGGCGGTTCGATCACGGCGGGCGACGGCGCCTCGGGCGATACGATCGTCGTGCGCATCCGGAACCAGGGCGCTCTGCGCCGCCTGGTGCTCAACCCCGACCTGGCGCTCGGCGAAAGCTACGTGGCGGGCGAGCTTATCGTGGAGCGCGGAACGCTCTGGGACTTCCTGGACCTGATGGGCCGCAACCTGGCGGCGCGGCCCATGCGACCGGCAGGGCCCGTCGCCAGGCTCCGCGGCCGGATCGCCCAGGCCAACGGACGCGACGCGGCGCGCCGGCACGTCGCCCACCACTACGATCTTTCGCTCGACCTCTACCGCCGGTTCCTGGACCAGGACTGGCAGTATTCCTGCGCCTATTTCGAACGGCCGGACATGACGCTGGAGGAGGCGCAGGCCGCCAAGAAGCAGCACATAGCCGCCAAGCTGTTGCTGCAACCCGGCCAGCGATTGCTCGACATCGGCTGCGGTTGGGGCGGCCTGGCGCTCACCCTGGCCGAGGCGACCGGCGTTCGCGCCACCGGCGTCACCCTGTCCCGCGAGCAACTCGCCGTGGCGCAGTCCCGCGCCCGTGAGCGCGGCCTCGCCGACCGCGTCGACTTCCGTCTTGAGGACTACCGGGACCTGGAGGGATGCTTCGACCGGATCGTTTCGGTGGGCATGTTCGAACATGTCGGCAAGCCAAACTACCAGGCCTATTTCGACGCCATCGCGCGGCTGTTGGCGAAGGATGGCGTAGCCCTCGTCCACGCCATCGGCCACGTCCAGGTCACCGGAAGCTCCGCGCCCTGGATCGAGAAATACATCTTTCCGGGCGGCTATATCGCGGCGCTCTCCGAGGTGCTGCCGGCCATCGAGCGGGCCGGCCTGTGGGTCACCGACATCGAAATTCTGCGCCTGCACTACGCGCAGACCCTGCAGGCCTGGCGGGCCCGCTTCGCCGCCCATCGAGGGGAGATCGCGGCGATCTATGATGAGAGGTTCTGCCGGATGTGGGAGTTCTACCTCGCCATCAGTGAGATCGCCTTCCGCTATCGCGGCTGCATGGTCTTCCAGATCCAGTTGGCCAAGCGCGTCGACGCCGCGCCGATCACGCGGGACTACATGCAGGCGCGGGTTCTGGGCGTCGGCTGATCCACGCCAAGCTGGGATGACCCAAGCCTTCCAAACCCACGAGGTCGTCAACCAGCCGCCGCCGCTGGCCGACTACGACCTCTTTACGACCGACCTGCCCTTGGCAGAGGCGGTCGTGCGGAGCGGTGGCGGCAGGGCGGCAGAAGGCTTGAGCGAATTCGGCCGCACCCTGGGCCTGGCACGCACCCTCGACCTCGGCGTCCAGGCTAACCGCTCCCCGCCGGTCCTCAAGACTTTCGACCGGTTCGGCCATCGGCGTGACGAGGTGGAGTTCCATCCCGCCTGGCACGAACTGATGGCGCTCGCCGTGGCGGAGGGCCTGCACACCAGCCCCTGGGCCGCGCCGCGCGCCGGCGCCCACGTGGTCCGCGCCGCCGGTTTCTACATGCTGGGCCAGGTGGAAGCCGGCGTGCAGTGCCCGCTGGCCATGACGTATGGCGCCGCCGCGGTGCTGCGCCACGCGTCGGAGCTGGGCGAGGAATGGCTGCCTCGTCTGTTCTCCCGGCAATACGATCCAAGCTTCCGGCCGGCCGGCGAAAAGCGCGGTGCGCTGATGGGCATGGGCCTCACCGAAAAGCAAGGTGGCTCCGACCTGCGCGCGGTCACCACCCGCGCGGAACCCGTCGGCGATGGCGCCTATCGGCTGATCGGCCACAAGTGGTTCTTTTCCGCGCCCATGTGCGACGCCTTTTTGGTGCTGGCCCAGGCGCCGCGGGGCCTGACCTGCTTCTTCTTGCCGCGCTGGACGCCGCAGGGGGATCTCAACGCCATCCGCTTGCAGCGCCTGAAGGACAAGCTGGGCAACCGCGCCAACGCCTCCAGCGAAGTGGAGTTCGAGAATGCCCTGGCCTGGCGGCTGGGCGACGAGGGCCACGGCGTCGCGACCATCATCGAGATGGCCGTCTACACCCGCCTCGACTGCGTGCTGGGCAGCGCCGGCCTGATGCGCCAGGCGACGGCCCAGGCGTTACACCACGCCGCGCATCGCCGCGCCTTCGGCCGCCGGCTCGCCGAACACCCCCTGATGGCCAATGTGCTGGCCGACCTTGCGCTGGAATCCGAGGCGGCCACGGCGCTGGCCATCCGCTTGGCCGAGGCGTTCGACCGCGACGGTCCGGAAGACGCCGCCTTCGCGCGGCTGGTGACGCCAGCCGCCAAATTCTGGGTCTGCAAACGCGCGCCGATCCTGACGGCCGAGGCGCTCGAGGTGCTGGGCGGCAACGGTTATGTGGAGGAAAGCCCGATGCCGCGGCTCTATCGCGAGGCGCCGGTCAATTCGATCTGGGAAGGCTCCGGCAACGTGATCGCGCTCGACGTCCTGCGCGCGCTTGCCCGGGAACCCGCGGCGATCGCCGCGCTGGAGACAGAACTGGCGGCGGCGCGGGGCGGCGACCCGCGGCTGGACGCCCATGCCCACGACACCTTGCAAGCACTGCGGGCGGGACCGGCGGAGGCCGCCGCGCGCCAGATCTGCGAGCGCATCGCCTTGTCGCTGCAGGGCGCGCTGCTGGTCCGCTTCGCCCCGACCGCGGTGGCCGATGGCTTCTGCGCGAGCCGCCTGACCGGCCACTCCGGGCGGGCGTTCGGGACGCTGCCACCAGCCGTCGACACTGGCGCGATCATCGAACGGGCGACGCCCCAAGTCACGGCGATCGCTTCAGCTCACTGAAAAACCCGAGGCGACGGGGCGGCGCTTCGAGGATCGCGGACAGCTAGCCATCACCTCGCCGCACCAGGGAACTGACGGCGCCCTCGTCCAGTTCGAAAGCTTTCAACTCTTGCCAGGGAGATCGGCAATGAAGGCGGTGCGCATCCACGCGTTCGGCGGACCGGACGTGATCAAGCTCGAGGACCTGCCCACACCGGAACCCGCGGCCAGCCAAGTCCTGATCGAGGTGCACGCCTCCAGCGTCAATCCGGTCGACTACAAGATCCGCAATGGCGGCTACCTGGCGGCCGATCGACTGCCGCTCACCCTGGGCCGGGATATCGCAGGCGTCGTCAGCCGCCGCGGTTCGCAGGTGACGGGGCTGGAGCCCGGCGACGCCGTCTACGCCATGCTGCCGCGCGAGCAAGGCGCCTTCGCCGAGTTCGTGGCGGTGGCGGCGGACGTCTGTGCGCGCAAGCCCGAGCGGCTGGACTTCGTCCAGGCCGCGGCCGTACCGCTGGCGGCGCTGACCGCCTGGCAGGGCCTGTTCGACCAGGGCCACTTGCAGCGCGGCCAGAGCGTGCTGATCCACGGTGCGGCCGGTGGCGTCGGGCACTTCGCCGTGCAGTTCGCTGCGGCGCACGGTGCGACCGTCATCGCCACCTGCTCCCGCCAGGATCGCGACTTCGTCCGCGGCCTGGGGGCCACGACCGTCGTCGATTACAAGGCCGGAGACTTCCGCAACGCGGCGCGCGCCGTGGACTTGGTGTTCGACCTGGTCGGCGGGCGGACCCAGGATCAATCCTGGGCGGTGCTACGCCAGGGCGGCGTCATGGTCTCCACCCTGGGCGCCCCCGATCCGAAGAAGGCCGCCTGCCACGGCGTCATGGCCCGAGGCTATGTCGCCGAGCCGAACGGCGCCCAGCTCGCGGAGATCGCCCGGCTGATCGACGCCGGCGAGGTCTCGCCACATGTGGATGAGGTGTTCCCGCTCACCCGGTCGGCCGAGGCTGAACGCCACCTGGAACAGGACCACGTGCGGGGCAAGCTGGTGCTGCAGATGGCCTGAGCGCAGCGGGCCGCGGCGCGGCCCGGCACAAACAAAAACACCTCCCCCGAGTTCGGGAGAGGTGTTGTTGTGCTGGGTGCGGGGACCCGCAGCCAGCGTTGGCATAACGTGACGTATCCAGTCACTATCGCTTGTTAATTCAGCGCTCTAAGGTCCGCCCCTGTTTCCGATCTGGTCACAGAGCGAGCTTCGCCGGCGTCGGCCGGGACCGGTGGCGCTTTGTTCGATCACCATCGGTGACCACTTGCGATGCATCAGAAGGGGCGTCGTCGCCCCCTCCGATCACAAGGAAGTCGAAGGTGATCAAAATGGGGAACCGCTCCCGGACTGACGGGCCATTGGAAGCCCGAACCCGACCAAGCCGAGTCGGTCGGATGAAGCACTCACGAGCCCGGCGACCGCTTACCGACCAGGCGCCGGATTGCGGCCTTGCCCCCCCTGGGACGCGATGATGACTTTGCGGGGTCCGAGTTGAGGGGAATGTGCATGTCGAAAGTAACCGCGGCGCTCGCCACCGTCCTGGCGCTGGCCGCCGGGGCCACGCACGCCGCCGAACCGGGCGCGCTGAAGTATGGCGCCTGGGGCTTCGACCTCGCCGCTCGCGATCTGAAGACAAAGCCCGGCGACGACTTCTTCCGCTACGCCAACGGCGCCTGGCTCGACCGCATGTCGATCCCCGCCGACAAGACCGCCGTTAGCCTGCGCGCCTATGAGAGCGATCTGGCCGAGGCGCGTCTGCACGCCATCATGGAGCACGCCGCCGCCCAAGCCGCGAAAGGTGGGCACGCGCCCACTACGGTCGAGGGCAAGGTGGGCGCCTTCTATCGCGCCTTCATGGACGAGGGCCGGATCGAGGCCCTAGGCGCCAAGCCGATCACGCCGGAGCTGGACGCCATCCGCGCGGCGACGACCCGCGAGCAGCTGGGCGCCTTGATGGGCCGCCAGGGCAAGGATTTCGAGGGCAGCATCTTCGGCGCCGGCCCCACCGTCGACACCAAGGACATCACCCACTACGTCATCTACCTCGGCCAGGGCGGGCTGGGGCTGCCCGACCGCGA
>DATAUR010000009.1:0-10657 GCA_036268175.1 Phenylobacterium sp. | reverse complement strand
ATGTTCCACCTGTTCACCCACGCCTTCTTCAAGGCGCTGCTGTTCCTGGGCGCCGGCTCGGTGATCCACGCCATGGTCCACGAGCAGGACATGCGCCGGTACGGCAACCTGGCGAAGTACCTGCCGGTGACCTTCGCGGTCATGGTGATCGGCACCATCGCCATCACCGGCCTGGGCATTCCGGGGCTGGGCGGTTTCGCCGGCTTCTATTCCAAGGACTCGATCATTCAGGCGGCCTACGCCCAGGGTCACGCGGGCGATCCCATCGGCTACTTCGCCTTCGTCATGGGGGTGTTCGTGGCCGGCCTGACCGCCTTCTACTCGTGGCGCCTGGCGTTCTTTACCTTCAACGGCCACGCCCGCTGGACACCTGAGGACCTGGAGCACCACTGGCACAACCGCGACCACGCGCACGGCGATGCGCACGACGATCACGGCCACGCCGACGCGCATGCGCAGACCCATTCCGAGCCCGACCATGGTGAGCACGTCCACCTGCCGCACGAGAGCCCCTGGACCATGCGCCTGCCGCTGATCCTGCTTTCCATCGGCGCGATCGCCTCAGGCTTCCTGTTCGCCAGCAAGTTCATCGGCGACGAGCACATCGCCTTCTGGAAGGGGGCGATCTTCACCGCCGCCAACAACCACGTCCTGGCCGAGGTCGAGGCGCCGTGGTGGCTGTCGAAGTCGCCGCTGATCTTCTCGATCGCGGGCCTGCTGTTCGCCGCCTGGATGTACATCCTGAAGGAAGGCATCGGCGCGAAGTGGGCGGCCAACAAGGGCCCCCTCTACCTGTTCTTCTACAACAAGTGGTTCTTCGATGAGCTCTACGACGCGACCTTCGTGCGCGCGGCAAAAGTGCTGGGCGACCTCTTCTGGAAGGGCGGCGATCAGAAGCTGATCGACGGCCTGGGCCCCGATGGCGTCTCCGCCGTCTCGCTGCAGGTCGGCAAGGGGGCAGGGCGGCTGCAGTCGGGCTTCCTCTACCACTATGCCTTCGTGATGCTGCTCGGCGTCGCGGCGATCCTCTCCTACGCCCTCTGGGCCTGGAACGCGTAAGATGCCGATCCTCTCGCTCATCACCTATGCCCCGCTGGTCGGCGTCGCCGGGATCCTGGCGCTGCGCCTGTTCGGCAAGGCCGACGATCCCAAGGCGGCTGAGGCGTCCCGCTGGATCGCGCTGGTCACGACGCTGGCGACGCTGGCGCTCTCGGTGCTGCTGGTCGTGCAGTTCGATCCGAACCAGACCGGCTTCCAGTTCCTCGAAGAGGCGCCGTGGTTCGCCGGCCTCTCCTACCGCATGGGCGTGGACGGCATCTCGGTGCTGTTCGTCCTCTTGACCGCCTTCCTGATGCCGATCTGTATCGTGGCGTCCTGGAAGTCGATCGAGAAGCGCGTCCTCGAATACATGATCTGCTTTCTGGTGCTGGAGACGCTGGTGATCGGCGTCTTCTGCGCGCTGGACATCGTGCTGTTCTACATCTTCTTCGAGTTCGGCCTGGTGCCGATGTTCCTGATCATCGGCATCTGGGGCGGCCAGCGGCGGGTCTACGCCGCCTTCAAGTTCTTCCTCTACACCCTCTTGGGTTCCGTCCTGATGCTGGCCGCGATCCTGGCGATGATCGGCATCAGCCACACGAGCTCGATCCCCGAGCTGATGCACTACCACTTCGACCCGGCGGTGCAGACCTGGCTGTGGCTGGCCTTCTTCGCCTCCTTCGCGGTGAAGATGCCCATGTGGCCGGTGCACACCTGGCTGCCCGACGCCCACGTGGAGGCGCCCACCGCGGGCTCGGTGATCCTGGCCGGCATCCTCTTGAAGCTCGGCGGCTACGGCTTCATGCGCTTCAGCATCCCGATGTTCCCGGCCGCCTCGCACCTGTTCACGCCGCTGATCTTCGCGCTGAGCGTGATCGCCATCGTCTACACCTCACTGGTGGCGTTTAGGCAGGTCGATATCAAGAAGCTGATCGCCTATTCGTCGGTGGCCCACATGGGCTTCGTGACCATGGGCATCTTCAGCGGCAACGCGGTGGGCGAGCAGGGCGCGCTGTTCCAGATGCTGAGCCACGGGCTGATCTCCGGCGCGCTCTTCCTCTGCGTCGGCGTGGTCTACGACCGCATGCACACCCGCGAGATCGCCTTCTACGGCGGCCTGGTGCAGCGCATGCCCTGGTACGCGGCGACCTTCATGCTGTTCACCATGGGCAACGTCGGCCTGCCGGGCACGTCCGGCTTCGTCGGTGAGATCCTGACCATGACCGGCACCTACGGCGTCTCCACCTGGACGGCGATCGTCGCGGCGAGCGGGGTGATCTTCTCGGCGGTCTATGCGCTGACGCTCTATCGGCGCGTGGTGTTCGGCACGATCGTCAATCCCAAGCTCGCCGCCATCGCCGACCTCGACTGGCGCGAGGTGGCGATCTTCGCCCCGCTGATCGTCGGCACCCTGGTGCTGGGCCTGCAGCCGGGCCTCGTCATGAACCTCACCCAGGCCTCCGTGGACCACATGGTCTCGGCCTACCAAGCGGCCATCGGGGGCTGAGACTGTAGATGACCTTCTCCGCCGATCTTGGCCTGGCCTATCCCGAACTGATCCTGGCGGTCGGCGCGCTCGTGCTGCTGGTCGCCGGCGCCTTCGCGCCCAAGGCCGAGCGGCTGGTGGGCTGGGGCGGGGTGCTGGTGCTGGCCGCCGCCGCGTTCCAGGCGGCCACCGGTCCGTTCGGCCGCGGGTTCTCCGGCGGCCTGATCTCCGACGACGCCTCGGCCTTCGCCCAGGTGGCGATCTTCGCCTCCAGCGCCATCTCCATCCCGCTCGGCCAGCGCTGGTTCGAGCGGCGCGGGGTGCACAACTTCGAGTTCCCGGTGCTGGTCGTGCTGGCGGCGCTTGGCATGGGCATGATGGCCTCGGCCGGCGACCTGATCTCGCTCTACGTGGGCGTGGAACTGCACAGCCTGGCGCTCTACGTGCTGGCCGCCATCCACCGCGACAACGCCAAGGCCTCCGAAGCCGGCCTGAAGTACTTCGTGCTGGGCGCGCTGTCGTCGGGCCTGCTGCTCTATGGCGCGAGCCTGGTCTACGGCTTCGCCGGCTCGACCCTGTTCAGCGACATCGCCGTGGCCGTGAAGCATGGCGCCAACACCGGCGTGCTGTTCGGACTGGTGTTCCTGATCTGCGGCCTGGCCTTCAAGGTTTCCGCCGCGCCGTTCCACATGTGGACGCCGGACGTCTACGAAGGCGCGCCGACCCCTGTCGTGGGCTTCTTCGCCGCGGCGCCCAAGCTCGCCGCCATGGTGCTGTTCGCCCGCCTGCTGGGCCAGGGCTTCGCCGGCGCCGTGCCGCAATGGCAGCAGGTGCTGGTGGTGCTGGGCCTGATCTCGGTGGGCGTCGGCGCCTTCGCGGGCCTGGCGCAGAAGAATCTCAAGCGGCTGTGGGCCTATTCCTCCATCGCCAACGTCGGCTACGCGATCATCGGGCTATCGGCGGGCACCGCCGAGGGTGTCCAGTCGATGCTGATCTTCATGGTGCTCTACATGATCGACGTGACGGGCTTCTTCGCCTGTCTGGCGGCGCTCAAGCGCCAGGGGCGCGACATGGAGACCTTCGACGACATGGCCGGCCTGTTCAAGGAACAGCCGGGCATCGCGCTGGCCATGACCGCGTTCTCGCTATCAGCGCTGGGCCTGCCGCCGTTCTCCGGCTTCTGGGCCAAGTTCTTCGTCTTCAAGGCGGCGCTGAACGCGGGCCTGCCGATCGCCGCGGCGCTGGGCCTGATCGGCTCCGTGGTGGCCGCATTCTACTATCTGCGCCTGATCAAGGTGATGTGGTTCGACGCCGCCACCGGCCGGACCGACACCCCGCCGATCGAGGCGCGCGTCATCGCCATCGGCCTGGCCCTGTTCTCCTTCCCGGTCGTGCTGGGCGCCCTGATCTGGATCGAGCCCGCCGCCCGCCGCGCGGCCCAGGCCTTCGGCCTGGCCTAGCCGTTGGCCGACCACCCGCCGATCGAAGCCTACGACGAGATCGACTCCACCAACGCCGAGGCGCGGCGGCGCGCGGAAGCCGGCGAGGGCGGCCCGGTCTGGATCACCGCGGCGCGTCAGACCGCCGGGCGCGGCCGCCGAGGGCGCGCCTGGTCCACGGAGACCGGCAACCTCGCCGCCACCCTGCTCAGCACCACCGACGCGCCGCCGGCCGAGGCGGCCCAACTGTCCTTCGTCGCCGCGCTGGCGGCCTGCGACCTGGCCGACACCTGCCTGGGAAACGGCGCGGCGCGGCTGAAGTGGCCCAACGATGTGCTGGTGTTCGGCCGCAAGGCAGTGGGCATCCTGGTGGAATCCGGCGCGCGGCCGGATGGTCGGCTGTGGCTGGCGGTCGGCATCGGCATCAATCTGGCGCACGCGCCCAGCGACACCGAACGCCCGGCCACCGCCTTCGCCGAGCACATGGCCGGCCCGCCGCCCAAGCCCCTGGATGCGCTGGAGGCGCTGGCCGGGCGGTTCGAGTCCTGGAGGCGTCTTTGGGCGACGCAGGGCTTTCCGCCCATCGCGCAGGGCTGGACCGCCCGCGCCCATGGCCTAGGCGAACGCTGCGAGGCGCGCCTGCCCAATCGCACGCTTTCGGGGGTGGCGGAGGGCATGGACCCGGACGGGGCGCTTCGGCTACGGCTGGACGATGGCGCGCTGGAGCGCATAACCGCCGGCGACGTGTTCTTCGGAGGGGCTTGAACGATGCTGCTGGCCATCGAACAGGGCAACACCAACACCCTCTTCGCCGTGCATGACGGCGAGGACTGGATCGCCCAGTGGCGCTCGGCCACCCACTCCACGCGCACCGCCGACGAATATGCCGTCTGGCTGTCGCAGTTGCTGGCCATGGCCGGCCTGCAACTCAGCGTGTTCGACGGCTGCATCGTCTCCAGCGTGGTGCCGCAGTCGATCTTCAACCTGCGCAACCTGGCGCGCCGCTACCTGCACGTCGAACCGCTGGTGATCGGCGAGAACGTCGACCTGGGGATCGAGGTGCGCATCGAAAAGCCGTCCGAGGCCGGCGCCGACCGGCTGGTCAACGCGGTCGGCGCGCACATCGTCTATCCGGGCGACCTGCTGATTATCGACAGCGGCACCGCCACCACCTTCGACGTGATCGCCGCGGATGGCGGCATGGAAGGCTGCGCCATCGCGCCCGGGATCAACCTTTCCATGGAGGCCCTGCACCAGGCCGCCGCCAAGCTGCCGCGGGTGGCGATCCAGCGGCCGCGTGGCAACACCGCCATCGGCAAGGACACCGTCGCCTCCATGCAGTCCGGCGTCTTCTGGGGCTATATCGCGCTGATCGAGGGCCTGGTGACGCGGATCAAGAGCGAATGGGGCCAGCCGATGACGGTGATCGGAACCGGCGGCGTCGCCTCGCTCTTCCACGGGGCGACCTCTTCCATCGACCACTTCGATCCCGATCTGACGATCCGGGGCATGCTTGAGATTTACCGCCGGAACACGGCGCGGGGATAAATGGCCAAAGCTTCCAAGACCGACGAACTCGTCTTCCTGCCGCTGGGCGGCTCGAACGAGATCGGCATGAACTTCAATCTGTACGGCTTTGGCCCATCGCACGACCGCAAGTGGATCGTGGTGGACCTCGGCATCACCTTCGGCGACCAGACGACGCCCGGGGTCGAGGTGATCTTGCCCGATCCGACCTTCATGGAGGAGAACGCCGACCGCCTGCTGGGGATCGTGCTGACCCACGCGCACGAGGACCACATCGGCGCGGTGGCGTGGCTGTGGCCCCGGTTCAAGGCGCCGATCTACGCCACGCCCTTCACCGCCTTCATCCTGCGCGAGAAGCTTAGGGAAGCGGGCCTCCTGGAAGAGGCGAAGATCACCGAGGTGCCGCTGAGCGGCAAGATCTCGCTGGGGCCCTTCGAGCTGGAGCTGATTACGCTCACCCACTCGATTCCCGAACCCAATGGCCTGGCGATCCGCACGCCTTTGGGCACGATCCTGCACACCGGCGACTGGAAGATCGACCCGGACCCCTTGCTGGGCGGCGTCACCGACGACGCAGCCATCCGCCGGTTGGGCGACGAGGGCGTGCTGGCCATGGTCTGCGATAGCACCAACGTCTTCGTGGACGGCCACGCCGGCTCCGAGGCCGAGGTGCGCAAGACCCTGGTCCCGCTGATCGCCGGGCTGAAGGGCAAGATCGCCGTGGCCTGCTTCGCCTCCAACGTGGCGCGGATGGACTCCATCGCCCGCGCCGCCGAGGCCAATGGCCGGCGCGTGGTGCTGGCCGGCCGGTCGATGCACCGCATGTCGGCGGCGGCCAAGTCGGTGGGCCTGATGCAAGGCCTGGCGCCGTTCCTTGACGACAACGAGGCCAAGAAGTTTCCGCCGGACAAGGTGCTGTACCTCTGCACCGGCAGCCAGGGCGAGGGCAGGGCGGCGCTGTCCCGCATCGCCGATGGCACCCATCCGTACGTGACCCTGGGCGGCGGGGACGCGGTGGTGTTCTCCAGCCGGGTGATCCCCGGCAACGAGATCCCGATCCGCAACCTGCAGGACAAGCTCGCCGACCGCGGCGTGCGGCTCTACACCGAGCGCGACCATCCGGGCATCCATGTTTCCGGCCACCCGTGCCGCGACGAGCTGGCGGAGATGTATCGCTGGGCGCGGCCGGAGATCTCCGTGCCGACCCATGGCGAGCGCCGCCACCTGCTGGAGCACGCCGCCTTCGCCCGCGACCTGCAGGTGCCCCAGCAGGTGACGCCCCGCAACGGTGACATGGTGCGCCTGGCGCCCGGCCGCGCCGCCATCGTCGACGAGGTCCCGGCCGGCCGGCTCTATGTCGACGGCGGCATGGTCACCGCGGAAAACGGCGACGCCTTGCGAGAGCGCCGCCACGCGGCCTCCAACGGCATGGTCGCGGTCTCCGTGGTGCTGGACGGTCGCAACAAGATCGTGTCCGGCCCGCAGGTCCGCGCGCTGGGCCTGCCGTCGGAGGAGGATTATCCGCTGGACGATATTCTCGACGACCTGGCCGACGAGGCCGAACAGGCGCTCGGCCGCCTGAAAGGCGAGGAGCGCGACCAGGACGAAAGCGTCGAGGCCGCCATGTCGCGGGCGGTGAAGAAAGCCAGCCAACGCATCTGGGGCCGGCGGCCGGTCGTCGAGACGACGGTGCTGCGCCTCTGAGCCTAGGTTCCTCCCCCGCGGAGCGCGAGCGGGTGAGGAACTTGGTCCACGCGACCTGCCATTCATATTTATCGTTTGACAGAAATTAATTGATGCAGGACGCTGCGGTCAGCCTCAAGGGAGACCGCGCCATGGCCTCTGTCATCGATATCGCGCCGCGGCGTCCGGCGCCCACGCCGAGCTTCCGCAAGATCCGCGCGGCGAGCCGGGGTTTCGAGATCCTGTTCACGGTGCTCTGCGCGCTCAACTTCGCGTTGGTGGTCTTCAGTTTCTGAGTGATCTTTTTCTACCAGGGCGAAAACTTCGCGGTCGGCCCGCGGGGCGGCCTGATCACCACCGCGCCGCTGCCGCCGGACTTCGTGCCCTTCCACACCTGGCGGCTGGCTCAGAGGCTGGCCTATGTCCCCGACGTGATCGTTCGGGGCCTGCCGACGATCGTTCTGTTCTGGACGTTGCGTGAGCTCTTCCGCCTCTATGGCCGGGGCCAGGTGTTCGGCGTCCGCAACGCCCGGCTTATCCAGCTCATGGGAGTCTGCCTGATCGCCGACGCCGCCGCGCCCTTCCTCTGCCATCTGGTGCTCAGCGCGACGGGCTACGAGATCGACAAGATGTGGGCCCACATGACCTCGGTGCAGGAACTGATCCTGGGCGCCGTGGTCTTCGTGATCGCGCTGGTCATGCAGGCGGGCCGCGAGATCGAGGAAGACCGCGAGGGGTTCATCTGATGGCCATCGTCCTGCGGCTCGACGTGGTGATGGCGAGGCGGAAAATCCGCTCCAACGTGCTGGCCCGCGCCATCGGCATCACCGAGGCCAATCTCTCCCTCTTGAAGTCCGGCAAGGTGAAGGGGCTGCGGTTCTCGACGCTGGAGGCGATCTGCCGGGTGCTGGACTGCCAGCCGGGCGACATCCTGGAATTCATCCCAGACGGGCACGCCGAGGCCGTCGAAGCCGAGCCGCTGCGCAAAGCCGGCTGACCTGAACCCACCTCTAGTCTGAACGAAGGAGAACGACCGATGATCGGGCGAACGATGGCGCTTGCCTTGAGTTTGGCCTTAACAGGCGGCGCCGCGCGGGCGGCCATGGTCGATGTGGCCGGCGGCCAGATCTACTACGAGACCTGCGGATCCGGTCCTCAGGCCATCGTCCTGATCCACGACGGCGTGGTCAATTCCGCCAGCTTCGACGACATGTGGCCGATCCTCTGCAAGGACTTCCGGGTCGTCCGCTACGACCGGCGAGGCTATGGCAAGTCGCCGGCCGCCAAGGCGCCCTATTCGCCGCAGGAGGACCTAGCCGCGGTGATGGCGGCGGCGAAAATGGATCACGCCAGCCTGGTTGGCTTCTCGTTCGGCGGCGGCCTGGCGGTGAGCTACACGATACGGCATCCCGAGCAGGTGGATCGCCTGGTGATCTCCGGGCCGTCGCTGAACGGCTTTCAGCCCACCAAGGCCTTCAGCAAGGCGATCACCCACATCATGCTGCCGATGATCGTCAGCAACTTCGACGCCGTGGCCGACAACGCCGCCAAGTCCGGCTGGGTGATGGCGCCCGGCCACGACGCCGCCGAGGCCAAGGCGCTGGCGCTCTTCAAGGTGAGCCCGCAGGACCTGCGCCACCAGATGCACGACCCGATCAAGGGCTGGCCCAGCGACCTGCCGCACATGGGGGAGATCAAGGCGCCGACGCTGATCCTGATCGGCGACCACGACATTGGCGATAATCAGGCCGCGGCGGGGGCGGCCCAGGCGCTGATCCCCGGATCGCGGCGCGAGACGATCGAGGACGCCGGCCACCTGATGCAGCTCGAACATCCCCGCGAACTCGCCGAGATGATCGCCGACTTCGTGCGGAAGGGCCGCTAAGCCTCCGCCAGGCCGAGCGCATCGATGGCGGCGATCTGAGGCGGCTCCAGCGGCCCGGCGACTTCCCCCGCCAGGCATTGGGCGAGCTCGGCGCGGTTCTTCACGCCCAGCACGACGGTATCGATGTTGGGCATGCCGAGCGCATAGCGGTGCGCCACGACCGCGGGGTCCTCGCCCCACTGGGCGCACAGCTGTCGGAAGCTGGCGGCGCGGGCGAAGTCGGTGTTGTCCGGATTGTTGGCCGACAGCGGCCGGTCGACGCCCAGGGTCAGGGCGCCGGCCTGCACCGCGCGGATACCCATGACGCCGACACCGTTCGCCTTGGCGGTCGTGGCGATCTCGCGGGGCCGGGCGGGCTCGGCGTAGCGGCGCAGCGCGCCGGCGCTGTCCATCAGGTTGGCGATGGCCTGCACGACATCGGGGCGGGGCGTGTGGTCCAGCGCCTGCAAGACTGCGGTCGGCACGCCGATGCCGGTGATCCCCCAGGCGCCGATGCGGCCCTGGGCCTTCAACCGTTCCATGGCCGGGACGACCTCGCCCTCGTAGAGCGACCAGCTGGTCGAGAAGGCGTCCTTTTGCGCGTCGCCGTGGGCGTAGGCGAAGCCGTCCAGGTGGATGTTGGAGTGCAGGAAGAAGAGGTCGACGCGGTCGAGCCGCAGGGCCTTGAGGCTCTCGTCCAGCGACGCCTCCAGGCTGACCGCGACGCCCGACGCCGGCGGCGAACCCAACTGGTGCTTGGTGGTGATCTTCACGCCGGAGGGCAGGCGTCCGGCGAACACCTCGCCGATGAAGGCCTCGCAGTTGCGGTACATCGGCGCCGCGTCCAGCAGGGTGATCCCGCCGTCGATGGCGGCGGCGAGCGTGGCCAACGCCTCGTCCTTGGTGTTTTCGCCCCAGATCTGGCCGATGCCCCCGCCGCCCAGCGTCAGCCGGCTGACTTCTCCCAACGGGCCCAGGGTCACGGTCTGCATGGCGGTGCGTTCCTCGATCGGTAGGCAGTAGGGCTTGTCGGCGCGCCCGGGCCCGGCTTTCATAGCCGTCCGGGCGAGACGCGGGAACCGCGCCGCTCAAAGACCATGGCCGGGGAGGCCGCTCGAGGTGTCCGCCTACAAGGGTGTCCGCATCGCCGATTTCAGCCAGGGGATCGCCGGCCCCATGGCGGCGATGTTCCTGGGCGACTTCGAAGCGGAGGTGATCAAGGTCGAGCCGCCGGGCGGCGACCGGTTGAAGGCCCATCCGGGCTACCAGGTGTTCAACCGCAACAAGCAGGTCGCGACGCTCGACCTGGAAACCGCCGAGGGCCTGGCCGCGGCGCGCGAGCTCATCGCCGGCGCCGACGTGGCGATCTTCAGCGAGCCGCCCGGCCGGCTGGAAGCGCTGGGGCTCGACGCCGCGACCCTGACCGCCGCCCATCCAGGCCTGATCCACGCTTGGCTGCCGCCCTATGGCGTGCGCGGCGACTGGAGCAATATCCCGCCGCACCACAGCCTGTTGACCGCGCTCTCCGGCGTCGCCTTTCGCCAGGGCGCCTATGCCGACCAACCGATCCATCTGGTGCTGCCGTTGATCTGGTACGGGCAGGGCGTTCTGGGCGCCTCG
>DATAUR010000008.1:0-11386 GCA_036268175.1 Phenylobacterium sp. | reverse complement strand
TCGCCGCCCTTGTCGGGGGTCGCCTGGCCGGGGTCGGAGCCCATGCGGCCGTCGGGATAGCGGGCGCGGAAGTCCAGCGCCTCGCGGATCGGGCCGGTGGGGGCGATCTGCGGCGCGTAGTTGGCCGACTTGATGGCGTCGGGATAGCCCCACTGGGTGACCGCGATCTCCGACGGGGTGGCGTGGCTGCCGTGGCCGGTGGGGAACTGGCGGTTGGCCAGCGCGAACACGCCCTTCAGCTCCCACCAGTTCTTCTGCTTCAGGGCGAAGCCGCGGTTGCGCTGCGAATAGGTGGCCTCGGCGTAGAGTTCGGAGAAGGCCGCGTCGATGGTGGCGACGTTGCCGCCGTGGCCGTTGAGGAAATACAGCTTCTCGAAACCCGCGAGGCCGAGGCTTCGACACCAGTCGCCGATCACCGCCATGAAGGTCGAGGGCCTAAGCGCGATGGTGCCGGGGAAGCCCAGGTGGTGCTGCGCCATGCCGATGTTGAAGGTCGGCGCGACCAGCAGGTCCGGATGCTGGCGCTGCGCCTCGTGGGCGATGATCTCCGGGCAGAGCCAGTCGGTGCCCAGGAGGCCGGTCGGCCCGTGCTGCTCGTTGGAGCCGATGGGGATCACCACCGTCTTCGAGCGCTTCAGATGGTCCTCGATCTCTTGCCAGGTCGAGAGGTGCAGCAACATGGGAAAGCCTCGCGCAATCGAACATCCGGCATAGGGCTTCGGCGGCCCCGGCGCTAGGGCGGCTCGCTGTCGGAGGGCGCCACTGGCGGCCCGGAGGACATAGCGGCCGGCGCCTCGGCGGGCGGCGGGGTGAAGGCCATGCCGGTCAGTCGCCAGACGCCATCCTCCTGGGTGAAGGAGAGCAGGCACTTCTTGGTGGACACCTCCTCCAGGCAGACGAAGTGCAGGCCGTGCGCCTTCATGTGCGGAATGATCTGCGCCGCGGTCGGGGTGGCCGGCCAGCCGGGCATGACCCGGGCGGCGGTCAGGCGGATGGCCTGGGGCGAGATCATTCGGTCGAGCGCGAATTCCGAGGCGTCACCCACGTCCACCGCGTGGGTCTTGCCCACGTCGGCCAGCTGCTCGCCGAGGTCGGAGCGCAGGGCCGGGCGGTCCAGCGCCGCCTCGAACGCCTTTTGGTCGTCGCGCTGCACGGCGAGCAGGAACCTGGCGATCGCCGTCGAGCCGCTGTGCCGCGCGCCAAGACTGCAACCGCTCAGGCCGCCGCCCACGGCGAGCGCGAGCAGGCTGAATGCAACGGCCGAACCCTTCAAACCCATCGGCCAACCATGGCCGGAGCCGCGGGATCGAGCAAGCGGCGCCGCCCTGGTTGTTGCACCGGACCTCGCTCTCCGCATACTCAACCGGCGGGGACGGAAAAATTCGGGAGTGAACGCGGTGTCCGACAACGAAATCTTTCCGGTTCCCGAGAGCTGGGCGAAGACCGCCCGGATGAACGCCGCGGCCTATGACGCCGCCGTGGCGCGGGTCGAGAGCGACCCCGAGGGCTATTGGCGGGAGGTCGGCCAGCGCCTCGACTGGATAACCCCGTTCAAAGAGGTCAAGGACGTCTCCTTCGACGCCAAGGACTTCCGGGTGCGCTGGTACGCCGACGGAGTGCTGAACGTCTCGGTCAACTGCATCGACCGCCACCTGCCCGCCCGCGCCGAGGAGACGGCGATCATCTGGGAGAGCGACGACGGCTCGGTGGGCGACAAGGTCACCTACGGCCAACTTCATTCCGAAGTGTGCCGCATGGCCAATGTGCTGAAGGCCAAGGGCGTCAAGAAGGGCGACCGGGTGACCATCTACCTGCCGATGATCCCGCAGGCGGCCTACGCCATGCTGGCCTGCGCGCGGATCGGGGCGATCCATTCGGTGATCTTCGGCGGCTTTTCGCCAGACAGCATCGCCGGGCGCATCCAGGACTGCGACTCGAAGATCGTCATCACCGCCGACGAGGGCCTGCGCGGCGGAAAACCGGTGCCGCTGAAGAAGAACGTCGATGAGGCGCTGGCCTCCTGCACCGGTGTCACCGACGTCATCGTCGTGCGCCGCACCCGCGCCGATGTCCCGATGACGCCAGGGCGCGACGTCTTCTATTCGGACATCAAGGCGAGCGTCTCCGACCAGTGCGACCCCGAACCGATGAACGCCGAGGACCCGCTGTTCATCCTCTACACCTCCGGCTCGACGGGGAAGCCGAAGGGCGTGCTGCACACCACCGGCGGCTACCTGACCTGGGCGGCGCACACCCACGAGCTGGTGTTCGACTATCGGCCCGGCGAGGTCTTCTGGTGCACCGCCGACGTGGGTTGGGTCACCGGGCATAGCTACGTGGTCTACGGTCCGCTGGCCAACGCGGCGACCACGGTGATGTTCGAGGGCGTGCCCAACTATCCGACCTCGTCGCGGTTCTGGGAGGTCTGCGACAAGCACAAGGTGGAGATTTTCTACACCGCGCCCACCGCCATCCGCGCCCTGATGCGCGAGGGCGACGCGCCGGTGACGCGCACCTCGCGCAGCAGCATCCGCCTGCTGGGTACGGTTGGCGAACCCATCAATCCGGAGGCGTGGCTCTGGTACCACCGGGTGGTGGGCGAGGGCCGCTGCCCGATCGTCGACACCTGGTGGCAGACCGAGACGGGCGGGACCCTGATGACGCCGCTCCCCGGAGCCACCGCGCTGAAGCCCGGCTCCTGCGCCAAGCCCCTGCCAGGCGTGAAGCCGCAACTGGTCGACGCCGAGGGCAAGGTGCTGGAGGGCGCGGTCAGCGGCAACCTTTGCCTGACCGATAGCTGGCCCGGCCAGATGCGCACGGTCTATGGCGACCACGACCGCTTCATCGCCACCTATTTCTCCACCTATCCCGGCAAGTACTTCACCGGCGATGGCGCCCGACGGGACGAGGACGGCTACTACTGGATCACGGGCCGCGTGGACGACGTGATCAACGTCTCCGGCCACCGGTTGGGCACCGCCGAGATCGAGAGCGCCCTGGTGGCCGATCCGAAGGTCGCCGAGGCCGCCGTGGTCGGCTATCCGCACGAGATCAAGGGCCAGGGCATCTACTGCTTCGTGACCCTGAAGGCCGGCGTCGCGGTGACCCCCGGTCTGGAGCCGGAGCTGCGCAACTGGGTGCGCCGCGAGATCGGGCCCTTCGCGGCCCCGGACGTGATCCAGTTCGCGCCGGGCCTGCCCAAGACCCGGTCGGGCAAGATCATGCGCCGCATCCTGCGCAAGGTGGCCGAGGGCGACATCGCCAACCTTGGCGACACCACCACGCTCGCCGACCCCGACGTGGTCGAGGACCTGGTGCGCAACCGCGCGGTGGATGGGGCCGCCGATATCCTGACCATCGCCGGCGCCCGCGTCGACGCCGGCGAGATCGAGCGGGTGATGGAAGGCCATGACGGGGTCGACGAGGCGGCCTGCGTCGGGGCCCACGACGGGGTCCACGCCTTCGTCGTCGTCGCCGCCGACACCAAGGCCAGCGACATCCTGGAGGCCGACCTCAAGGGCCTGGTCCGTCGCGAGGTAGGCGCCGCGGCCGTGCCGCAAAGCGTGCGCTTCCTCTCCGCCCTGCCGCGCGACAAGTCGGGCGCGGTGGCCAGGCGGATCCTGCGCAAGGTGGCGGCCGGCGACCTCACGAACCTCGGCGATCCGGCGCAGCTCGTCGATCCGGCGGTGCTGGACGAACTGCTCAAGGCGCCGGCGAGCGCCTAGGCGCACAGCGGCGGGCCGGTCCCTTGCGCGCGCTCCTGTCCTTCGGCGTCCTGGCCATCGCCATGCCGGCCTGGGCCCTCGACCTGCCGGAGCGGGCGGAAGCGCTGCTGACCCACGGCCGCCCCTATGTGGAGGTGACGCCGGGCCCGGACGGCGCCTCCGGGGCCATCCGCGCGGCCATCGACGTCGCCGCGCCGCAGGCCGCGGTCTGGAGCGTGATGACCGACTGCGACCTGGCCCCCAAGATGGTCGCCAACCTGAAGAGCTGCCGCGTCCTGGAGCGCGATCCGCAGGGCCGCTGGGACATCCGCGAGGAGGTCAGCAAGGGGACCTTCATGCCCTCGGTCCGCACGGTCTACCGCGAGGATTTCGACCCGCCGCACAGCATGGTCTTCCACCGCACCGACGGCGACCTGAACCTGTTCGAGGGGCAATGGACGCTGGAGCCGCACGGCGACCGGGTGCGGGTGACCTATGAGGCCCGCGTCGCCGCGCCCTTCGCCGTGCCGGGCTGGGTGGCGCGCCTGGCGCTGCGCCACGACGTGCCGATGGCCTTGATGGCCCTGCGCCGCGAAGCCGTCGCCCGCGCGCCCGCCGCGCCATGAGTCCCGACCTGCCAGCGCCGTTGCGCGCCGCCCTCGACCGGGCGCTGGAGGGTGTGCCGCGCAAAGGCCTGGCCGAACGCGCCGCGCGGACCTCGCAGGCCTACCGCGCCGGCCAGCCGTCCTCCGGGGTGATCCGCGAGGCCGACGACGCGCTGGCTTACGCGCTGACCCGCCTGCCTGCCACTTACGCCGCCTGCGCCACGGTGCTGGGCGAGGCGGCCCGGATGGCGCCGGGCTTTGCGCCCAATACCCTGCTGGACGCCGGCGCCGGGACCGCCGCGGCGAGCTGGGCGGCGGCGACGGTCTGGCCCAGCCTGAGGGCTGTCACTTGGCTGGACGCCAGCCCGCATTTCCTGAGTCTCGCCGCCACCCTGGCGGCGGAGGGGCCAGCCGCCCTGCGCGCCGCCGAGGCCCACCGCTGCGACCTCACCGCCGCCGGACCCTGGGCCACGGCCGACCTGGTGGTGACGAGCTACGCCCTGGCGGAGATCGCCGCCGACAAGCAGGCTTCCATGGTTAGCGAACTTTGGACAGCTTGCGATGGTGTTCTGGCGATCATCGAGCCGGGCACGCCGGCCGGCCACGCCCGCCTGCTGGCGGCGCGGAACGTATTATTCGATCAAGCGGCGAATATCCTGGCGCCCTGCCCGCATCGAGCGGCCTGTCCGCTGGTGGGCGAGGACTGGTGCCATTTCTCCGTACGCCTGCCGCGCAGCCGCGACCATCGGCTCGCCAAGGGCGCGGAGGTTCCTTTCGAGGATGAGCGCTTCGCCTATCTGGTGGCCGCCCGACCCGAGATTGTTGCGTCGCCCTACCGCCCCCGAGTCCTGGCGCCGCCGCGAACCGGCAAGCCCGGGATCGCGCTGAAGCTCTGCGGACTGGACGGCCAGGCAGAGACCCGCCTGGTGGGCAAGCGGGACAAGCCGGCCTACGCCCTTGTGCGCCGGCTGGGCTGGGGCGACACCCTCTAAACCCCTCGCCGTCCGGAGACCGACCATGCCCAAAAGCCGTGAGATCCATCTCGTGCAACGTCCAAACGGGGCGCCGAGGCCGGAGAACTTCGCCCTGGTGGAGCGCGACGTGGGCGACGCCGCCGAGGGCGAGGTGCTGGTGCAGAACCTCTACATGTCGGTGGACCCGGCCATGCGGCCTCGCCTCACCGCCGGCCAGGCGCTGGACGAGGCGATGATGGGCGGTGCGCTGGGCCGCGTCGTGCAATCGAAGCACGAGGGGTTCGCGGTGGGCGACCTGGTCTCCAACCGCCTGGGCTTCCGGGAATATTTCACCTCCGACGGCAAGGGGCTGAGCAAGCTGACGCCCGACCCGGACCTGCCGCTGAGCGTTCACATGCACGCCCTGGGCGGCACCGGCTTCACGGCCTACGGCGGCCTGCTGCACATCGGCCAACTGAAGGACGGCGAGCAGGTGTTCGTCTCGACGGCGGGCGGCGCGGTGGGCTCGGTCGCCGCCCAGATCGCCAAGCTCAAGGGCTGTTACGTCGTGGGGTCCACGGGCTCGGACGACAAGGCCGCGTGGCTGCGCGACGAGGTGGGCCTGGACGCGGTGATCAACTACAAGACCCAGCCCATCCGCCAGGCCCTGGAGGAGGCGACGCCCAAGGGCCTCGACGTCTATTTCGACAACGTCGGCGGCGACCACCTGGAGGCCGCGCTTCGCCGGATGAACACGCTCGGGCGCATCCCCGTGTGCGGCTTCATCTCGGGCTACAATTCGGGCCACTCCAACGTCTCGAACCTGTCAAACATCATCTATTCGCGGGTGATGCTGCGGGGCTTCGTGGCGCCGGACTTCATGCATCTCTACGGCGACTTCCAGCGCGACATGGCGGGCTGGCTGAAGGCCGGAAAGGTCAAGTACCAGGAGACCGTGATGGAAGGCGTCGCCGCCGCGCCCGCCGCCTTGATCGGGCTGATGGCCGGGGAAAACAGCGGAAAGATGCTGGTCAAGCTCGCCGACTGACGCGCGATGACGAAGGCGTAAGCTTTCGCGGGCGGCGGGGAATGCTAAGGACATCGGGCTCCACGAGATCTTGGGAACGCCGCATGATCCGCCACGCCGTCCGCGCCCTCGCCGCCACTCTCGCCGCCGTCTCTGCCCTGGCGCTCGCCGCGCCGGCCCTGGCCGCCGGGCCCAGCGTCATCCCGCCCAGCCACGTGCCGCCGATCGTCTACAAGCAGCGGACGCTCTCCAACGGCCTGCAGGTCTTCGAATCGCTGGACCGCTCCACGCCCAACGTCACCGTTCAGGTCTGGTACGGCGTCGGCTCGAAGAACGATCCGGTGGGCCGCTCCGGCTTCGCCCACCTCTTCGAGCACCTGATGTTCAAGGCCACCAAGGACCTGCCGGCGGAGAGCTTCGACCGGCTGACCGAGGACGTGGGCGGATTGAACAACGCCTCGACCTATGACGACTTCACCAACTACTACGAGGTGGTGCCGGCCAATCACCTGCAGCGGCTGATCTGGGCCGAGGCCGAGCGGATGGGCTCGCTGGTCATCGATAAGGCCAACTTCAACTCCGAGCGCGACGTGGTGAAGGAGGAGCTGCGCCAGCGGGTGCTGGCCTCGCCCTATGGCCGCCTGTTCTCGCTGGACGTGCCGGAAGCGACCTACACGACCCACCCCTATCATCGCCCCGGCATCGGCTCGATCGCCGACCTGGACGCGGCCACCATCGATGACGTGCGCGCCTTCCACGAGACCTACTATCGCCCCGACAACGCCGCCTTGATCGTGGTCGGCAACTTCGACGAGGCGAAGCTCAACGCCTGGATCGACAAGTACATGGGCCCGCTGAAGGATCCGGCCAAGCCGATCCCGCGGGTGACCGTGGTCGAGCCGCCGCGCACCCACCCGGGCGTCTTCGACGGCTATGGCCCCAACGTGCCGCTGCCCGCCGTGGTGATCACCTGGCTGGGCCCCAAGGCCTCCGATCCCGATGCGCCAGCGCTGACCATGCTCGATGCGGTGCTGTCGGCCGGCAAATCGTCGAGGCTCTACGACAGCCTGGTCTATGAGAAGCAGATCGCCGTCGAAGTGAACTCCAACGCCGACCTGCCGGCCCAGCCCGGCAACTTCATGGTCAGCGCGATCATGGCCCACGGCCACACCATCGCCGAGGGCGAAGCCGCCCTGCTGGCCGAAGTGCAGCGCCTGCGCGACGCCCCGCCCAGCGAGGCTGAACTCGACGCGGCGAAGAACCAGTTGATCGCCGAAAAGCTGCGCGAACGCGAAACCATCGAGGGGCGCGGCTTCGCGCTCGGCTATGCGCTGCGCATCGACGGCAATGCGGCCAAGGCCAACACCCAACTCACCGACCTGCAAGCGGTGACCGCCGCCGACGTGCAACGGGTGGCCGAGAAATACCTCGATCCGAACCTGCGCATGACCATCCGCTACCGCGCCGAAAGCCAGCGGCCGAAGGGTGAGGTCGAACCCACCCCGCCGCCGCCGCCGAAGATCGCCACCACCTACACCGGGCCGATCTTCACGCTCGCGCCGGAAGGCCAGCGCCAGGCGCCGCCGCCCGTCGGCGCGCCGGTCGCCCCGGTGCTGCCCAAGCCCGCCGAGCGCACCCTGGCCAACGGCCTCACGGTGATCGTGGCGCGTTCGTCGGACCTGCCGCTGGTCACCGCGAACCTGACCATCAAGACCGGCGGCTGGGCCGATCCGCCGGGCCTGTCCGGCGTCGCCGGCATGACCGCCGACATGCTGACCGAGGGCACCAAGACCCGCTCGGCCCGCGAGATCGCGCGGCAGACCGAGGCGCTGGGCGCCAGCCTGACCGCCGCCGCGGGCCTGGAGGCCTCGGCGGTGTCGCTGAATGTCATGCCCGACAAGCTGGAGACCGGCATGACGATCATGGCCGACGTCGCCCGCAATCCGGCCTTCGCGGCCGAGGAGCTGGAACGCCAGCGGTCGCAGAGCCTGGATGGCCTGCGAGTCGCCTATCAGGAGCCGGGCCAGGTCTCGGCCTATGCCGCAGCCCCGGTGGTGTTCGCCGGCACGCCTTTCGGCCATGTGGCGGTGGGCACGCCGGCTTCCATCGCCCGGCTTAAGCCCGCCGACCTCGCGGCCCTGCACGCCGCCTGGTATCGGCCCGACAACGCCGTCCTGGTGCTGACCGGCGATATCACCCCGGAGCAGGGCTTCGCGCTGGCGCAGAAGGAATTCGGCGGCTGGGCCCGTCCGGCCACGCCGTTGCCCGCGCCGCCGAAGATCAACCCGCAGGGCCGTCCGCGGGCGATCGCCATCGACCTGCCGGGCACGGGCCAGGCGGCGGTGAATCTCGCCAAGCCGGCCATTCCGCGCAGCGACCCGGACTACTATCCCGGGATCGTCGCCAACAGCCTGCTGGGCGGCGGCTATTCCTCGCGGCTGAACCTGGAGATCCGCATCAAGCGCGGGCTCTCCTACGGCGCGTCCTCGAACCTTTCGGCCAACCGGACCACGGGTTCGTTCCGCGCCGCGGCCCAGACCAAGAACGAGACCGCCCCGCAGGTGCTGGACCTGATGGTCCAGCAGATGGCGTCGCTGGCCACCACGCCGGCCACGCCCGACGAGCTGACCGCGCGCAAGTCGGACCTGATCGGCAGCTATGGCCGGGCGCTGGCGACCACCGGAGGCCTGGCCAACATCCTGGGCAACCTGTCGCTCTATGGGGTGCCGCTGGACGAGATCACCCGCTACACCGCCCGCGTCGAGGCGGTGACGCCGGGCCAGATCCAGGCCTTCGCATCGCGGGTCCTGGACCCGGCCAAGGCCAGCGTCATCGTCGCCGGCGACGCCAAGACCTTCGCCGCGGCTCTGAAGGCCAAGCGGCCGGACCTGGAGGTGATCCCCGTCGACCAGCTCGACCTGGATAGCCCCACCCTGAAGGCGCCCGGCAAGTAGGCGGCGCGGTCGCGGCCCATGCGGGACCGGTACGATGTGGTGGTGGTGGGAGCCGGCGCGGCGGGGATCGCGGCGCTCCGCCGGCTAACGCAGACCGGGCTGGACGCCGTGGCCCTGGAGGCGCGCGAACGGGTCGGCGGCCGGGCGCACACCCTGATGACGGCGGCCGGCTTTCCAGTGGATTGCGGCGCGGGCTGGGTGCATTCGGCGGACGAGAACCTGCTCAGCCAGCCAATCGAAAAGGCCGGCTTCACCCTCGACCGCACTCCGCCGCACTGGTTGAGGCAGGCGTTCAACCGGGATTTCTCGGCGGCGGACCAGCGCGCCTATCGCGCGGCGTTCAATGCGCTCGACGAGCGGCTGCAAGCGGCCGCGAAGACCGGCGTCGATCGCCCGGCGTCGGATTTCTTCGAGCCTGGCGGCCGCTGGAACCCGCTGCTCGACGCCTTCTCCAGCTACTACAACGGCGCGGAGTTCGAGGCGGTCTCAGTGCTCGACTACGCGGCCTATGAGGATTCCGGCGTCAACTGGCGGGTGCGCGAGGGCTATGGCGCCGCCGTCGCCAGCTTCGCCGACCTCGGCCGCGTGGTCACCGGCTGCGCGGTCCGCACGATCCATCATGGCGGCCGGGAGCTGGCGTTTGACACCGCCAAGGGCCGCCTGACCGCGCGGGCGACGATCATCGCCGTGCCGACGCCGATCCTGAGCGAAGGCGTGCTGACCTTCTCGCCCGGCCTACCCGGCAAGGCGCAGGCCGCCGCCGGCTTGCCGCTGGGCCTGGCCGACAAGGTGTTCCTGCAGATCGCCGAGCCCGACGCCCTGCCGGTGGAGGGCCATCTGTTCGGCCGCAAGGACCGCAGCGAGACCGCCAGCTATCACCTGCGCCCGTTCGGACGCCCCTATGTCGAGGCCTATCTCGGCGGCCGTTGGGCCCGCGCCCTGGAGGCTGAAGGCCCTGGCGCCGCGGCCGCCTTCGCGGTCGAAGAGTTGGGCCATCTGCTGGGGTCGGACTTCCGCCGCGGCTTGACGGTGCTCGGCGAAACCCACTGGGCGCACGATCCCTGGGCGCGGGGCTCCTATTCCCACGCCCTGCCCGGCCACATCGGCGACCGGACGATCCTGGCCGCGCCCGAGGAGGAGCGCCTGTTCTTCGCCGGCGAGGCGACGCACCCGACGTTTTACTCGACAGTCCATGGCGCGTGGGAAAGCGGCCTGCGCGCCGCCGAGGAGGCGATCGCCGCCCTGGGTTAGGCCGTCGGAGCCTGGGCCGCCGTCGTCGTCCAGTGGGAGAGGTCGCGCTCGCGGCCCATCAACGCGAGGCCCGAGGCGATGGACTCCAGTTCGGCGCCGGTCTCGATCTTCGAAGGCTCGAAGCGGCGGTGGAAGATGGCGCGGACCGCCGGCACCAAGGACGAGCCGCCGGTCAGGAAGACGCGGTCGACGCCGTCCGGCGCCAGGTTGGCGTTGGCCAGCGCCTCGTCCACGGCGGTTTCGATCAGGGCCAGCTCCGGGGCGATCCAGCCTTCGAAGGTGGCGCGGCGCACCCCGCCCTTCAGCGAGATCGTGCCGGCCTCGAACTCGAACAGCGCCGCCTCGTCCGAGGACAGCGCCTCTTTCAGGCGGCTGACCGAGCGGTAAAGCTGATACCCATAATTTTCGTCGAGGGTTTCCACGAGCCGCTCGATCTTCTCCGGCTCCATGGCCTCGCGGACCAGCGCGCGGATCTCGCGCATGTCGCGGCTGGCGCGCATCAGGGCGAGCTGGTCCCAGCGGGCGAAGGCCGAATAGTAGCGGTTGGGAATCGGCAGCACCTTGCCGAAGCTGGAATAGCTCGATCCCTTGCCGAGCGCCGGCGAGACCAGGTTGTCGATGATCCGGTAGTCGAAGGCGTCGCCCGCCACGCCGACGCCGGAGCGGCCCAGCGGGACGGCGCGGATTTCGCCGGCCCCTTGTCCGGATTTTGGCCGCTCGAAGCGGATGATCGAGAAGTCGGAGGTGCCGCCGCCGAAATCGCCCACCAGCACGGTGGCGTCATGGGTCAGTTCCCGGGCGAAGAAGAAGGCCGCGCCCACCGGCTCATAGGCATAGAGGATCTCGGTGAAGCCCATCCGCTCGAAGGCGGCCTCATAGCGCGAAAGCGCCA
>DATAUR010000007.1:0-47589 GCA_036268175.1 Phenylobacterium sp. | reverse complement strand
GCTTCCGCGGATCAAGGAGAGCATGCCCGCCGACTTCAAGATCACCCTGCTCAACGACCAGTCCCTGTTCGTGAAGGCGGCGATCTCCGGGGTGGTGCGCGAGGGCGTGATCGCCGCCGCCCTCACCAGCCTGATGATCCTGCTGTTCCTGGGCTCGTGGCGCTCGACGGTGATCATCGCCACCTCGATCCCGCTGGCTGTGCTCTCCTCGATCACCGCGCTCTCGGCGATGGGTCAGACGCTGAACATCATGACCCTGGGCGGGCTGGCCCTGGCCGTCGGCATCCTGGTCGACGACGCCACCGTGACTATCGAGAACATTAACTGGCATCTGGAGCAGGGCAAGGATGTCAAGGCGGCCATCCTCGACGGGGCGGCGCAGATCGTCACCCCGGCCTTCGTCTCCCTGCTCTGCATCTGCATCGTCTTCGTGCCGATGTTCTTCCTGCAGGGCGTCGCCGGCTTCCTGTTCATCCCGATGGCCGAGGCGGTGGTGTTCGCCATGATCGCCTCCTTCATCCTGTCGCGGACGCTGGTCCCCACCATGGCCATGTACCTGCTGCGGCCGCACGACGGCGGGCACAGCGACTTCTCGATGGAATCCCACGGCGGGGTGAAGCCCAAGGCCTCGCGCAACCCGCTGCAACGCTTCCAGCACAGCTTCGAGACGCATTTCTCAAAAGTGCGCGACGGCTACCGCGGCGCCCTGGCCCTGGCGCTCGCCCACCGGCCACGCTTCGTGATCGGCTTCATGGCGGTGGTGCTGGCCTCCTTCCTGCTGACCCCGATGCTGGGCAGCAACTTCTTCCCGAGCGTCGATTCCGGGGCGATGACCCTGCACGTCCGAGCCCCGGTCGGCACCCGCATCGAGGACACCGCGGCCCTGTTCGACCGGGTCGAAGGCGCGATCCGCCAGGTGGTGCCCCCCGACCAGCTGGTGACCATCGTCGACAACATCGGCCTGCCGGTCAGCGGCATCAACCGCGCCTACTCCAACACCGGCGGCATCGGTCCGCAGGACGGCGACATCTACATCACCCTGACCCACGACCATCGCCCGACCGCGCAGTACATCGCCGACCTGCGCCGGGTGCTTCCGCGGCGGTTCCCCGGCGCCACCTTCTCGTTCCTGCCGGCCGACATCATCAGCCAGATTCTCAACTTCGGCGCGCCCGCCCCTATCGACGTGCAGGTCGCCGGACCCAACCGCGCGCCCAACGAGGCCTACATCGACGAACTGCTGCTGAAGCTGAAGCAGATCCCGGGCCTCGCCGACGTCCGCATCCAGCAGTCGACCCACTATCCGCAGCTCAACGTCAACGTCGACCGCTCCGAGGCCGACCGCCTGGGCCTGACCGAGCGGGACGTCACCAACACCATGGTCACCTCGCTGGCCGGCAGCTTCCAGACCTCGCCCGCCTTCTGGCTGAACCCGAAGAGCGGCGTCTCCTACCCGATCGTCATCCAGACCCCGCAGCAGGACGTCAATTCGCTCTCCAAGCTCGAGAACCTGCCCTTGAGCGGCGGCAAGCCCGGCGCCCTGCAGATCCTGGGCGGCGTGGCCTCGGTGGACCGGGGCGACGGCGACGCGGTGGTCTCGCACTATGCGATCCAGCCCTCGTTCGACATCTACGCCACCACCCAGGGCCGCGACCTCGGCAGCGTCGCCAAGGCGATCCAGGGGGTGTTCAAGGCCACCGCCAAGGACCTGCCCAAGGGCGCCACCGTCACCCTGCGCGGCCAGGTGACCACCATGAACAGCGCGTTCAGCGGCCTGTCCTTCGGGATCGTGGGCGCGATCGTGCTGATCTACCTGCTGATCGTCGTGAACTTCCAAAGCTGGGCCGACCCGTTCGTGATCATCACCGCGCTTCCCGCCGCGCTGGCCGGGATCGTCTGGATGCTGTTCGCCACCGGCACGCCGCTGTCGGTGCCGGCGCTCACCGGGGCGATCATGTGCATGGGCGTCGCCACCGCCAACTCGATCCTGGTGGTCAGCTTCGCGCGCGAGCGGCTGGAGATCACCGGCGACGCCACCGTCGCGGCCCTGGAGGCCGGCTTCACCCGCTTCCGCCCGGTGATCATGACCGCGCTCGCCATGATCATCGGCATGTCGCCCATGGCGCTGGGCCTGGGCGAGGGCGGCGAGCAGAACGCGCCCCTGGGCCGCGCCGTGGTCGGCGGGCTGATCTTCGCCACCATCGCCACCCTGATGTTCGTGCCGGTCGTCTTCAGCCTGGTCCACAAGAAGGCGCCCGCCCCCGCCAGCCAGCCCGCGGCAGGCCACGACCCCGATCCCGATCAAGGAGAAGCCTATGCCGTCTGACACCCCGTCGGATCCGGCCGCCCCCAAGGCGCCGACCCCTGAGGCGCCGGCCAATCCGCACAACACCCCGGAAGTCCTGCACCACGGCCCGCAGCGCTGGGTGAAGCCCGCCGGCCTCGTCGCCATCGGGGTCGCGGCGGCCGTGGTGGTGACCGGCGTCGTCACCCGCAGCGTCGCCAGCGCCAACCTCAAGGCCACCACGGCGGAGGCGGCGATCCCGACCGTCGACCTGATCGCGCCCTCCAGCGACACCTCGGCCGAGACCCTGACCTTGCCCGCCGACGTCGAGGCCAACGACACTGCCCCGATCCACGCGCGGGTCTCCGGCTATATCCACAACTGGTACGTGGACATCGGCGCGCACGTGAAGGCCGGCCAGGTGCTGGCCGACATCGACACCCCCGACCTGGACCAGCAGCTGGCGCAGGTGAAGGCCGCACAGGGCACCGCGGCGGCGCACGAGAACCTCGCCAAGATCTCCGCCGACCGCTGGAATCGCCTGCTCAGCCGCGACGCCGTCTCGCACCAGGAGGCCGACGAGAAGACCGGCGATCTGGCCGCCAAGACCGCCGACGTCCAGGCCGCCCACGCCGACCTGCAACGCCTGCAGGCGCTGGAGGCCTTCAAGAAGATCACCGCGCCCTTCGCCGGCATCGTCACCACGCGAACCGCGCACGTGGGCGCCCTGGTGGCGGCGGGCACGCCCAACGACGCGCCCCTGTTCACCGTCGCCGACGTGCATAGGCTGCGCATCTACGTGCACGTGCCGCAGAGCTATTCGGCGCAGATCAAGCCCGGCATCACCGCCACGCTCGCCGTGCCGGAATATCCAGGGCGCGAGTTCAAGGCGACGCTGGTCAGCACCTCCGGCGCGGTGGGCGCGCAGTCGGGCGCCGTGCAGGCCGAACTGCAGATGGACAACCCCGACGAGACCCTGAAGCCCGGCGACTACGCCCAGGCGACCTTCGGGCTGACGCGCGCGGGCGGCGCCACCCTGAAGCTGCCGGCCAGCGCGCTGATGTTCCGGCAGAAGGGCATGGCGGTGGGCGTGGTCGACGCCCAGAACCACGCGCACCTGCGCTACATCACCCTTCGCCACGACCTGGGCGCCACGGTGGAGATCGCCGCCGGCCTGGGGGCCGGCGAGCGGGTGATCAACAATCCGCCGGACTCCCTGCAGGAGGGCGAGAAGGTGCGGATCGCCGCCCCGACTCCCGCTGGCTCGACCCCCGCTGGCCGGGGCTGAGCCGATGGGCGCGTTCCGCACCTCCGCAGGCCTGATCGCCGCCGGCCTCGCGCTCGCCAGCTGCTCGCTCGCACCCGCCTACCGCGTCCCGGTGGTGAGCGTGCCGACCGCCTACAAGGAAGCCGGCCCCTGGACCCAGGCGACGCCACAGGACGCGCTGAAGCGTGGCGCCTGGTGGCAGGCCTATGGCGACCCGGTGCTCGACGGGTTCGAGGGCAAGCTGCAGACCGCCAACCCGACCCTGGCCGAGGCGGTGGCGCGCTACGACACCGCCCGCGCCTTCGCCCAGGAGGCCACGTCCCAGGAGTTTCCGATCCTCGGCAGCCAGGCCGAGGTCAGCCGCAACCGGCAGTCCAACAACCGCCCCCTGCGCGGCTCCAATCAGCCGGACATCTATTCCGCCGACACCTTCGGTCTGGGCGCGGGCTATGAGCTCGACCTCTGGGGCCGGGTGCGCAACCTGGTGGCCGCCGGCCGCGCCGAGGCCCAGGCCAGCGCCGCCGACCTGGAATCGGTGCGCCTCAGCCTCGAGGCCGAACTCGCCAACGACTACGTCAAGCTGCGCGCCAGCGATGGCGACGCCGCCCTGCTGGACGACGCGGTGAAGGCCTACACCCGCGCCCTGCGCCTGACGAAGGACCGCCACGACGGCGGCCTCGCCTCCGACCTCGACGTCAGCCGCGCCGAGACCCAGCTGCAGTCGACCCAGGCGCAGGTCGCCGACCTCGCCGCCCAGCGGTCGCTCTATGAACACGCCATCGCCAGCCTGGTGGGCGAACCGGCCTCGAACCTGACCATTCCCGCCGCCCCTCTGACGCTCGCCCTCCCCAACGTCCCGGCCGGCCTGCCCTCCACCCTCTTGCAGCGGCGGCCCGACGTGGCGGCGGCGGAGCGGCGGGCGGCGGAGGCCAACGCCCGCATCGGCGTGGCGCGGGCCGCCTATTTCCCGCAGATCGACCTGGCGGCGGCCGGCGGCTGGCAGAACACCGCCTTCGCCAACCTGCTGGCGCCCGGCAACACCTATTGGATGCTGGGTCCGGAGGCGGCGCTCACCCTGTTCGACGGCGGCCTGCGCAAGGCCAGGGTCCAGGCCGCCCGCGCCCAACTGGCGCTGGCCAACGCCGCCTACCAGGCCCAGGTGCTGCGCGCCTTCCAGGACGTGGAGGACAACCTGTCGGTGCTGACCCACCTGGCCGTCGAGGCGACCGCGCAATCGGCGGCGATCAAGTCGGCCAGCCGCACCGAGGACGCCGCGCTCGCCCGCTATCAGGAAGGCGCGGTCAACTACCTTGAGGTGGTCACCGCCCAGACCGCCGACCTGCAGGCCAAGCGCATCGGCGTCGAGGTCCAGAGCCGGCGGCTGCAGGCCAGCGTCAACCTGGTCCGCGCCCTGGGCGGCGGCTGGTCGCGCGGCGACCTGCCCGGCCCGGCCCAGGTGGCCGCCAACACGCCAGCGAAACCGGCGACGCCCTAAGGCGGGATCGCGAGCAGCTTCTCCTCTCCCCCTTGCGGGGAGAGGTCGTGAGTGGGGGTGTCAGCGCCAGCGTTCAAGGGGCCGATGCCCTCACCTCACAGCTCGCACCCCCACCCCAAACCCCTCCCCGCAAGGGGGAGGGGCTCAAGACCGCGAGGCCCTACCTGCTCAAGCCAAGCCTGAATCCAGCCTGACGCCAGATCACTTCGCGCTGGCGACCTCCGCCTTCTCCTGCGCCCGGGCGCCGGCCAGGATGTTGGGCAGCGAGTAGTTGCCCTCGTGGCAGGCGTATTCGTAGATCGGCCCCTTGGTCGCCCGCATCGGCATCTCCGCCTTCCAGGCCTTGGTGAAGGTCGCCGGGTCGTCCACCGAGAACTGGTAGAGGATCTGGTCCTTGGCGGTGCGGGTGAACCGCTCGGTGATCTTCGTCTGCGGCGAATAGGGAAAGCCGCCGCCCAGCGAAAAGACGTGGCCCTTGGGGTTCAGGTTGGTGGTCTCGACCACCAGGGTGTCGCCCTCCCACCAGCCGACGCTGTCCCCCAGCCAGGGCTGGATCGCGGCGGGCTGGTGCGTGCGGTCGCCCAGGCGGATGATGCGCACGTCGTGGTTCATCTCCACCTCGATGGCCACATAGTCCTTGGTCTGGACGATCTTGTAGTTGCCGTTGAAGCCGGTGTTCATCATCGGCGGGCCCTCGGGCGAGCCGATGGCGGTCAGGCAGCGCTCCTGGGTGTCGCGGTCTTCCGGGTTGTCGAAGACCTCGGGCGCCGCGGCGTCCTTGGCGCGGGCCTTTTTCACCGCGTCGGTGAACGGCAGCCGGCCGTCCGCCGGATCGACGATCCATGAGGTCCGCGGCTGGCCGTCGATGCGTCCCAGATGCAAGTCCATCTCGATATAGTCCGACTGCGGCGCCTCCTTGACCACCGGCGGCGCCGGCGCCTTGGGGTCCACCGGCGCGGTGTCGAGGACGTCGCCGGCCATCTTCTTGAACAGCCCGATCATCATCGCCTCCTCCTTGTCGGTGGCGATCAGGCCTTTGAAGATCGGCGGCCGCTGCAGGAAGGTCAGCGCGGTGTTGGTCCACAGCCCCTGCAGGTCCGGCGCACCATAGGCCGTGCGCGGCGCGCGGTAGGCCGGCGCGGCGGCCGGGGCGGCGCTGGCCGGCTCGGCGCCAAGCGCCGCGGCGGTGGCGATGGCGAGGCAGACGAGGGGCAGGGTTCGCATCACAGAGCCTCCTTGCGGGACGGCGTTCAGCCGGCGTGGCGGTGAGCTTGGCAGGGACAGACGTGGGCGCGGGCGTCGGCGGCGTGCGGGGCGGTCTTCTGCAGCAGGGTGGCCGCGTCGACGCCGCCCAGGTTGACGCCGGGAACCTGCAGCAACACGGCGACCGCGATGGAGATCAGGACGTGCATCGTCATTCGCTCCTTGAAGGTTGGGCGGTGGGGGCGGCGCCGGGGCGCCGAAGCGGACTTGCGGTGAAAGCGGTGGAAGCCGGTCAGCCCGGGTCGCGGTAGCGGCGCAGCCAGACCGCGCCGGCGAAACAGGCGCCCGCGAAGGCCACGCCCAGCCAGACCGCGGGATTGTCCACGAACTTGCCGGGGTCGAGCTGGTCCACGCCGACGATCGGGATGCCGGCCTTCATCGACTCCTTGGTCGGCGTCACGAAGGCCTCTTCGAAGCCGCCGTTCAGGCGGGAGAAGAAGATGTTCCACAGGTGGGTGGTGCCGAACGCCACCCGCTCGATCAGGCTGAGCGCCAGGGGCGGCAGGATGGCCCACAGGAAGCCGCCGCGCCGAGCCCAGCCGGAGATCAGCAGCAGCCAGCCATAGACCGGCGCGATCCAGATCGTCGCGGTGATCTCGCCGTAGAGCAGCACCCACAGGCCTTCCAGCACCGACTGCGGCGTCCAGGCGAGCGGCTCGCTGGCGGCGCCGGTCAACTGGCTCACCTGGCTCAGGCCATAGAGCACCAGCTGCGTGCCCAGGATGACCACGAAGGTCACCGCAGGCAGGATCGCGAGCGGCACGATCGCCTTGGCGGTCACCGCGGTCAGGTCGGACACCGGCAGCGATTTCCAGAACAGGATGCTGCGGTCGCGCCGCTCGTTCTGCAGGGTCCCCAGGCAGTAGAACAGCGCCACGATGGTCATCCCCACCAGCAGCACCGCGGCGGCGATGTCATAGGGCAAGGCGGCCATGGCGGCGCGCTGCGCCGGCGTCGCCGGCCCTCCGTCGAACGTCATGCTGAAGCCCGAATGGCTGACCTTGCTTGTCGTTGTCGAGCCGGGAGGTCCGCTGTTGCTCGCGGCGTCGCTGGCGGCGCCGCGCGTGACCACCGTGTGACCGTCGCTCATGGTCTGCGTGACCACGGTGCTGGAGCTGCGGTGCACCGTCGGCATGTGGTGCGGTCCGACCACGCCCAGCATGAAGCCGAAGACCAGCACCGCGGCGATCGCCAGCGGCGCGATCCAGATCGAGCGGTTCTCCCAGATCTCGCGGCGGATCGACCAGGTCAGCGGGCGGGTCCGGCGCAGGGGCGTCGGCGCGGCCGCGGCCAGGGTGTCGGATTGGTTGCTCATGCTCCCACCCCTTGGGTTTGGGCTTTCGGGCCGCCGATCACGGCGACGAACAGGTCGGCGATGCTGGGCGTGCGAACCTCGCCCAGCTGGCTCAGCCGGCGGCGGTCGGCGCCGTCGAACAGGAAGACGTTGCGGCCGAACACCTGGCGTTCGGTGATCGGCCCCATGGCGCGGACCTCGGCGGCCTTTTCCGGCGCGACCATCACCTCGGCGTAGCGGGTCTCCAGGGACTCCATGCTGCCGTCGAGCACGATGCGGCCGTGGTTGATGAACATCAGGTCGGTGAGGATGTCCTGGATCTCTTCCACCTGGTGGGTGGTGACCACGATGGTCCGGCTCTTGTCGAAATAGTCGTTGAGCAGGGTCTCATAGAACTGCTTGCGATAGAGCAGGTCGAGGCCGAGCGTCGGCTCGTCCAGCACCAGCAGCTTGGCGTCGATGGCCATCACCAGCGCCAGGTGCAGTTGGGTCACCATGCCCTTGGAGAGCTCGCGCACGCGGCTGGTCCGCTTGATCGCGGTCTTGGCCAGGAAGCCCTCGGCCTTGGCGCGGTCGAAGCGCGGATGGACGCCGGCCACATAGTCGAGCGCCTGGGAAACCTTCATCCAGCGCGGCAGCACCGCCACGTCGGCGATGAAGCAGACATCGGTCATCAGCTTGTCGCGCTCGGTCCAGGGGTTGCGTCCCAGCACCTTCAGCTCGCCCTCGAAGGGGATCAGCCCCAGGATGGCGTTGAGCGCGGTCGACTTGCCGGCGCCGTTGGGGCCGATTAGGCCCAGGATGCGGCCCTCCTCGACCTTCAGGTTCACGCCGTCCAGGGCGACGGTGCTCTTGTAGGCCTTGCGCAGGCCGCGGGCTTCGATGCAGGCCATGGTCAGCCCTCCGCCTTGGGGCTGGCGCCGAGCAGGTCCTTGGCCGACAGGCCCAGGCGCTGGATGGTGGCGTGGATCTGCGGCCACTGCTCGGCCAGGAAGCGCTGGCGCTCGGCCTGCAGCAGCACGTCCTTGGCGCCGGCGTTGATGAACAGGCCCAGGCCCCGGCGCTTTTCCACCAGGCCCTCGTCCACCAGTTGCTCGTAGCCCTTCATCACCGTCAGCGGGTTCACCCGATGCTCCGCGGCGACATTGCGGACGGACGGCAAGGGGTCGCCCTCGCCCAGCACGCCATCCAGGATCATCGCGACCACCCGGTCGTGAAGCTGCCGGTAGATCGGCTGATTGTCATTCCACTCTCGATCCATCGTCTGTTCCAGAGGATCCCTTCGGAGACGCCGGTGTCCCCAACCTTGCGGCGATTCACGTCTGAGCCCTTCGCCCAATGTGTTACGCTGAAGCGGTGTTGTAGTGTACTATATCACCAATCACAAGCGGTTTGTTTTGCCGGGCGCGCCGCGGCGGCGTTCCCATCTGACGCAAGGTGAACTATCTGGGGTCCGCGCGCCTGCGGTCGCGCCCCCGAACGCGTCCGGAGTAGCCCGCCTTGGCCGACCTCGCCGTCTTCTACGAACACCCCCAGTGGTTCGAATCCCTGTTCCGCACCCTTGACCGGCGCGGCCTGAACTGGACCCCCATCGAGATCCAGAATCACACCTTCGATCCGGGCGATGCGACGCTGCCCGCGCCGGTGATCCTCAACCGCCTCGCCATGTCGTCCTTCCTGCGCCAGGAGGAGCACGCGCTGTTCTATTCCATGGCCGCGCTGGACCATTGGCAGTCGCTGGGCGCCCGGGTGATCAACGGGCCGGGCGTGCTCGCCTACGACACCAACAAGGCCCGCCAGCTCAGCCTCTTCCGCAAGGCCGGCCTGGAGATCCCCAAGACCCGCGTCGCCCACCGCCGCGCCGACGTCCCGCGCCTGGCCGCCGAGATCGGCTATCCGGTGATGGTCAAGGTCAATGTGGGCGGCTCCGGCACCGGCATGATCCGCTACGACTCCGCCGAAGAGCTCGAAGCCGCCGTCGCCGACAAGCTGACCCCCATGGGCGTCGATGGCGTCGTCCTGATCCAGGAATATGTCCCGGCCCGTGACGCGCGGGTGATCCGCTGCGAAGTGCTGGACGGCAAGCTGCTCTATGCGCTGGCGCTGGACGGCGCCGGCTCGACCTTCGACCTCTGCCCGGCCGATGTCTGCATGGTCGACAAGCCCACCATCACCATCAGCGAGTTCAAGCCCCCGGCCGACATTACCAAGGCCGTGGAAAAGGTCGCCCGGATGAGCGGCCTGGACGTGGGCGGCATCGAATACATGATCGACGACCGCGACGGGACCCCGCGCTTCTATGACCTCAACGCCATGTCGAACTTCGTGGCCAAGCCGCTGGAAGTCCTGGGCTGGGACCCGCACGACAACCTGGTCGACTACATCCTTGGCCTGATCGCCACCCAACAGAAGGTCGCCGCTTGATGAGGTATGGGTTCTGGACCCCGGTGTTCGGCGGCTGGCTGCGCAACATCCCCGACGAGCACATGGCGCCCACGTGGGAGTACACCAAGAAGCTCTGCCAGCGGGCGGAGAAGATCGGCTACGACCTGACGCTGGTCGCCGAGCTCAACCTCAACGACATCAAGGGGACCGACCAGCCGGCGCTGGACGCCTGGTCCACCGCCGCGGCGCTGGCCGCCGTCACCGACACCCTGGAGCTGATGGTCGCGGTGCGGCCGAACTTCCACCAGCCGGCGCTGTTCGCCAAGCAGGCGGCCAACATCGACAACATCGCGGGCGGCCGCCTGGCGCTCAACGTCGTCTCCTCCTGGTGGGCGGAAGAGGCCACCAGCTATGGCCTGCAGTTCGATCAGCACGACGACCGCTATGGCCGCACGTCGGAGTGGCTGGACGTGGTCGACGGCCTCTGGACGCAACCGAAATACACCCACGACGGCGCCCGCTATCAGCTCAAGGACGCCATCTGCGAGCCCAAGCCCAAGCGCAAGCCGGTGGTCTACGCCGGCGGCGAGTCCGAGGCCGCCAAGACCCTGATCGCCAACCAGTGCGACGCCTACGTCATGCACGGCGATACGCCCGACGTGATCGCCGAGAAGATCGCCGACATGCGCGCCCGCCGGGAAAAGACCGGCAAGCCGCCGATGCAGTTCGGCATGGCCGCCTACGCCATCGTCCGCGACACCGAGGAAGAGGCCAAGGCCGAGGTCGCCCGGATCACCACGCTCGACCCCAATGCGCCGGGTTTCGGCAACTACGACCAGTGGCTGAGCGGCACCCAGCTCGAACGCGAGATGAAGATCGCCGAATACTCAGTCTCCAACCGCGGCCTGCGCCCCAACCTGATCGGCACCGCCGACCAGATCAAAGAGCGCATCGCCGCCTACGAAGCCGCCGGCCTCGACCTGCTGCTGCTGCAGATGAGCCCGCAGTACGAGGAAATGGACCGCTTCGCCGCCGCGGTGATCAACTAGGGGCGCAGGCCGCCTAGCTTCCGGCGGGCGCCTTGAGGTTCAGCCGGACGGGCACGTGCACCACCCCGCCCGCCACCGGCGCGCCGTCCGCGCTCCACAGGTTCATCTTCAAACCCGCCGCCAGCCGGACCGCGGCCTGCGAGAAGCCCAGGCCATCCGGGTCGCCGGGCTCCGGCGTGCAGGCGGTCAGCGTCCCGTCGGCGCCGACGCCGCAGCGGGCGACACCGCGCCCCGTGGTCAGACCCTTGGCCACCGCCTCGGGCGGGAACAGCTTCACCGTCGCCTTGGGATCGAGGCCGGTGAGCCAGACCGGGGCCATGATCGTCCGCTCGGCCGCGGCGGCGGGCGGCGACAGGCGAATCGGGATGTCGACCCACAGCGGCGTGGAATGACGCGTCTGGGCCTGTTGCGGAACGACCCGGAACTTCGCCGCCAAGCCAAGCGCCGCCTTGCCGAAGCCGCGATACTGCGGGGCCTCCTTGATCAGGTCGCAATAGCGCAGCGCACCCGAAGCCTGCACCTGGCAGTGGGCGACCGCATAGCCCTCCACCCCGCCACCCGTCGCCGGATAGGCCCGCGCCAGGTCGTCGAAGCTGGCGGCCCGCGCCCAGACCGGACGGTCGAGCATGGTGATCTCGCGCATCGCCATGGCCTGGTCCTTGCCATGCGCCACGTCGCCCAGCGCGAAGGAGGCGTTGGACATCGCCTGAGCGAGACCCTCCGCGCTGACCTGGCTGTCCGGCGCCTTGAAGGTGACGGCGATGGTCCTGACCGTGGGGACCGGCGCGCCGTCCGGCCCCGCCTTGGGTGCGAGCTTGATTGTCGGGCGCAGCTCCAGCGCCGCCTTGCCGAAGCCGTGGCCCGGCGGCGACTCGTAGGCGACGTCGCAACTCTCGGCCAGGCCATGCACGTCGATCCGGCAACGCAGGGTGACCCGGCCATCGTAGCGCCCCTGGTAGGCGCCCTTCGGCCAGACCGCGACCATCTGTTCGATATCGTCCTCGGTGCCCTGCATCTTCAGGGTCAAATCGGGGGTCGGCGGCTTGGACGCCTGACCGGTCACCGTCAGCGGCGAAACGGTCTTCCCACCGGCCTCGCCCTGAGCGGAAGCAGCGGGGGCGGAAGCCGGCTCCGGCGGCGGCGCGGCGGCAGCCGACAGGGCGACGAGGATCTGGGCCAGGGCGAAGGGGTTCATCTCGGATCCCTCTCTTTATCTTCGTAAGCATCCAGCATGCGACGGATCTCGGCGATGTCCTCGGCGCTGGCCCGCTTGTCCTGCAGGGCATGCAGCACCAACTGGCTGGCGGAGCCCGCGAACACCTTGCGCATCAGCTCGCCCACCACCCGCCGCTTGGTGGTCTCCGGCGGCTCGGCGGCCTGGTAGACGTGCGCCCGCTGGTCCTCGTTGCGGACCACGAAGCCCTTGCCCGCCATGATCTGCAGGAACTTGAGCACGCCGGTGTAGCCGATCGGCCGCTCGGCGCTCAGCGCCTCATGCACCTCGCGCACGGTGGACGGGCCGCGCTCCCAGAGGATGCGCAGGATGTCGAGCTCGGTGGCGGTGGGCCGCGCGGAGGACTCGTCCTGGCTCATACGAAGAAAGGTGTACGAACAAATTCGTAGAGTCAATCCGGCTTGCGCCGGGCCGCAACCGGCGCAGGATGGCGCGGTCCTTAGGGGAGACACCCATGCGCAGACTGTTGATCGCTTTCGCCGCCGTCGCGAGCTTGGCCACGCCGGCCGCCGCCGACACCCTGCAGGAGGTGACCACCCACGGCATGGTCATCATGCTGGGCGACATGCCGATCGAGGTGGACTACACGCCGGATGGCAAGTTCACCGCCGCTGGCGGCGCGGCCACCGGCAAGTGGCGCATCGATGGCGACAAGCTCTGCACCACGCTCGACACCGACCCCACCGAGAATTGCGTGCCCTACCCCAAGGGCAAGAAATCCGGCGACAGCTTCGAAGTCACCGGCCCGCAGGGCTCGGCGACCGTGAAGATCAAATAGGCGGCCAGCTCGGACCTAGATCTTCCGCGCCGACCCGGCCCGGAACAGGATCGCCATCAGGCCCAGGAACGGCAGGCAGGACAAAAGGTCCGACCAGGGCCCGTTGAACACCGGGTTGATCCCTTCCATCAACTTGGTGATGTCGCGGTCGAAGGCGCCCAGCACCCCGGCGGAAAACGCGATGCCGATGCCGGCGATGGCCCCGCCGGCGATGTAGCCCGAGGCCATCAGCACGCCCGGGCTGCGGTCCGACTGCGCCGACAGCTCCGCCTCCGACAGGGTCTCGGCGTGCGCCATGTTGCGGCTGCGGCGGTCGACGATCCAGCGCACCGCCCCGCCGATGAAGATCGGCAGCGACGAGGAAATCGGCAGATAGACCCCGACCGCGAAGGCCAGCGCCGGGATGGCGCACATCTCCAGCACCACCGCGATCATCACGCCGAGCAGCACCAGGGCCCAGGGAAGCTGGCGATTGAGGATGCCCTTGATGATGTAGCTCATCAGGGTCGCCTTGGGCGCGTCGAACTTGGTCACGCTGGTGCCGTCGGGGCGCAGCTTCACATGCCCGTTGATGCCGGGATCGACCAGGTAGGCCAGCGTCCCGTCGGTGCGCACCAGGTAGCGGGTCGCCGCCCCGCCGGAGGGATCGGGCTTCTGCCAGACGTGGTAGACGCCCCCGTCCTGCACATGCTGCGGCCCGGCCAGCGCCTCGGTCGGCAGGCTCGCCACCGCGGCGGGCGGCAGGGCGGCCGGCCCGGCCGGCTGCGGCACGTAGACGGTGGCCGCCTGGTTCAGCGCCAGCAGGATCGGCCCCAGCGCGATCGCCGAGGCGAGCGCCCCGATCATGATCGCCAGCTGCTGCGAGCGCGGCGTCGCCCCCACCAGGAAGCCGGTCTTCAGGTCCTGCGAGGTGCTGCCGCCGTTCGACGCGGCGATGCAGACGATGCCCCCCACCGACAGCGCGGTCACGTAGTAGGTCGGCCCGGTCCAGCCCAGCAGCAGGAAGATCAGGCAGGTGAGCAGCAGCGTCGCCACCGTCATGCCGCTGATCGGGTTGGAGGACGATCCGAGCTCGCCGGTCAGGCGCGAGGAGACGGTGACGAACAGGAAGCCGAACAGCACGATCAGCAGCGCCCCGGCGATGTTCATGCGCAGCGAATGCGCCATCAGGATGCCGGCGATCAGCACCAGCACGCCCAGCGCCACCCACTTCATGGACAGGTCCCGGTCGGTGCGCGGAATCTCGGAGGCCGGCACGGCGGCTTCGGTCTTGACCCCGAAGTCGCCGACGCTCGCCTTCAGGCTGCGCCAGATGGTCGGCATGGCCCGCGCCAGGCTGATCAGGCCGCCGGCGGTCACCGCGCCGGCGCCGATGTAGAGGATGTAGGCGCCGCGGATGTCGCTGGGCGACATGGCCGCGATCGGCATCGTGCCCGGCGGGATGATCGCCGTCGCCGCCGAGCCGAAGAACTGGATGGCGGGGATCAGCACCATGTAGGCCAGCACCCCGCCGCCGGCCATGGCGGCGGCGATTCTCGGGCCGATGATGTAGCCGACGCCCAGTAGCTCCGGCGAGATCTCCGCGGCGATCGAGGCCTTGGCCAGCGGCGCGCCGAACACCTGTTCCGGCGTGTCCTTCCAGAGTTTGAACACCCCTTCGCAGAGCTTGTAGATCAGGCCCAGGCCGAAGCCGGTGACGATGGTCCGGGCGCCCCGCGCCACCTCGGCCTCGGTCTGGGCGCCGCCGGCCTCCTGGCCGATCTCGTGCTCCTCGCGGGTCGCGCCGGCCTTCAGCACCTCGGCGCAGGCGGTGCCTTCCGGATACTTCAGGATCCCGTGCTGCTCGACGATCAGGGCGCGGCGCAGCGGGATCATCATCAGGATGCCCAGGAGGGCGCCCAGGACCGCCACCAGCATCACCCGGGCGATCTCCATGTCGAAGCCCAGGATCATGATCGCCGGCATGGTGACGCCCAGGCCAAAGGCGATGCTCTCCCCCGCCGACCCCGCCGTCTGGACGATGTTATTTTGCAAGATAGACGCCTTGGCGACGCCCAGTCGCTGCAGCAGCCGGAACAGCGTGATCGAGATCACCGCCACGGGGATCGAGGCCGAGACCGTCAGGCCGACCTTCAGCACCAGGTAGAGCGACGAGGCGCCGAACACCACGCCCAGCAAGGCGCCGATGACCAGGTGCAGGACGGTGAACTCCGGCAGGCTGACGTTGGCCGGGATGAACGGGCGGAAGGCAGGCTTTACGGCCTTGGCGGGACGGGCTTTCAGGGCGGTGTCGGTCAACTAGGCTCTCCGGCTCGAACGGCGACTAGACCATGGCTCCGAAAACATCGCCAGCGCCGCCGCCGACCGCGCCGAACCGCGGGGCGGCACGGCGCCTTAACCAGTGCCGGGCCAAAACGTTGAACATGGTCAGTTCCGTCAGTTCCGCGTCGGTCACCCTCCTGGCCCCAGCGACCTCGTCCGCGGCCTCCGGCGCGACGAACGCGCCGGCGTCTTCGCCGGCCTCCGCCGACCCGACCGCCGCGGAGGCGACCGCCGACAGCCAGTTGCAGGCCCTGAAGGACACCGTCAGCAAGCTGACCGCGGACGCCAGCAGCGGGAACGGCAACAGCTCGGCCAACAGCGCCAGCCTCGCCAAGGCCAAGCTGGCCGCCCTGCAACAGCGGCTGAAGATGCTGATGCTGATGGGCGGCGATCCCAAGACCGTCGCCAAGGAAGCCGCCCAGATCGCCAAGCAGATCGGCCAGGCGGCCAAGGACTACGCCGACGCCGCCGCCGGCTTCGACGCCAGCGCCAAGAGCGAAGCCTCGAGCGCCGCCGCCTCCGCCCAGCAGGAGGCCGCCTCCGCCGCCGGCGCCGCCAGCCAGTCCGGCGCCGCTTCCGGCACATCGACCGCCGCCAGCCCGCCGGCCAGCGATCCGAGCGCCACCTCGACGGCCAACGCCCTGCGACCCGACCCCTCCAAGACGGCCGCCAATGGCGCCGATCCGTCGACCGGCGATGGGACCTTCCCCGATCCTGCGTCTCCCCAGGCGGCGGCAGCCACGACGCCGACCCCACCTGCGCAAAACGTGGTCGCCCCGCAGGCTCCGGCCTCCTCCACCGGCGGCATCACCAAGACCCCCGACCCGATCATCGAGGACGCCCGGGTGCTGGAAGCCTCGGCCCAGGCCATCGCCAAGGCCGCGCTCGCCAAGCTGAAGGCGCAGCACAAGCTGAACCCCGACGCCAAGGATGAGGCGGACAACCTCGACCAGGGCCAGAAGGATTTCACCGCCGCCTCCAAGGAGATCTACGGCGACACCGGCGAGCCCAGCGACACCTCCGGCGGCTACTCCGCCCAGGGCCAGTCGGTCCCCGCCGCCGCCGCCCCCGCCGTTTCCGTCCAGGCCTAGCCCTTCTTCGGCTTCAGCTTTTCCATCAGCTGTTCGGCGAGCGGCGTCAGGCCGGTGAGCAGGAAGCCCAGCGCCGCCCAGGCGGTGTGCTCAAAGCTTAAGGCCACCACGACCGCCGCCGCCACCAGCAGCATGATCAGCCCCATCCGGTTGTCCTCGACCTCCGCGCGCTCGGCCTCCGGCGCCGAGCGGCTGGCCATCCACAGGGTCACCGACAGCCCCACCAGGTTGGCGGTGTAGAGCCACAATGCCGGCGCATGCGAGCCGAAGCGGCCGATCATCAGGGTCGAGAACGGCATCATGGTCACCAGGAACAGATGCATCAGCGACCACTGCACATAGTCGCGATCGACCGGCGCATGGCTGATCCGACGATAGACCAGTTGCCGCCACCGGCCGCTCAGCACCCAGAAGCTCAAGGCATAGGGCCCAAGCTTCGGCAGCAGCGCCACGAAGGCGTCGGTCAACTGTTGGTCGGTGGGGTTGACCATCCCGTCCGGAATCCGGATGTCCAGCACCAGCAGGGTCATGGCGACCCCGTAGATGCCGTCAGCCAGGGCGTCGAGGCGATGGCGCGGATACATGGCTTCACTCTGCGACGGTTCGCCCTGCCCGCCTAGGCCAGCGCAACCTAGCAATGCTAGACGGGTTTCGGAGCGAACAGGAGACCGCCTTGGCGCTGGAGCGCAGGACCATCGTCGAACGCGCGCTCCTCCTCCTGGACGAGGTCGGGATGGACGGGCTCTCCACGCGCCGTCTGGCCGCCGAGCTCGGCGTGAAGGGCCCCTCGCTCTACTGGCACTTCAAGAGCATGGGCGAGCTGTTCGACCAGATGGCCGAGGTCCTGCTGGAGACGGCGCTGCCCGCCCCCGACGCCTTTCCCCACGACTGGCGCGCCTGGCTGGCCGACGGCGCGAGGGGCATCCGCCGCGCCGCGCTCAGCCACCGGGACGGCGCGCGCCTGCTGGCGGTTTCCAATCCGCCCGGCGACAGTCCTCACCTCAACTTCGCCGCCATGACCGGGCGCCTGCGCGCCGAGGGCTTCCGGGGCCGCGAGGCGGTCGCCACCCTGATGAGCCTGGGCCGCTACGCCCGCGGCTGGGCGCTCTACGAACAGACCGCGCCCGCCCGGCCGGTCGATTCCGACGAGGCCTTCGAGTTCGGCCTGCAGGCGATGATCGCCGGCATTGCGCTCCAGGTCCCCGCAGCATCGCAACCGAACGGCCGAGCCTCCGACGCCCACCTGCGCCCAGCCTGAATCGGCTATCCTGTCTGCGCATGGAAGCCCGCCGATGATCCTGCGCCTGTCGCAATTCGCGCACCTGCTGCCCGTGGCCGACGGGCGCGTGCTGCTGATCCACGCGGTGACCCACATGCGCCTGGTGGTCGATCCGGAGCTGGCTCAGATCATCGAATTCTTCCGCGAACCCCGCGAGGTCGCCGCCGAGGGGCCGGAGCAGAGCGGTTTCGCCGCCCTCATCGAGCGCGGCGTCCTGACCACGCTCACGCCTGAGGAAGAACGCTTGGCCCAGAGCCAGGAGCTGGGCGCCTATTACGGCCGCGATCCCGCGCAGGCCCTGGAGCGCTTCCGCCGCGAGGCCAAGGAGGGCGTCGAGGCCTACTGGTCGACCGGCCCGGCCCTGGGCGTGGGCGACCTCGCCGTCGACGGCCCCCGCCTGGACGTCCTGCTGTTCGGCGACTGCGACCTCCAGATGGAGGCCGACTTCCTGCGGCGCGAAGCCGGCCGCCGCGGCATCGACCTGCGCGTGGCCGCGAGCTTCCCCGACGACCTGCGGCTCGCCGCCGACCGCAGGCACGACGCCATCCTGATTGGCGCCCTCTCGGCCCGCTACGCCATCACCGACCCCATGGCGCCCGACGACCCCGCGCCGCCCGTCGCGCCCTACATCGCCCAGGCCCGGCAGATGATCGAGGGCCTGCGCGCCCATACCTCAGCCCCGATCCTGCTGGACAACCTGCCGGAGCCGACGGTGCAGCCGCTGGGGTTCGCCGACCGTGGCGGCTACGGCCACCGCAATCGCTTCCGCCTGGGCAACATCCTGCTCTCCGACTTGGCGGAGAACTATCCCGACGTCCATGTGGTCGACGTCGCCGCCGCCCTTGCCGCCCAGGGCGCGGAACGGTTGCTGGACGACGGCCAGGTCGGCTTCACCCACTTCGGCTCGCCCGGTTGGATGCTGCAACGGCCGGAAGACGAGAAGGCCGCCACCCACCACATCTTTCCCGACATCGCGCCTCTGGCCGAAGCCATCGGCGGCGACCCCTATGGCCGCGAGGCGGTGATGGCCAAGGCGCACCTCGACGCCCTGCAGATCGTCACCGGCCTGGGCCGCAAGAAGTGCGTCATCGTCGACCTCGACGGCACGCTCTGGCCCGGCGTCCTGGCCGAGACCGGGACGCCCTTCGCCTGGACGCCGGAGATCAGCGGGCCGTTCTCCTACATCGGCCTGTTCTTCGGCCTGCACGAGGCGCTGCTGGCCCTGAAACGGCGGGGCATCCTGCTCGCCTGCGTCAGCAAGAACGACGAGGCCACCGTCCGCGAGCTCTGGACCTACGAGGACCACTATCCCCGCGAGCGCCTGCTGACCCCCGACGACTTCGTCACCTGGCGGGTGAACTGGACGGACAAGGTGGAGAACATCTCTTCCATCGCCGAGGAGCTGGGCTTCGCGCTCGACGCCTTCCTGTTCCTCGACGACAACCCGGTGGAGCGCGAGAACGTCCGCCAGCGGTTGCCTGGGGTCGAGGTCTGGGGCGAGGAGCTGTTCAGCCTGCGCCGCCGCCTGCTCACCGATCCCCGGCTACAGGCGCCCAGCGTCACCGAGGAATCCGCCGCCCGCACCGCCATGACCCAGGCGCAGTTGCAGCGCCAGCGCAGCCAGGCCGACAGCCCCGACCAGGACGCCTTCCTGGCCTCGCTCAACGTCCAGACCGCCATCGCGCGGCTGGAGCCGGGCGCCTCGGCCGTCGGCCGGGTGGCCGAGCTCTTCAAGCGCACCACCCAGTTCAACGCCACCGGCCTGAAGGTCTCCGCCGCCGAGCTCGACGCCCTGATGCAGCGGCCCGGCGGCGCCGTCTTCGCCGTGCAGGTCTCCGACCGTTTCGGCGACCATGGCCTGGTGGGCGCCGCCGTCATCGAGGCGGGAGAGATCACCGGCCTGGCGCTGAGCTGCCGCGTTCTGGGCCTGGGCGTCGAGCACCGCTTCCTGCAATTCATCCTGGACGCGCTGACGGCCGATCACGCGCAGATCACCGCCCGCATCATCGAGACCTCGCGCAACACCCCGGTGCGCCACGTCTACGCGGACAACGGCTTCGAGCCGCTCGGCGACGGCCTCTGGCGGCGGTCGCTGCGAGGCTAGAACGCGAAGGCGAGCTTGGCGCCGACGAAGCGGCCGTGCGGATCGACCCCGTAGGCCGCCCCGGCGCCGCTAACGTCCGCATGGCTGGGCTGCAGGCCGCACAGGAAGCCCAGGGAGCCGGTGACCTTGTCGGCGCGGTCGAAGCGGTGGTTGACGGCGGTGGTCGCGAAGACCGCGCTCTCCAGCGGGTTGACCACCAGCTTGGTCGGCTCGAACGGATCGAGGGGATTGGCGAGGTCCGGGGTCGGCCGGGGCGCGACGCCCACCGGACGGGCCACCGGCGCGGCCGCGACGTCGGTCTGCGCCAGGCCGGCGAGCCGAAGATCGAGCTGGGGCGCGGCGGTCGTCGTCTGCGCCTGGACGGCGCCGGCGGCGAGCGTGGCGGCCAGGGCGCCGGCCATGGCGAGCAGGAACAGCGGCGACAGCTTCATTTGGCTTCCATCCCGGACAACGCCTTCAACCCCACTATACGCCATTCGCGGCGAGAGGGAGGCGCCCGCATATCCGCGTCGCCTGTTTTCCGGGGGCCTGCTACCCATGGGATTCGACCTAGGGGAGGCGAACCATGCACAGATCCATCGTCGGCGCGCTGGCGCTGGCCCTGACAGCGACCGCGATCTCCACGGCGGCGGTCGGGCGGCCGATCACCCCGGACGACATCGCCCGCCTGCTGCGGGTCGGCGATCCGCGGGTGGACGCGGCCGGCAAGTGGGTCGCCTACACCGTCGCCGGGACCGACGTGGCCGGCGACAAGGGCTACAGCCACATCTGGATGACCTCCTGGGACGGCGCGCGGACGATCCAGCTGACCAATCGGGCCGGCGAGAGCGAGAGCGACCCGCGCTTCAGCCCCGACGGCCACTGGCTGGGCTTCCTGTCCGGCCGCGGCGCCGGCCAGGGCGACGCGCAGCTGTGGCTGATGGACCGGGCCGGCGGTGAGGGCCGCAAGCTCGCGGGCGTCAAGGGCTCCATCGACGACTTCGCCTGGTCGCCGGATTCCAAGTGGATCGTGCTGGTGGTCGACGACCCCGACCCGGACGCCGACGCCGCCAAGACCACCACGGTCACCGTCACCAAGCCGGACGCCACGCCGGCTTCCGCCGCCAAGCCCGACGCCCCGCCGACCGCCCCCGCCACGGTGGTCGCCGCCAAGGACAAACCTCCCAAGCCGATCGTCATCGACCGCTTCCATTTCAAGGAGGACCGCGAGGGCTACCTCGGCAAGAAGCGCCAGCGCCTGTGGCTCTATGACGTGGCCAAACAGACCGCCACGCGGCTGACCACCGGCGACTATGACGAAGGCCTGCCCGCCTGGTCGCCGGATGGCAGGACCATCGCATTCTCCTCCAACCACGCCGCCGATCCGGACCGCAGCTACGACTCCAACGTCTATGTGGTGACGGTCTCGACGACGCCGTCACAGCCCCGAGCGGTCACCACCTTCGAGGGCCAGGACAATCCGCTGGAGGAGGGCAGCTATCCGGCCTGGAGCCCGGACGGGCGCGAGATCGCCTACATCCAGGGCGGGCCGGTGAAGCAGATCGGCTATGGGGTCCGCAGCCTGGCGGTGGTCTCGGCCAATGGCGGCAAGCCACGGGTGCTGACCGCCTCGCTCGACCGCAACGTCGCCCACCCCACCTGGTCGCCGGACGGCAAGACGATCCGCTTCACCGAGGAGGACGACGAGGCCAGCGTCGTCGCGCAGGTCCCCGCGGCCGGCGGGCCGGTGAAGACGCTGGCCGGCGGCTGGCGCATCTTCAGCTCGCCGGCGGCCGGCGCGGACGGCGCCCTGGCGGTGGAGCTCACCACGCCGACCGCGCCCACGGAGATCTACGCCGTCGACGCCTCCGGCGCGCTGCGCCAACTCACCCATCAGAACGACGCCTGGCTGAAAGTGGTCGACATCGCGCCCACCATCCGCACCAGCTTCAAGAGCAAGGATGGGACCGAGGTCCATGGCCTACAGGTCGTGCCGGCGGGCGCCAAGCCGGGCGTGCGGCTCCCCACCATGCTGTTCAACCACGGCGGCCCGCAGTCGCAGCTCGGCGGCGGCTTCTCCATGGATTGGCAGATCTACGCCGCACACGGCTACGCCGTCGTCGCCGCCAACTTCCGGGGCGGCACGGGCAGAGGCACGGCCTACGCCAACGCCATCTACGCCAAGTGGGGCACGGTCGACGTGCAGGACGCCCTGGCGGCGGTGGACGACGCCGTCGCCCGCGGCGTCGCCGATCCCAACCGCCTGGTGGTCGGCGGCTGGAGCTATGGCGGCATCCTCACCAACTACGTCATCGCCAGCGACAAGCGCTTCAAGGCCGCGGTCAGCGGGGCCTCGATCTCCAACGTGCTCGCCGGCTACGGAACCGACCAGTACGCGCTCGACTACGAGACCGAGCTTGGTCGCCCCTGGGAGCATCCCGACGTCTGGATGAAGCTCTCCTACCCGTTCTACCAGAACCAGCGGATCGTCACGCCGACCCTGTTCATGGGCGGCGACAAGGACTTCAACGTGCCCCTGCAGAACGGCGAGCAGATGTATCAGGCGCTGAAGAGCCGCGGCGTCGACACCGGCCTGATCATCTACCCCGGCCAGTTCCACGGCCTGACGCGGCCGAGCTTCCTGAAGGACCGCATGCAACGCTGGCTGGCCTGGTACGACGACCACCTGCCCAAGCAGCCCTGAGCCTTAAAATCTCAGCTTAGCCTTTGAAACTTCAGGCGACTTCGACGGTTCTCCGGCCACAGTCCAGAGGAGACCTGACCATGCCCGCCAAATCCGCCTCCCAGCAGAAGGCCGCCGGCGCCGCGCTCTCCGCCAAGCGCGGCGACACGCCCAAGTCCAAGCTCCAGGGCGCCTCGAAGTCGATGATGTCGATGAGCGAAAAGGAGCTGGAAAAGATGGCCCACACCAAGCGCAAGGGCAAACCCGAGCACGCGTCGAAGTCGCACTAACGGCGATCGATTCTCAGCGATAGCCGGCCCTCCTCCCTTCGGGGAGGAGGTGCGGATCGCTCTCAAGCGTCCACGCTCAATCGATCTAAGTAAATTCGACAGCTTAGATTCAACTGTCCGCTCATCCCGGCGAAGGCCGGGATCCAGATCCCATAGCTCTGACGCTGACGGGATCAGCTATGAGCCTTTGGAGCCCATATCTGAGCCGTGCCATCTGGGTCCCGGCCTTCGCCGGGATGATCGTTATTGAAGCTGGTTCCCTATGCGGTGCGCGCCACCGCCTTGCGCCGCGACGTCCGCAGAACCGCGCCCAGTCCGCCAAAGCCCAGGAGCATGAGGGCCCAGGCCGCGGGTTCCGGAACGGCTGCCGCCGTCGAGAAGGCTCCGCCGGTGTGGGAGTCGAAGAAGACCTCCGTGCCGACGTTCCCGTCGCTGCTGACGATGCGCGAGTCGTAGATCAGGTCGAAGTCGTAGGTCTGGCCCGCGGCCAGGACGCCGCCCGGCATGAAGATGCTGGTGGCCGAGACATCGGGGTTCGCGGAGAACACGGTGTCGCCGGCGGCGTCCGTGACGTTCAGAAACAGGAAGCTTTCCGTTGCCGCGGGGTTTTGCTCGAAACTATTGAAGTCGAACGTGAATCCCGAACCGGCGTTGAGGTCTTGCAGCGCGTTGAAGGACGCCGCCGTCAAGGTCGGCGTCGACAGGGCGTCGGCGGTTTCGGTGTAGTCCAGGGACGCGTCCTGCGTGGCCGAGGTGCTGCTGTTGGTCAGGTGGAAGCTGTAGGTCCCGAAGGGATAGGCGGCGTTGAGGTCGGCCATGGTGGCGGCGGAGTCGCCGAACGCCAGGGTGATATCGTCGCCCGGTGTCAGGGCGACCGGTGAGCCGGCGCCCGGATAGGTCAGTGTTCCCCCGTCGAAATCGCTGACCGAATCCAGAAAGGCCCGCGCCGAGAAGAAGCCGCCGGTCGACACGACCGTCGTGGCGCCTGTCTGCTGGAAGGTGGGATTGAGGCCGATGTCGATCTCGTTGACCGCCGCGTTCGCGCCGCCCGGCGCGCCGAGGAGGCAGGCGAGCGATAGCGCGCCAAGGCCCAAGGTTCTGAGATTGCTCATTCGCGGAAACTCCTGCCTGTCTTTCCGCGGCACCGTAGGATCGCGCCAGAGGGCTGAAAACCCGAGGATTCTCGGGTAGACAAAGGGTTAATCCGCGGCCCAGCTTCGCATCTTCCCCTACGGTCCCGGATCGGCGGCCCCGGATCAGCAGCCGCGGATCTGCGGCGGGGCCCAAGCACGTGAAGGCGCCTGATCATGGGTGGAGCGGCGCGGCGTCTCCTGAGCGGCCTGGAGGAGTTCGAACAGGTTCTGCTGCCGCCGGCCAGATTCCAGCCGTCCGCGCTGGAGCGCGAGTTCCTCGACGACTACGCGCACAAGTACGCCTCCCGGCGCCGGCTGAGCATCGCCTTTGGCCTGGTGCTCTGGACGAGCTTCATCGGCTTCGACATCTGGGTGGGCGGCCCGACGATGGCCCAGTCAGTGATGCTGCGCGCGCTTGGCAGCCTGATCCTCGCCGGCTTCCTTGCCCTGTCGTTCAATCCCGCCTTCCGCCGCGAGAGGTTCGCCGAGCCCTTTGTCGTCGCCTGCGCCATCACCGCCTACCTGCCGTTGCTGGCCTTGGTGGCGACCGTCGACCCGGCCAGCAATCCGCTGGTCGATGCCGTCGGGGTCATGGCCTATCTGGCGGTGGTCTCCAACCTTACCTTCCTGCGGGCCAGGGGCATGCTGTTGCTGCTGACCGTCGAGCTGGTGACGGTCGCGCCGGCGCTCGCCTTCGACATCTACGCCACCCATGAATATCCGCGGCGAGTGGGACTGGCGGATCTGGGCGCCCTGATCCGATCCGCCGGCGACAACAACTACGTCCTGACCTTGAGCTACATCGTGCTCCTGGTCCTCGTCGGCTACGCCACGGCGAGCCAGCGGGAGCGCGCCGCCCGGCTCGCCTTCGAACGAGAGCGGAGCCTGGCCAGCGCCAACCTCGCCCAGGCGCAATCCCGCCGGGAGTTGGAGGAGCGCACCGCGGCCCTGGTGGCGGCCAAGGAAGACCTGCGCGTCCTGGCCGAACGCCGCAATCGGGAGAAGTCCAAATTCCTCGCCGACGCGGCGCATGACCTCAGCCAGCCCACCCATGCGGTGAGCCTGCTGATCGAGGCGACCCGCCACGCCCTCGCCCGCGGCGACCTGGTCCAGAGCGCAACCCTGCTGGCCACCGCCGCGCACGCCGCCCAGGTGACCCGCGCCTCCTTCAGCGCGGTGCTCGAAATCTCCCAGTTGGAAACGGGATCGGTGCGCGCCGCCTATGCGACCGTCGGGGTGGAGGATCTGATCGACGACGTCGTGGCCCCGCTGCGCGTGATCGCGCAGGCCCGCGGCGTCCGCCTGGCCGTCCGGCGGAGCGGCGCCGGTCCAGTCAGCATCCGCACCGACCGGGCGCTCTTTGGGCGAGCTCTGGCCAACGTCATCTCCAACGCCATCAAATATTCCGATCCCGCGAAGGCGGATCGCCGCTCGGTGCTGATCGGCGTCGTTGCCCTTGGGGATCGGGCGAGGATCGACGTCATCGACAACGGCGTGGGCATTCCCGCGGCGAAGCTGGAGGAGGTGTTTCAGCCCTTCGTGCAACTCGACAATCCCACCCGCGACCGCGAGCGGGGCCTGGGGCTGGGGCTGTCGATCGTCAGGGCGGCCATCGACCTCCTGGAGGGGCACCGGATGGTTCTGCGATCACGCGAGGGCCGGGGCGCGCGCGTTTCCCTATCGGCGCCTCGCGAACGCCCCCGCCAGCCGGCGGCGGCGCGCGAAGACCGCCTGACGTCCGGCGGGCCGGACTTCGCCTCGCTGTTCGTCTGGTGCGTCGAGGACGACCCTCTGGCGCGCGAAGCGATGGTCGCCCTGCTCGACGAGCTTGGCATGCTCACCCAGGTCTCGCCCGCCTTCGACGACCTCGAGCGGACGCTCGAATGGACCGACCGCCGGCCCGATCTGGTGATCAGCGACTATCGCCTCCCCGGCGGCCACACCGCCCACGATGTCGCCCGCGCCTTCGCCCGGCGATGGAGCGACATTCCCCTGCTCGTCGTCACGGGTGAGGTCGCGCCGGAGGAGATCATGGGGCCTCCCGGCCGGACACGCCTGCTCCGCAAGCCGGTGTCGCCGGAGAGCTTCGTCGAGGCGATCGAGCATCTGTGCGGCGCACGGGCGGCGCCGGCGGCGCCAGGCCGCGCCGCGACACCTCCACGATGAGAGAGGCCCGGTTGGTCACCCGAAACTGGCTGAACAGGCGGGTGTTGTAGTCATTGGCGATGGTGCGCTCGCTGACGCCCATCTTGCTGGCGATGAGCTGGTTCGAATAGCCCTGGCAGAGATAGTAGAGCACCTCGACGGCGCGTCCCCTGATCCCGAGCGCCTCCAAACTTTCGCCGGGCGCTTGAGCGGCGCGCGCCAGGCCGGGCGGCAGGAAAATCTCCCCCCGCAGAACGGCGTCGAGGGCCTCGCGGAACAGGCCGTCGCCGTCCATGTCCTTGACGATATAGCCGCTGGCGCCCAGCCGTAGGCAGTCCATGACCGTGGCGTTCGCCGCGTCGGCCGAGAGGATGATCGCGCGGGTGGCGAGCCCCCTTTCGCGGATGTGGCGCAGCACGTCGAGGCCCGTTCGCGGACCCTTGAGGGCGACATCGAGGAAGGCGACATCGGCCGGCTCCGCCGCCAGCAACTCCAGCGCCTCCTCGCAGGACGCGGCCTCCTCGACCCGGGCGCGGGGTTCCGACATCTCGATCAGAGCGCGCATGCCCGCCCGCACCAGCGCCTGGTCGTCGAGGAGCAGAACGTGCAGCTTGTCGAGGTCCGCCATCCTGGTTCAGCCCCTGACGAGCGCGCGATGAACACATGAACGGGCCGGACAATAGCGCAAGCTCGCGACTCCGCCTCGACCCTTCCCTTCAAAGGCGAACCGATTTCGCCTCTCGCGCGGTCTCAGCCCCGCCCCCGCACGAACGGAACCAGCATAGGCGTGCGGGCGGCGTAGGCGTCGTAGTCGGCAGGCCCCAGTTCCTGCCGCAGGAAAGCCTCCTCCCGCCGGGCCTTCCAGGCCATCTGCGCGGTCAGCACCACCGCGCCCGCCAGCGCGGTCGGCGAGGCGATCAGCAGGGCGAACGCCCAGGCCGCGGCGATGAAGCCGGTGTAGATCGGGTGGCGCACCAGGCCATAGGGCCCGCTCTCCACCACCCGGTGGCCTTCGCGAAGCGTGATCATCCCCGACCACAGCCGGCCAAGGTGTGCGCGCGCCCACCAGGCGAAGGCGAACCCCGCCGCCTCCAGCACCAGTAGTGCGTAGGCCGCCGGCGCCGGGTTCGCCCACAGCGCCGCGACCCGCGCCAGCGGCGTGAACAACAGGCCAAAGCCGACGATATAGAACAGATAGTCGCGCACCCGGCTGACCACCGAGGTGCTGGCCACCGCCCGCGCCGTCCAGAGCATGGCCGCATACCAGCTCACCAGGAAAGCGCCCCATAGGAAGGCTCCGGCCAGGGCTGGCGTCAGTTCGGCTCGCATCCGGCCAAGCTGGCCCCATTCCGCGAGCGCGCCAAGCCCGTCCTTCATTGCCCGCCAGCCTCCTCTTTATTGCTCAGCAAGAAGAGGGCGGCCAAGCTGGCGGCGAACGAAAAGAGTCGCCATGAGCAAGATCACCCGCCGAGCCGCGCTGTCCGCCGCGCCCGTCGTCCTGGCCGCCGCCCACGCCATCGCCGCGCCAAGGCCCAAGCCGCCGCCGGCTGTCGCGCCGGCGCCGGTCTCGCCCTGGCCCGACGCCACGGCCATGGCCGCCGACATCCGCGCCGGTCGGCTCTCCGCCACCGAGGCGGTGGAGACCGCCATCCGCCGGGCCGAAGCCCTGCAGGGGACGCTGAACGTCATCGTCAATTCCGACTTCGACCGGGCGCTGGCCAAGGCCAAGGCGGGACCGAGCGGGCCGTTCGCCGGCGTGCCGTTCCTTGTCAAGGACCTGGTGGACTACCTGGGCCTGCCGACCCGCAGCGGCTCGCAGTCCGGCCGCGACGCGCCGATGCCCCGAACTCAGGCGCCCAACATGGACGCCTTCGACCGCGCCGGCCTGGTGGTGCTGGGCAAGTCCGCGACGCCGGAGTTCGGCTTCCTGCCAACCACCGAGCCGGTGGCCACCGGCCCGACGCCCAATCCCTGGGACCTGACACGCTCGGCCGGCGGCTCGTCCGGCGGCTCGTCGGTGGCGGTGGCGGCGGGGATCGTGCCGGTGGCCCACGCCACCGACGGCGGCGGCTCGATCCGCATCCCGGCGTCGCACTGCGGCCTCTTTGGCCTCAAGCCCTCGCGGGGCCGGATATCCGACTTCGAGGGCAAGGCCGGGATCACCGACCTGGGCGTCGAGCACGTGGTCTCGCGCACCGTGCGCGACTCCGCGGCCCTGTTCGCGCTCACGCAGGACGCCACGCCCCGCGCCGCCTTTCCGCCGGTGGGCCTGGTGACCGCGCCTGGCCAGCGGCGCCTGCGGGTCGGCGTCCTCTTGGAAAACGGCCTGGGGCACAGTCCGCGGCCCGAGGTGGTCGCCGCCACCGATCACGCCACCAGGCTGATGGCCAACCTTGGCCACCACATCGACTACGTCCACCTGCCCTATGACGGCGGCCAGTTCATCCAGGACTTCCTGCTGCTCTGGGCCAATGGCGCGAAGCAGATCTCCGACCGCTTGGCCGGGCTGCTCGGCCGCCCGCCGGACAGCCGCGACTTGGAGGCCTTCAGCCTGGGCATGGTCGACATGGCCAAGCGGGCCGGACCGGAAGCCCTGGGCGCGGCGCTGCGCCGGCTCTCCGGCAATGCGCTCGCCTACGACACCTGGTTCCCGGCCTATCAGCTCGACGTGGTGCTCTCGCCGGTGCTGTCCTCAGGCCCGCCGCTGTTGGGCGAGGTCGGGCCGCTGGTCCCCTTCAACACCCTGGTGAGCCGGCTGACCGAATATGTCGGCTACACCCCGATCCACAACCTGGCCGGCGCGCCTTCGATGAGCGTGCCCCTTTACTGGACCGATAAGGGGCTGCCGGTGGGAACCCTGTTCTCCACCCGCGCCGGCCAGGAGCGGACCCTGTTCGAGCTGGCCTATGAGCTGGAGGCCGCCAATCCGTGGGCCCAGCGGATCCCGCCGGTCCACGTTTAGGCTGCCGACCTGGGCTCTAGACCGCCGCGAACCGCGCCGACCGTCTGCGACGCAGCATGGCGCCGACCCCGCCGAAGCCCGCGATCAGCAGGGCCCAGGACGCCGGCTCCGGCACGCCGCCGGTGGCGACGTCGCTGCCCTCGATGCGGAAGTCCACATCGCAGCCGGTCGAGCACTCGGGGAAGTTGTTGACCGTGACGCCCTGGCCGTAGCCGTCGCCCCCGTAGAGCACGCCGACCTTGGAACTCGTGGTGGTGACCGTCGCGGTGTAGGAATTGCCCACCGTCAGCTGCACGCCGCTGAAGTCGGTGTTGATGAACGCCAGCGGATCGCCAGGCGTCGGCAGCGTCGAGGGCAGGGTGAAGGTGCGCGTGGCGATCGGCGTTCCCGCGATCTCCCCGGCGCCATCCAGGCCAGCCGCGCCGTTATAGAGGCTGACCGTGAGCGGCGTGTTCGGATCGTTCGGATTGAGGTCGACATAGGCGAACCCGATCGAGATCAGGTCCGGATCGACCGCGACGAATTCCTGACCCACCGGCGAGAAGTCGGCGATCGACGCGTCGAACGGGCCCTGCGTGTTCTCGATCACGGTGGCCTGCGCGGCGCCTGCCGTCCACGCGACCGCCACGGCGCTCGCCGCCGCCAGAAGAATCCTGCTCATGACCTTTACCCCATGCCTGTCGGCGAAGACGAAGATCCGCCGGCGTGATCCTGGCGGCCCAACGCCGCGCAACAGCCCGGTCACGCTAGGGATCGGCCGAACGCCGCGTCCTCACGCCGATCTCAAGGAGTTCTAAAGGCTGTCGTATCGCCGGCCGGAATACTTCTCAGGAGGCGAGTTTCTCCCGCAGGAGGCGATAGGCCCGCGCCTGATAGGGGTCGGCGCCGCGTTTGCCGAAGGCCGGCGCGGCGGCGGCGAGCGCCTGACGGGCCGCCGCCAGATCGTGGCGGGCGAACGCGATCTGGGCGTCGGCCAGGTCGACATTGGCGCCCCAGTCGGGATCGCCGGCCAGCTGGGCGACGGCGGCGCGATTGAGGCCCACCAGCCGCTTGGCCGCGGCGTCCACCTGGCCGTCCAGCAGCAGGCAGGCGGCCCAGCCATAGTCGGCGGCGTCCTGCAGGGCCGCGCCAGGAAAGGCGATGTGCGCCTGGGCGCGGGCCTGGGCGAGGTTGCCGAGCGCCGCCGCCCGCTGGCCGGATCGGCATTGGGCGGTCGCCTCGTCGATCAGCGAGGCGACGGCGAAGAACGAGCCCTCGCCCTGTTTCTGGACCGCGATCCTGTGCACGGTCGAGGTGTCGGCGATGGCGGCGTCCCAGCGCTCCAGCGCGCCTTCCGACTGCGCGCGGGTGGAGAGCAGCTGCAGGGTCATCTCATGCTCGGGCCCCAGCACCGCCAGCATCTTGGGATAGACGACGGTGGCCTCGTCGATGGCCTCGGCGTGGCGGCCCTGGATCATCAGCGCCTGGGCGAGGTTCATCCGCACCATCAGGACGTCGGCGCCGTCCTTGCCTTCCAGGCCCGCGTACCCATCCGCCAGCCGCCGGAACAGCCGCGCGGCCTCGGCTCCGTCGCCAAGCCGGATGTGGGCGAAGGCCAGCCGCTGCAGGAAGGTCAGGCGCTCGCCCAGGCTGAACAGTTCGGGATGCGCATCCGCCCCGGCCGACGCCAGGCCGAACTGCCGGGCGGCCTGCTTGGCGTCGTTGTCCACCAGGGCGGTCATGCCCCGCGCCGAGGCGAGCCACACGGCCAGCGCCGGCGGCGGCGGCTTCATCGCATCGATCGCCGGCCCCTGCTCGGCCAGCAGCGCCTTGGCGCGTGGCAGGCTGCCGGTCTCATACGAACGCGCCTCCATCATCGCGGTCTGCAGGCGCACGATCCGCGCCGGCGTCGAGGCGGGCCCCTGCGCGACGCTCCACAGGTCGAAGGCGCGGCGGTATTCCTGCCGCGCGCCCGGCCAGTCGCTGCGGCGGTCGAGCGCGCGCGCGATGGTCTGGTGCAGCCGCGCGGCGACGGCGGGCTCGGTCCTGAAGCGGCCGTCGATGGCGCCCGCCGCCTGCTTCACCGCCGCCACCAGGCTCTCGTCGGCCTGGCCGCTCTTGAACGGGCTGGAGCGGGCCAGGAGGTCGTTGGCCAGGAAGTCGTTGACCAGCTCGGCGACGTGGGTCTGGCGCTGGGCGACCTCCCGGTCATGCCTCGCCTGGGCGTAGAGCAGGCTGGAGGCGAGCGCGCCCACCGCCAGCGCGATCCCGGCCAGCGCCACCCAGGGCCGCCGCGCCCGCCCCGCCGCCAGCTCGCGCTCCAGCGCGTCCCGATGGCCGGCCTCGGCCTCCTGCCGACCGCGTTCCAGGCGCCGGGCGTCCAGGCTGCGCAGCCGCGCGGCGAGGTCCGCGGCGCTGGCCAGGCGGTGATCGGGATCGCCGGCCGCGGCGGCGGCGATGTCCTCGCGCAGCAGCGGGTCGGCCACCTCGCGCTCCCAGCCCGCCGCCAGCGGCCGGCTGAGGTCGCCGACCGCGAGCTGGTAGAGCAGCACGCCCAATGCGAACACATCGGTCCCGATGCTCGCCGGGCCGCCGGCGTGACGTTCCGGGGCCAGATACAGCAGCGGGCCGCCGCCGCTGTCGTCGCCGGCCTGGTCGCGCAGGCCAAAGTCGGTGATGTTCAGCGCCGCCAGGCGTTCGGGCTCCAGCAGTTCGGCGCTGCCGAAATCGACCACCGCGGCGCGCCAGCCGCCGGCCTCCACCGGCGCGACCACCACGTTGCCAGGCTTCAGGTCGCGGTGCAGCACGCCCACCCCATGAGCAGCGGCGACCGTGGCGCAGATCTGCGCGGCGAGGTCCAGGCGCTCGGGCAGCGGCACACCGGCCAAGCCACCCTGCGCCTGCGCCCAGGCCGGCAGTTCCTGGCCGCGATAGGCGATCTCCAGGAAGAATGGCTGGGCGTCGAAATTCCACTCCAGCACCGGGCCGAAGTCCGGCCGATCGCCCAGGCTGGCGCTCAGCAGGCGCGACAGCGTCACCTCGCGCTTGAGGAACCTCAGGAAGGCCGGCTCCTCGGCGAACTTGAACACCCGCAGCTCGCCGGTCTTGGCGTGCTCGCCGATCCACACCTCATTGGCCTGCGAGGCGCCGACCCGCCGGGTCAGCCGCCACTGCGGCCGCCCGGGGACCGTCTGCCCGGCCTCCAGCGAAAGCCGCCGGGCCGGCGCCGCGGCCGCCTCCGACACCACTGGGCAGCCGAGCCGATAGCCGATGCGCGGCACGGTGGCGATCACCGCCTGGTCCTCGTCGTCCAGCGCCTTGCGCAGCTTGGAGATCGCCGTGGTCAGCGAGCCCTCGACCACCGTGGTGGCGGGCCAGACCGCCTCCATCAGCTCGTCCTTGGTCAGCACCTCGCCCGGGTGGCGCAGCAGTTCCAGCAGCAGTTCGAGCGGCTTGATCTCCAGTTCGACCGGCGCGCCATCGACGCTGAGGCGCCAACGGGCCTCGTCGAACACGCAGTTGGCGAACCGCCACACGCGCCGTCCGCCGGACATGGAGTGGCGGCTCTCGGTCACTGACGCCCTCGTTGCATGAGGCCCCCGCCCAGCGCTGTCCGGCGAGACCCCCGATATGCGAATAATGCCCGGCGGAGCTTGTTCTGTCGATGCGCCGACGGCGCCCCTTGTTCGCCCTCCTTCCTTCTCGATGGAGGAAGGCCGGGATAGGGGTGTGCGCAGTGAGATGAGGTGAAGGACGCTGTTCGGCGCCGACGCCAATGGCGACCATCGCGTCGTCTCAGCAGCCACACCCCAACCCAACCCTTCCCCATCGAGGGGAAGGGCTAGAGGTCTTGTTCAGAGCAGATTGGAATTCAGAGCAGATCGAAAGGCCGCGCGCCCCAAGGCGGCAGACACCGGCGGGGGCGGCCGCCGGTGTCGTCCGTCAGGATCGGTCAGGCGTCGGCGTGTTCGTGCGCCTCGTGGTGGGCGTCGTCTTCGCCGTCGCCTTCGTCGTCGAGTTCGCCTTCGTGGTCGTCGGCGTGCAGCTTGCTGGCCTCGGTGGCGTGGTGCGTGGCGTGCGCGCCGTGGCCGGCGGCGGCATGGGCGTGATGGGCGGCGGTCTCGACGTCGCCGCCCTCATGGTGCTGGGCGGCCTCGCGGTGATGCCTGGCGGCCCTTTCGTGGTGATCGGCGGCGTGGGCGTGGTGCTCGGCGGCGGTATGCGTCGTGGTCATGGGGTTGTCCTCTCGGCACGGCCGACCGACACCGACCGGCCTGGGACGAAGACTGCGACCCCGCGGTGACGCGCGCGTGACCTCTCCGACGCGGTTTGAAGACGCAAACGAAGCGGGCGGACGATCTCCGGCCCCCCGATCCCTAGAAGGGTTTCAGCGTCGCGATCTCGCCGCTGTCGAGGGTGAAGCGCACCTTCTCGTCCACCGTCACCCCATTGAGCAGCGCCGACTTCGCCACCGGGAACGGCTGGGTTCCGGACGGCCAGTTCAAGGCCTCGACCGGTTCATAGGCGATGGTGATCCGCCCGGCGGCCGCGTCGATGGCCTTCACCACGCCGACGATCTGCAGCTGATTGACCGGCGTCTGCGCCCGCCGGGGCGCCGAGGGCGCCGGGCCGCCGCTGCTTCCACCGCCACCGCCACCGCTTCCACCACCGCCGCCGCCGCCGCCATGGCCGTGCCCGCCGCCGCCCGGCTGGGCCGACGCCGCCGTCGCGGCCATCAGGGCGAACAGGACCGGAAGGAGGCGACGTTTACGCATGATCTCGACCCACTCAAGCAACTGTCGGTGGCACTATCATGATCGCCCCTGCGGCGCGCAAGGCTGGCGGCGGCCGACCAAGCGCTGCTGCGCTATTCCCCCTTCAGGAGAAGACCCTTGCTGATCGATCATAGATTGTAGAACCCTGGGCTTCACCTTGGGTCGCGTCGCGGCGTTCGTCGGGTTATCGGGGATATAGAGATGAAATTGGCAACCGTCCTGGCGACCGCGTCGCTGATCGCGACCGGCTTCGGCGCAACGGCCGCCAGCGCGACGACGGTCTACAGTGATCGCGCGACCTTCGAGTCGCAGCTCGCGGGCCATTTCACCGATGACTACGAAAACCCGGGCTACACATTCTTCCAGAGCGACGCCCAGATGTCTTCCGTGGTCGGTCAGACGACCTACCAGACGACCGGCTTTTCGAACCTCGACATCGTGTCCAATAGCGGCGGCGATGACTACTACTGCGGCGGCTGCAACGGTTCGTTCCAACTGGACTTTTCGAACACATCCTATTCCACCGGCGGCGGGGTCTATGGCGTCGGTTTCGATCTCGTCATCAACGAGACCTACAACGCCCAGGTCACCTTCACGAACGGCTCCACGGCGCTGTTCACCCTGCCCCTCAGCCAGTCCTTCGGCTCCGAGGCCTTCTGGGGCGTCACCTCCGATCTGGGCATTACCTCGATCTACCTTGGCGACAGCGGGCAGGCGACGACCGACGGCAACACCGGCATCGACAACCTTGAGATCGGCGCCGGCCCGATTCCGGAACCCGCCACCTGGGCGATGATGCTCCTGGGCTTCGGCGCACTCGGCCGCGCACTGCGCCATGGCCGTCGCGCGCGGGTCTTGCAGGCCGCCGTCTAGCCAGATCGCCCCTGTACCGCGCAAGGCCGGCGGCCCTGCCTATCGGCTCGCCGCCGCCGCTTTCGGGGCCGCCCCCTTCATAGCCGCCGCGCGCTCAGTCGCCCGCGCGCCGGCCAGGATGTTTTCCAGCGCATAGTTGCCCTCGTGGCAGGCGTATTCGTACTGCTGGACCTTGGTCGCCCGCAGCACCATCTCGCCGCGCAGGATGTGGCTGTAAACCGCCGGGTCCTCGATGGTGAAGCCGTAGAGGATCTCGCTGGGCGAGATGCGCGTAAGCCGTTCCACGACCTTGGCCTGCGGCGACACCCACAGGACGTGCGGCCCGACGAAGCGCGGCGCGCTGATGGCGTTCTGGTCGACGGTCTCGATGACCAGGGTCTCGCCCTCCCACCAGCCGATGGAGTCGCCCATGTGCGGGTGCGTTGGAATCGCCGGATGCTTGGCGCCCATGTGAACGATGCGCACGTCGTGGATCATCTCCGACAGGATGGCGATTTCGCGAGGCGTCTGGACGATCTCGTAGTTGGCGTTCTGCGGCTCCCCGATCATCGGCGGCCCGGTGGAGCTCGACGTGCCGTCGATGCAGCGCTCGTCGGGCGCCCGCGCCTCCGGACCGCTGAAGTCGTGGTCGTCGCGGTCCTCCGCGGCCTTCGCCAGCGCCTGGCCCGCCGCGGTATAGGGGATCTGGCCGTCGGCCGGCTCGACCAGAATCGAGCTGCGGTGCTGGCCGCGGATCTTCAGAAGATCGACATGGGTGTCGGGAAATTCGCTGGTCGCCTGGCCGATCGGGTCGGAATCCTCGGCTGGCGGGCTTTTGTCGTCCGGGCTCTTCGGCTTCGGCTTGGGTTTGATCCCGTTGACGCGGTCGTGGAACCGCGCGATCTCCGCGGCGGTCTCGGCGTCGGTGGCGATCAGCGCCTTGAAGCGTTTGGGCCGCTCGAAATTCGTCAGGCTGAGGTTGGTCCAGTTTCCCTCCAGGTCCGGCGCGCCATAGGGCGTGCGCGGCGCATGGTACGGCTGGGCCGCCACCGCCCCGGCGGCGGCGAGCAGGGCAAGCACACAGGTGATGGCGAGGCGGCGGATCATGGCGCCAACTTCGCAGCGCCGCCGTAGCGGACGTCAAGCGCTAGTCGTCTTTTCACATCTCCTTCCTCCTCGATGGAGGAAGGCCGGGATGGTGGTGCGTGCAGTGACGTAAGGTGAAGGGCGCAATTGGGCGCCGACGCCTCCAGCGCCGGCCACTTCACCTCGGCGGCCACACCACCACCCAACCCTCCTCCATCGAGGAGGAGGGCTTCGGAGGACGCGCCCAATCTCACCTGAAGATCGATACGCCCCGAGGCGCCGCTTTCCCGTCAGGCCGCCAGGCCCTGCAGCCGGGCGGCGATCTCCCGCACCCGTTCCGGCCCGCCCAGCAGCTGGCGGTTGAAGCCCAGGCGCTTGAACCAGAAGTGCAGGCCCAGGAGGTCGGTGATCCCCATGCCGCCGTGCACCTCGGTCGCCGTGCGCGCCACGAAGCGGCCGACCTCGGAGGTCAGCGCCTTGGCGTGCGCCGCCATCAGCGAGGCCTCCGCCGGCGCCGCGTCGAAGGCATAGGCCGCGTACCAGACCAGCGACCGGCAAGGCTCCAGCTCCGCCGCCATCTCGGCGCACAGGTGTTTCACCGCCTGGAACGAGCCGATCACCCGGTCGAACTGCCGCCGTTCCTTGGCGTAGGCCACCGCCTTGTCGAGCATCACCTGCGCCGCCCCCAGGCTGTCGGCGGCCACCAGCACCCAGCCGGCGTCCCGCAGGGCGGCCAGCAACTCCGGCCCGCCGGATAGCGGCTCGGCCGGGGTGTTGTCGAAGTCGAGCTCCGCCAGCCGCCGGGTCTCGTCGATCCCCTTCATCAGGCGGCGCGTCAGCCCGGCCGCATCGCCTCGCACCAGGTGCAGGCCGTCCGCCACATCGGCGACGATCAACAGGCCCGACGCCATGCCGCCCGGCACGAACAGCGCCTTGCCGGAAAGCTTGCCGCCCGACGCCTGGACTCCCGCCCCGTCCCGCGCCCCGGCGATGGGCTCGGAGATCGCCGCCACGGCCACCACCTCGCCCGACGCCAGCTTCGGCAGCCACTCCGCCTGCTGCGCCGCCGACCCGCCGCGCAGCAGCGCCAGCGGCCCCAGCACCACCCCCATGAACGGCACAGGCGCCACCGCCGCGCCCAGCGCCTCCGACGCCAGGACCGCGTCCAGCAGGGAAAGCCCCAGGCCGCCGTGCGCCTCCGGGACCACGATCCCCGCCAGGCCGAAGTCCGCCATCGCCTGCCAGATGTCGCCGCCCTTGTCGGAAAGGTCGCCGGCGAACCTGCGCACCCGGTCCAGCGAACTGGCCTCGGCCAGGGTGCGGGTCAGACTCTCCTGCATCATCCGCTGGTCGGCTGCGATCGAGAAATCCATGGCGTCAGGCCACCGCCGGCTTGGGTTCGCGCGGCATGCCGAGGCCCCGCTCGGAGATGATGTTCTTCTGGATCTGCGCGGTGCCGCCGCCGATGATCAGCCCCAGGTCGAACATGTAGTTCCACTGCCAGCGGCCGTGCGCGCGCAGGTGCGGCCCGTCGGTGTAGAGGATGCCAAGCTCGCCCAGCGCATCGATGGCCAGCGCCGCCAATTGATGGTTCAGCTCGCACCCCTGCAGCTTGACGATCAGGCCGGCGATCCCGGCCGGTTCTTGCGTGAGCTGTGAAGTGAGCAGCCTCAGCCCATTGAATTTCATCGACAAGACGCGACCCTGCAGCTGCATCAGCCGATCCCGGAACACCGGGTTGTCGATGATCCGCTGGCCGTCGACGGTTTCGGATTTCATCAGCTCGATCAGGGCGCCCAGCCGGGCTTCCGTGGCGTTGGGATCGCCCAGCATGCCGCGCTCGTGCTTCAGCGTCGTATTGGCCACGAACCAGCCCCGCCCGCGCCCGCCGACCACCGAGGTCTGCGGCACGCGAACGTCGGTGAAGAACACCTCGTTGAATTCCGCCCCGCCGGTCATGGTCTTCAGCGGCCGAACCTCGATGCCGGGCGTATCCATCGGGATCAGCACGTAGGAGATACCTTCGTGCTTGGCCACCTGCGGCTCGGTCCGCACCAGGCAGAACATCATCTGGGCCTGCGCCGCCGTGCTCGTCCAGATCTTCGAGCCGGAAATTATGAAGTCTTTTCCGTCCTCTACCGCCTTGGTCTGCAGGCTGGCGAGGTCGGATCCCGCGCCCGGCTCCGAATAGCCCTGGCACCAGACGATTTCGCCGTTCAGGGTCGGCGCGATCCAGCGCTTTTTCTGCTCCTCCGAGCCCACTTCCAGCAGGGTCGGGACCAGCATGGAGATGCCCTGCCCGGCCATGCCGCGCGGCGCCCCGGCGGCGATGAACTCCTCGGCGATGATCCGCGACTTCAGGATGTCCGGCTCCGCGCCATAGCCGCCGTACTCCCGCGGGATGGTGCGCGCCGCATAGCCCGCGCCGATCAGCGCCCGCTGCCAGGCCCGCACGTCCCTGGCCGCGCCGCCCGCATAGTCGTCCCGATGCGCCGCGAGGAAGCCCCTCACCTCGCCCCGGAACGCCGCCATCCCGGCCGTCTCGTTCAGGTCCATCGTCGTCACTCCCTGGCGGACAAGGGAGCGCCTTTCCCGTGTCCGCGCAACGGCGCCTGGCGTTAGGGCGGATCGGAATTCAGGCACGGCGATTTCGTCCCGACCTCCTTCCCCCTCGATGGGGGAAGGCCGGGATGGGGGTGAGCGCACGGCGATGAAGCGAAAAACGCCAGTGGGCGCCGACGCCTATCACGCCGTCTGCGGCGTCTCTTTGTGCACACCCCACCCAAACCCTCCTCATCGAGGGGAGGGCTGCAATTGGCGCCGGCAGTCTCGAATATCGATCCGCCGGACACTCCGATCAGCGCTGCAAATGTAGGGGCCAAGCAGGCTATAAACGCGCCAGGGAGACCTCAGCCATGAACCGCCTAACCCCATTCGCCGCCCTCGCCCTCGCCGCGCTCTCGCTCAGCGCCTGCATGCCGGAGGGCTCGAAGGACCATTGGGCCGGCTATGGCCCCAACCCGCCGCTGCCCAAGCCGCAGAGCGCGCTGATCCCCACGGTCGGCACGCCCAAGGTGGTGGGCTGGGCGGCGAACGCCGCGCCCAAGGCCCCGCCCGGCTTCACCGTCACCCGCTATGCCGAGGGCCTGGACCATCCGCGCTGGCTCTACGTGCTCCCCAACGGCGACGTGCTGGTCTCGGAATCCTCCACCGAGCCTTCGGAGGCCGACAAGACCAACCAGGGGATCAAGGGCTTCTTCCAGAAGCTGATCATGAAAAGCGTCGGCTCGGCCAAGCCCAGCCCCAACAAAATCTTCCTGCTGCGCGACGCCGATGGCGACGGGGTGGCGGAAAGCCGGATGCTGTTCGCCCAGGGCCTGAAGCAGCCCTTCGGCATGACGCTGGTCGGCCCCACACTCTACGTCGCCAACAGCGATGGCGTGGTCAGCTTCCCCTACGCCGACGGCCAGACCAGCGAGACCGGGACCGGCCAGAAGGTGTTCGACCTGCCCGGTGGCCCGATCAACCACCACTGGACCAAGAACGTCGTCGCCAGCCCCGACAAGACCAAGCTCTACGCCACCGTCGGTTCCAATTCGAACGCCGGCGAGAACGGCCTGCAGAACGAGATCGGCCGCGCGGCGATCTGGGAATACGACCTGGCGACCGGCAAGGCGCGGATCTTCGCCAGCGGCATCCGCAACCCCAACGGCATCGACTTCGAGCCGACCACGCACGTCATGTGGACGGTCTCCAACGAGCGCGACGAGATCGGCAACGACCTGCCACCCGACTTCCTGACCAGCGTCAAGGACGGCGCCTTCTACGGCTGGCCGTGGAGCTACTGGGGCCACAACGTCGATGTCCGCCCCAAGCCCGCCAACCCGCAGATGGTCGCCAAGGCGATCGCGCCGGACTTCGGCCTGGGCGCCCACACCGCCTCGCTGGGGCTCGTCTTCTACACCGGCGCGGCCTTTCCGGCCTCGTACCGTGGCGGCGCCTTCATCGGCCAGCACGGCTCCTGGAACCGCAAGCCGCTCAACGGCTACCAGGTGGTGTTCATCCCCTTCGCCGGCGGCCAGCCGCAGAACGCCCCGCAGGCCTTCCTCACCGGCTTCCTGGACAAGCACGACAAGATCCAGGGCCGCCCGGTCGGCGTCGCCGTCGACCGCACCGGCGCCCTGCTGGTCGCCGACGACGTGGGCGGCATCGTCTGGCGCGTCACCCCGACGCCGGCCGGCAAATAACCTTCCTTTCCCGCGTCGCGGGAGAGGGGGACCGTTCGCCGAAGAGCGAATGGTGGAGAGGGCAAGCGGCAAGCGCCGAGCCTGAGGCTTTCCCTTTCCACCCCCGGCTCTTCGGCCGGCGGTCCCCCTTTCCCACGCGTGGGAAAGGAAACCTCACCCCATGTTGAAGACGCAGACCTTGTTGCCGTCCAGGTCGCGGAAATAGGCGCCGTAGAAGGTCGGCATGCGCTGGCCGGGCGGGCCGTCGCAGGTTCCGCCGGCGGCGATGGCCGCGGCGTGGGCGGCGTCCACCTGGTCCTTGGTGGCGGCGGGCAGGCCGAACATCGAGCCATTGCCGACGCTGGCCGGCTGCTCGTCGTAGGGCTTGGAGATGGCGATCATGCCGGGCGTCTCCTTGCTGCCATAGAATTGCATCCGCTCGCCGTTGGCGAAGGTGCGCCGGCCGCCGAGCGGCGCCAGCACCGCGTCGTAGAACAGCGAGGCCTTCTCCAGGTCGTTGGTGCCGATGGTGGCGTAGCCGATCATGATGTTTTCCCTTCTTCAGTCCGGCGCCCAGTCTAAGCCGTGACGCTGGGGCGCCTGCAAGACCGCATGGACGGATCCGGCGATCTGTCGTCAAGTCTTCACACGCGTAAGTCGGGGGCGAGCATCATGGGCGGGTTCGGCAGGACACTCCTCTGCGTCGTGGCCTGGGCGGGGCTGGCGAGCGCGGCGGCCGCCCAGGCGCCGGCCTCGACGGCGGTGAAGCACGAGACCTGGCCGGTCACCGGCCTCGATGCCCCCGCCCAGTTGGTCGTCGACCACTGGGGCATCCCGCACATCTTCGCCGCCAGCAGCCGCGACGCCTTCTTCCTGCAGGGCTACAACGCCGCCCGCGACCGGCTCTGGCAGATCGACCTGTGGCGCAAGCGAGGCCTGGGCCGCCTGGCCGCCAGCTTCGGCCCGGCCTATGTGGCGCAGGACCGCGCCGCCCGCCTCTTCCTCTACCGCGGCGACATGGCGGCGGAGTGGGTGGCCTATGCCCCGGGCTCCAAGGAGTTGGTCGAAGCCTTCGCGGCCGGCGTCAACGCCTACGTCGCCGAGGTGAAGGCCGGGACCAAGCCGCTCCCCGTCGAGTTCAAGCTGACCGGCAGCGAGCCCGAGATGTGGGCGCCGCAGGACATCCTGCGCATCCGCAGCCACGCGCTGGTCTCCAACGTCACCTCCGAGGTCGCCCGCGCCCAGGTGGCCTGCGCCGCGGGCCTTCCTGCCGACCGCCTGCGCCGCAAGCTGGAGCCGGCGCACACCACGGTCGTCCCGGCTGGCCTCGACCCCTGCGTGGTGCCCGCCGACGTGCTGAAAAACTATCTGCTGGCCACCGAGCAGGTGAGCTTCGAGGCGCTGGCCACCGGCGGCCGTCATGCCGAAGCCTCGTCGCCGAAAACGCCGCAGGTCCAGCTCGCCGAGGCCATCACCGCCTACGAGAACGAGGGCTCCAACAACTGGGTCATCGCGCCCTCGCGCACCGCCACCGGCCGGCCGATCCTGGCCAACGATCCGCACCGCCAGGTGACCGTGCCGAGCCTGCGCTACATCGTGCACCTGAACGCCCCGGACCTGGACATCATCGGCGCGGGCGAGCCCGCCCTGCCCGGCGTCTCCTTCGGCCACAACCGCCAGATCGCCTGGGGCCTGACGATCTTCTACATCGATCAGGAGGACCTCTACGTCTACGACACCAAGGGCGACAGCTACCGCTACAAGTCTGGCTACGAGCCCATGAAGGTGGTCCACGAGACCATCGAGGTGAAGGGCCACGCGCCACAGGACGTCACCCTGAAATTCACCCGCCACGGCCCGGTGATCGACGAAACCCCCGACACTGGAAAGGGGGGCCACGCCTTCGCCATGCGCACGGTCTGGAACCTGCCGGGCGCATCGGGCTACTTCGGCTCCTCGCGGCTGTGGCAGGCCAGGTCCTGGGCCGATTTCAAGGCCGGCGAGGAGCACTGGGGCGTGCCGCCGCTCAACCTGGTGTTCGCGGACACCACCGGCGACATCGGCTGGTCGGCGGCCGGCTTCACCCCGGTCAGGCCCAACTGGGACGGCCTGCTGCCGGTGCCGGGCGACGGCCGCTACGAGTGGGCCGGCATGATGCCGGAGAGCCAGCTCCCCGCCCTGCACAATCCGCCCAGGGGCTTCGTCGCCACCGCCAACCAGATGAACCTGCCGCCCGACTATCCAGCGGGCCACGCCACCAGCTACGAATGGGCCGACCGCTCGCGCATCACCCGCATCGAGGAGGTGCTGGCCGCCCAGCCCAAGGCGACGCTCGCCGACTCCATGGCCCTGCAGACCGACAGCCACGACACCCTGTCCCGCCGCGCCATCGCGCTCCTGAAACCGCTCTCCTCGCCCGATCCGGACGTGCGGAAGGCGCTCGACCTCTTGCGCGCCTGGGACAACGACGAGACCACCGCCAGCGTGGCGGCGGCCATCTACCAGGTCTGGGTCGGCAACCACCTGGGCCACACCGTCGTCGCCGCCGTGACGCCGGAGGCGGCGCGCAGCCTGGTGGGCTCCGGCAACCTCGACGCGGTGGTGAGCTACCTGGAAACCCCGCAAGCCGCCGCCACCCGCGACGCCCTGCTGCTGGGCAGCCTCACCGCCGCGGTCGACGACCTGAAGCGCGGCCTGGGCCCCGACATGGCGCTATGGACCTGGGGCCGGCTGCACCACGCCCAGTTCCACCCGGCCGCCGGCGTCCTCGCCGACCGCCAGCTCGCCGAACAGATGGCCACCGCCAGACTCGAGGTCCCCGGCTCCGGCCAGACCCCGCGCGCGGCGACCTACCGCCCCGGCGACTTCACCCAGACGGCCGGCGCCTCGGTGCGGCTGGTGATGGACGTGGGCGCCTGGGACAATTCGGTGATGGTCAACAGCCCCGGCCAGTCCGGCGATCCCTTCAACGTCCACTACCGCGACCTCTTCCCGCTTTGGGCGTCCGGCGCCTACGCCCCCCTGGACTTCAGCCGCGCCGCCGTGGATCGCGACGCCGAGCTGGTGGTGAGCCTGGAACCAGCGAAGTGAGCCGCGAACGGACCTAGACCCGCCCGGTCACCGGGATCAGGGCGCCGGTGACCGCGCTGGCCTGCGGGCTCGCCAGGAACAGCATCACCGCGGCCAGTTCCTCCGGCCTCACCCAGGATGCGAAATCCGCCTTGGGCATGTCGGCGCGGTTGGCCGGTGTGTCGAGGATCGAGGGCAGCACGGCGTTGACGGTGATCCCGTCGGCCTTCAGCTCCTCGGAGAGCGCCTGGGTCAGGCTGTGCACCCCGGCCTTGGACGCCGCATAGGCGCCCATGCCCATGGAGGCCTTGAGCGCCGCGTTGGCGCCGACGTTGACGATCCGCCCCGCCGCCGAGCGCCGCAGGTGCGGGATCGCCGCGCGGCTGGCGTTGGACGCGGTCTGCACGTTCATCAGGAACAGCCGATGCCAGTTCTCCACCAGGCTGTTCTCGTGGGTCTGCCAGGAAAATCCCCCGGCGATATTGAGCAGGACGTCCAGGCCACCAAAGCGGTCCGCCACCGCGTCGATGGCGGCGGATGCGCTATTGGCGTCGGTCAGGTCCACGCCGCCCTGGAAGAAAACGTCGGGGCCCGCGGGTTCGGCGGGCGGGGTCTTTGCAAAGTCGATCAGCGCCAGGCGCGCGCCTGAGCTCGCCCCCGCCTTGGCGACCGCCGAGCCCAGGACGCCGGACGCGCCGGTGATGGCGATGACGCGTCCGGCCATGGTCGATGCGCCCTACAGCCGCTCGATGATGGTCACGTTGGCGAGGCCGCCGCCTTCGCACATGGTCTGCAGGCCCCACTTCTTGTTGCGGGCCTTCAGCGCGTGCACCAGCGTGGTCATCAGCTTGGTGCCCGACGCGCCCAGCGGGTGGCCCAGCGCGATGGCGCCGCCGTTGACGTTCATCTTCGCCGGGTCCGCGCCCGTGGTCTTCAGCCAGGCCACTGGCACCGAGGCGAAGGCCTCGTTCACCTCGAAGATGTCGATGTCGTCGATCGACATGCCGGTCTTCTTCAGCGCCCGCTCCGTGGCCGGCAGCGGGGCTTCCAGCATGATGACGGGATCGTGCCCGATCAGGGTCAGGTGGTGGATGCGGGCCAACGGGGTGAGGCCATATTCCTTCAGCGCCTTTTCCGAGACCACCATCACGCCCGACGCGCCGAGCGGGTGGCCGAGCGCGATGGCGCCGCCGTTGACGTTCATCTTGGCCGGGTCCGCGCCCGTGGTCTTCAGCCAGGCCACCGGCACCGAGGCGAACGCCTCGTTGACCTCGAAGATATCGATGTCGTCGATCGACATGCCGGTCTTCTTCAGCGCGCGCTCGGTGGCCGGCAGCGGGGCTTCCAGCATGATCACCGGATCGTGCCCGATCAGCGTCAGGTGGTGGATGCGGGCCAGGGGGGTGAGGCCATATTCCTTCAGCGCCTTTTCCGAGACCACCATCACGCCCGACGCGCCGTCGCAGATCTGGCTGGAGGTCGCCGCGGTGATCGCCCCGCCCTCGCGCAGGAGCTTCACGCCCTTGATGGCGTCCAGGCTTGAGTCATAGCGGATGCCCTCGTCGCTGTCGTGGCGCACCGCGTTGCCCTCGTCGCCCTTGCCGTCGCGGCCGTCGACCGCGACGATCTCGTCCTTGAACGCGCCGGCTTGCGTCGCGGCGATGGCGCGCTGGTGGCTGCCATAGGCGAACTCGTCGAGCTGGTCCTTCGTCAGGCCGTACTTCTCGGCCATCATCTCGGCGCCCATGAACTGGCTGAACTGGATGTTCGGATAGCGCTTCTGCTGGTTGGGGCTCATCGGATTGCCGAAGCCCTCCTTGGCCGGCAGCGCCACCGACAGGCCCATCGGCACGCGGGTCATGCTCTCGACGCCGGACGCGATCACCACGTCCATGGTGCCGCTCATCACCGCCTGGGCGGCGAAGTGCAGGGCCTGTTGCGAGGAGCCGCACTGGCGGTCGACGCTGGTGGCCGGCACGCTCTCCGGCAGCCGGGAGGCCAGAACGGCGCCCCGCGCCACGTTGGTCGCCTGCTCGCCCACCTGCATGACGCAGCCCATCACCACGTCCTCGATCACCGCCGGATCGATGCCGGTGCGGTCGACCAGCTCGTTCAGCACCACCGCGCCCAGGTCCGCCGGGTGCCAGTCGCGAAGACGTCCGCCCTTGCGCCCGCCGGCGGTGCGCGTCGCAGCTACGATATAGGCTTCGGCCATGGCCCTAAGCTCCCTGGATGAGTTGAGATAGGCCCAATAGGGCCGTCAAAACGACTGTATGAAGGCGCCGCAGGGGAAGACAAGACGGTTGACGCGAACGTCAACGTGGGTGGGCGTCAGGTGGCGGGCCTCACAGCGGCCAGGCCACGCCCTCCCGCCGCTCCACCCGCGCCCGCACCCTGTGCATGTAGAGCCGGGTGAACACCAGCAGCGCCAGCGTCCCGCCGGTGCTCATGATCTGCGCGACGGTCACCACGGTGTCGGGCTTGGCGGCCCGGGCCAGGCCAAGTTCGATCGCCACCTGCACGAAATAGACCGCGCCCCACACCATGGTCAGGCCCCGCATCGCCGCGCGGAAGCTGGCGTAGCGCCACAGTCCGTCCCAGGCGGCGGCCCGCGAGGCGTCGTCGCCCGCCACCAGCGCGCGGATCAACAGGAAGATCACCGGCCTCGCCAGCGCCAGCGAGCCCAGGAACGCCAGACCCCAGCCGCAATTCAGCAGGCAGTCGGTGACGATCCGCGAACCGAGGCGCCCGGTGATCAGCGGCGCGACCACGCCGCTGGCGATCGAGGCGGTGATCAGGATGCCGAGGATGTCGACGCGCCGCGACTGCAGCCAGACGCGCAGGTTGTTGAGCACCGGCGGCGCGCACCCGATGGCCAGCGCCCAGATGGGCGCCATGCCGGCCGCCTCCAGCCCCTTGAACAGCCCGATCGGCAGCAGGCCATCCACCACCAGGGTCGGGATCAGCATGGTCAGGCGGAACGGCCGCGCGGACGGTGCGGGGGACGGCGCGGGCGAGGCGAGCGACCCGACGGGCGCTGTGGTAAGCACCTGGGTCATGGCCTTGCCTCCCCGTTCGCGACGTCGGGTTGGCCCACCGGCTGAAGGGCGCCGCGCACCATGTCCTCGATGGATTTCGCGGTCAGGTCGGTGTCGAAGGCCCCGTCGAGCGCGCTCAGCAGCGTCAGCCCCCGGAAGAGCGCGGTCAGCGCGCGGGCGAACCCTTGCGGCTGCGCGTCGGCCCGGAACTGCCCGCTCCGCTGGCCGCGCTCCACCAGGCGCGCGATCTCCGCCTGCACGCGATCGGCGTTGGCGGTCAGCCGCTCGCGGATGGCCTCGTTGCGCAGCGCCTCCGCCCAGCTCTGCACCGTCACCCGCCGCTCGTCGGCGCGCGCCGCGTCGTCCAGGGTTCCGCCGAAGAGGTCGAACAGCACCGTCAGCCCGGCCACCGGATCGGCCTCCGCCGCGGCGATCGCGCTCACCAGCGCATCGGCCTGCGCCCGGTCGTCCGCCAGGGCGGCGACCACGTCGTCCTTGGTCTGGAAATAGAGGTAGAACGTCCCCTGGCTGACCCCGGACTGCCGCACGATGTCGGCGATGGTCGTGCCGTGGAACCCCTCCCGCGAAAAGCACCGCCGCGCCGCCGCCAGGATCTCCTGCCGCCGACCTTCCTTCTGAGCCTCGGTGAATTTCGCCATCGCCTCACACTGAATGACTAGTCAGTCATCATCAAATAGGCGCTGATGAAGTCTTTGTCAAAGGCGACCGGATTCATCCTCGCCCTGGTGGGGGAGCAGATTTATCGCTGAATATTTGACTCTCGCCGATCTTCATGTTCTTGTTTTGTTCATGTCGCGTCAGGCGGACAAACGAGCCCGGGCGGAGACCATGCTGGGCGAACTCGCCGAGCATGCGCTTGTCGTCGCCAAGGACCTCTCCCAACGCTTGCGGGAATGCGAGGACACCGGTGAAGCGGTTGCGCTCGCCGACGCCTTCCACAAGGTCTCCCGCGTGGTCCGCCTGACGCTGGCCCTGGACTTCAAGCTGGATCGCGACGCCGCGCGGGAGGATCGCGAGGCGGCGAAGCTCGACGCCGAGGCGAAAGCCGAAGCCCTCCGCTCAGCGCCGAAGCTGGCGCCTGAACCTCGCGCCCCCGATCCCGTCGAGGCCCGCAAGGCGCGGGTCGGCAACCTGCTCTACCGCCTGCTCTGGAACGAGTCCGAAGGCGACACCGAAGAGTGCGACATCCTGCAGGAGGACCTGCGGGTTCGCCTGGACGAAGCCGCCCGAAGCCCCGACTTCGAAACGCTGCCCATCGAAACCCTCTGCCGCCGAATGATCGCCGACATGGGGCTCTCGGGAGAGCTGAAACTCAGCCTCTGCGAGGCGCCCGCAAACGAACCACAACCCGAACGCCGCTCCTCCGCCTAACCCCCTACCTCCCCCGCGCAGCGGCGGGAGGGGGACCGCTCGCCGCAGAGCGAGGGGTGGAGGGGGCGAGCCGCCTCCGCTGAATTTTGGATGGCCCGGTCGATCTGCCGAGCTTGGGGTTTTCCCCCACCACCA
>DATAUR010000006.1:0-15033 GCA_036268175.1 Phenylobacterium sp. | reverse complement strand
TTTCAGCAGAGCCGAGCGCGCCAGCACCGCGCCAAGGGTAGCCATCAGGCCGGAGGTCAGCGCGCCGCGCAGCTCATTCCGCATGAAGCGCCCAGCGCCCTCCATCGCCTTCAGCGCCACATTGCCGGTGAAGCCGTCGGTGACGATCACGTCGACGCCGCCGCGGGTGATGTCGTCGCCCTCGACGAAGCCGCGATAGTCCAGGTCGATCTTGCCCTCGCGCAGGATGCGGTTGGCCTCGCGCACCTCCTCGTGGCCCTTCATCTCTTCGGAGCCGACGTTGAGCAGGCCGACCGTCGGGCGCTGCACCCCGTGGGCGGCGCGGTGGAAGGCCTCGCCCATGATCGCGAACTCCACCAGGCGCTCGGCGTCGCAGTCGATGTTGGCGCCGACGTCCAGGAAGGTGGTGACCCCGCGCGGCGTCGGGATGCCCGCGACCAGGGCCGGGCGCTCCAGGTCGCCGATCATCCGCAGGATCAACAGCGAGATGCCGTTCAGAGCGCCGGTGTTGCCGGCCGAAAGCGCCGCTACCGCCTGGCCCTCGCGCACGGCCTCGACCGCGGCCCACATGGAGGTGCCCTTGCCGCGGCGCACCGCCTGGGCGGGCTTTTCGTCCATGGCGATGACCCGCTCGGCGTGGCGGATTTCGATGCGGCGCGCGGCGTCGCGGTGTTTGGCCAACGCCGCGGCGATCGCCGTCTCGTCGCCGTGCAGGAGGAAACGGACGTCCTGCGGCAGGGATGTCATCGCGCGGACGACAGCCGGGACGACCACGGTCGGGCCGTGGTCTCCGCCCATGGCATCGATGGAAATCACCAGTGGTTGGGTCAAGACGGCGCTTTGGTCCTTCGACGGGTCCCGCCGGATTCGCTTCCGACGATAGCCTCCAGGCTCGGCAATGCAAACAAGGCCTTAAGCCCTCAGGGCTCCCCGCCCTTGAGTTTCTTGAGCACCGCGAAGGGCGAGTCCGGCTCCGGCGGCGGCGCATAGTCGAAGGCCGCGCCCGGCTTGCGGGCGAAGGGATCGATTTCCAGGGCCAGGTGCTCGACCACATAGGCCGCCAGGTCGACCGCGTCGCCCTCCAGCACGTCGGGCGGATCGGGCGCCTCGGGATCGTAGTCCACCTCACCGCCTTCCGGCGCCTGGGCGTGGGGGCTGCCCGCGGGAACCGCCCGAACCCCGATCTCGCCGGCCAGGGGATGCTCGAAGGCGTCGAGCGACACCGCGCAGATCTGCTCGACCCTGGCGTCGAAGCGCCCGGTGATCTCCACGCCATCCATCCAGGGTTTCACGCTCAGCTCGGCGGTGAGCGCCGGCAGGCCTTCCAGGCCCAGCGTCTTGGCGATTTTCGCCCGCTCGGCCTCGTCGGGCTCCAGGCGGACGGCGATCGCGCCCCGGCCGACTTCGTGCAGGCGCACCGGCATGGTCCAGGCCCGGCTCACGGCAACGTCCTCATAGCGGCTTCCAGGCGACCTCGCCCTCGGTGAGCCGTTCCAGAGACTGGCTGGCCAGCGCGGCGCGCTGGTCGAGCACATAGTCCAGCAGCCTGGGCGCGGGCGAAGCGTCGGCCTCGGCGTAGACGGTGCGGCTCAGCAGGGCCAGCAGCGGGGCCTCGTCCGGCAGGGCGGCGAAGGCGGTCTCGTAGGACTTGCCGCGTCCGTAGAAAGCCTCGCCCAGCTTGCGCATCTTGCGGCCAACCGCCAGGTCGCCGACGCCCAGTTCGCGCAGCGCGTGGTCGAGATCCTTCACATAGGCGTCGAACAGCGCCTGGGAGACTTCTCCGGCCGGCGCGGCATGGCCGCGCAGCCGGTCGAGGAGCAGCACGACGTGCAGGCTGTAGATTTCGAATCGCCCCTCGACCGTGTCGGGCGCGCCCAGGTCGGCGTAGAGCGCAGGCGTGCGAGACTGCTCCACCGCGCCCGCGTAGAGCGCCCGGCCCGCGCTCTGGGCCGGACGGGGTCGGAACAGTCGGTTCAGCCGCATAACGCCTCGATTTCGCCCGATCCATTCCATAAAGCCGCATTGAACTAAGGGGCGAGCGACGATAGGTCAAAGCCCCAGGTCACGCCCTTTGACGCCAAGCGCAGGTTCCAAGCTTCCGATGTCCTCACGAGCCGCCTTCGCCGCCCTCGCCGCCGGCCTGTTGATCCCCGCCGCGTCCGCCGGGCTTTCGGCCTGCGCGCCGGTCACCAGCTATTCGGGCTTTCAGGCCATCGAGTCCGATCCGAAGGACGTGAAGATCGGCACGGACACCAAGTCCACGGTCCGCACCCGCCTGGGCTCGCCCTCGGCCACCGGCGCCTTCGACACCAACACCTGGTTCTACATGAACCAGCTCAAGTCCCGCGTGGCGTTCAAGAAGCCCGAGGTGATTTCGCGCAACATCACCGAGATCACCTTCAACAAGGACTCCGAGCTGGTCGAGAGCGTCAACAGCCTGACCCTGAAGGACGGCAAGGTCATCGCCTTCAACGGCCGCGAAACCCCGACCCGCGGGCGCGAACTGACCATCCTCGAACAGATCCTCGGCAACGTCGGCCGCGGCGGCTTGCTGCCGAACTCCGACCAGGACGTCCCCGGCAACCGCCCCGGCGACCGCAGGAACTGAGCGCGCAGCGACCCATCCCCACGACGGGGATCCAGACATTCAGGCAAAGAAAACGCCCCGGAGATCGCTCTCCAGGGCGTCTTTCGTTTCAGCTCGCGCCGAGAGCTAGTGGATCACTCCGTGGGCCAGGACCGCCAGCAGCAGCAGGGCCACGATGTTGGTGATCTTGATCATCGGGTTCACGGCGGGACCCGAGGTGTCCTTGTAGGGGTCACCGACGGTGTCGCCGGTCACGGCGGCCTTGTGAGCCTCCGAACCCTTGCCGCCGTAGTGACCTTCCTCGATCAGCTTCTTGGCGTTGTCCCAGGCGCCGCCGCCCGAGGTCATCGAGATGGCGACGAACAGCCCGGTGACGATCACGCCCATCAGCATGGCGCCGACCGACGCGAAGGCGTCGACCTTGCCAGCGATGGCGCGGATCACGAAGAACAGCACGATCGGCGACAGCACCGGCAACAGCGAAGGAACGATCATTTCCTTGATCGCCGCCTGGGTCAGGATGGCCACGGCGCGGCCGTACTCCGGCTTCACGTCGTAGGTCATGATCCCGGGGTTTTCCTTGAACTGGCGGCGCACCTCGGCGACCACCGCTTCAGCCGCCCGGCCCACCGCGGTCATGGAAAGGCCGCCGAACAGGAAGGGCAGCAACCCCCCGAACAGCAGGCCGACCACCACGTAGGGATTGGAGAGGTCGAAGGCCACCGGACCCAATTGGTCGAAGAAGGTGCCCGGGGCCGCGTTGGCCGCGAAGAACTTCAGGTCTTGGGTGTAGCAGGCGAACAGCACCAGGGCGCCCAGACCGGCGGAGCCGATCGCGTAGCCCTTGGTCACCGCCTTGGTGGTGTTGCCGACCGCGTCGAGCGCGTCGGTGGTGACGCGGACTTCCGGCGGCAGGCCGGCCATTTCGGCGATGCCCCCGGCGTTGTCGGTCACCGGACCGAAGGCGTCCAGCGCCACGATGAAGCCGGCCAGCGACAGCATCGAGGTGGTGGCGATGGCGATGCCGAACAGGCCCGCCAGATTATAGGTGACGATAATGCCGATGATGATCGTCAGCGCCGGTAGCGCCGTCGATTCGAGCGACATGGCGAGGCCCTGGATTACGTTGGTGCCGTGGCCAGAGACGCTGGCCTTGGCCACCGACTTCACCGGCCGGAACCCCGTGCCGGTATAGTACTCGGTGATCACCACGATGGCGGCGGTGACCGCCAGGCCGGTGATGCCGCACCAGAACAGGCTCATGCCGTCGAAGGACTTGTCGCCCACCGTCATGGTGGTGGTGACGAGCTTGGACATCACCCAGTAGATCGCGCCGATCGACAGCACGCCAGTGACGATCAAGCCCTGGTACAGGGCGCCCATGATGTTGTTGGACTTGCCCAGGCGCACCGCGAAGGTGCCGATGATCGAGGTGACGATGCAGACGCCGCAGATGGCCAGCGGCAGCAGCATCATGTTGGTGACGACCTCGGTCCCGGCGCTGGCGAAGAAGATCGCCGCCAGAACCATGGTGGCCACAGTGGTCACCGCGTAGGTCTCGAACAGGTCGGCGGCCATGCCGGCGCAGTCGCCGACGTTGTCGCCCACGTTGTCGGCGATGGTGGCCGCGTTGCGGGGGTCGTCTTCCGGAATGCCGGCCTCGACCTTGCCCACCATGTCGCCGCCCACGTCGGCGCCCTTGGTGAAGATGCCGCCGCCGAGACGCGCGAAGATCGAGATCAGCGAGGCCCCGAAGCCCAGGGCGACCATCGAGTCGACCACTTCGCGGCTGGTATTCTCATGGCCCAGCGGCCCGGTCAGCACCGCGAAGTAGCCGGCGACGCCGATCAGCGCGAAACCCGCCACCAGCATGCCGGTGATGGCGCCGGATCGGAATGCCAGGGACAGGCCCTTGGCCAGGCCTTCGGACGAGGCCTGGGCGGTCCGCACATTGGCCCTCACCGAGATCAGCATGCCGACGAAACCTGCCGCGCCCGACAGGATCGCGCCGGTGGCGAAGCCGATGGCGGCCAGCGGACCGATCAGGAAGAAGACCGCGATCAGGATGACCACGCCCACCACGGCGATCGCCGTATATTGCTTGTTGAGGTAAGCCTGCGCGCCTTCCTGAATGGCCGCGGCGATCTCCTGCATCTTGGCGTTGCCGGGCGAGGCCCGTAGCAGGGAGGCGGTCTGGACGATGCCATACAGCACCGCCAGCAAGCCGGCTCCGATCACCAGCATCAGAATCGAACTCATGTCGTGCGCACCCCTTTACGATCGCGCGGAGGGGGATCGATGACCGCGCCTATGCGCGACCCCGGCTCGTTCCCAGCCCCTATTTCCCCAAGACGTCGGGGCGCGCTCTCTTAGCGCCCCGGACAAGAGGCCGGAAAGTGCCAAAGTTGTCCCGCGCACGCAACCTGCGGTGCGGAGAGGCCGATCAGGGGTCGTCGAGCGCCTTTGCCTAAGGCTTGTCCGGCACAGCCGGACGCTCCCGCTTAAGGCTTGTCCGGCGCGGCCGGACGGGGCGGCATCACGTGCTTCTGCGGGGTCTGAGAGGTGACGCTCACCGAAGCCACGACGCCCGGCCCGGTGATGGCGCTGGCGTCGCGGGTCATGACGGCGATCAGCTTGGCCTCGTCGACCTTCTGCCAGTCGGTGGCCAGCACGAACGGCGTACGGTGGCCGTCGCGCACCAGGGCGTCGCGGAACATCGGTTCCTTGTCGCGGATCTTGGTGACGTCGGCGCCGGCCCTCAGGTTCACCCGGACATAGACGAAGACGTAGTTGACCAATCGGCCATCCACGACGATCGGCATGGCCACGGGCTGCAGGTCGACATATTGGCCGACCTCCTTGGGCTTCTTGTCGTCGGCGGCGTGCGCGCCGCCCGCTGCTATCAGCAGGGGCGCGGCGAAAATCAGCAGGCGCTTCAACATGCCGCGATCCTAGGCCCGCGCGGGTTGCCGGAAGGTTGAAGAACGATGACCCGGTGGAATACCGGTGGTAGCTTTCCGCGAGACGTCGGAGAAAACGCCGAGGAAAGGATCCGGAGAGGAGACCACGCCATGCTGCTCAGCCGCCGCCAGGCCGCCGCCGGCCTGCTAGCACCCGGCCTTCTTGGACTGGCTGGATCGGCCTTGCCCAGCTCTCGCGCGCTCGCGCAGATCGCCTCGCTGGGACAGCCGGACGAAACCCCGACCCGGCTCGACACCGGGCGCGACGACTTCGAGCATATGCTAGCCCCGGTGACCATCAACGGCCAGGGCCCCTTCCAATTCCTCATCGACACCGGCGCCAACACCTCCTGCATCTCGCGCGAACTGGCGGAGAAGCTGATGTTGGCCGGCGCCGAGCCGGCGATGATCCACACGATCGTGGGCGGCCGCCAGCGTCCGGGCGTGCTCATCGACCGCCTGCAGGTAGGGGACCGCGACCGCCGGGACGTCCGCGCCGCATCCCTGCCCCTTAACGCCGCCCTCGACGGTGTCCTGGGCATCGATTGGCTGCGCGGCCAGCGGCTCGAGCTCGACTTCAAGACCCATAACCTGGCGATCACCAGGTCGAAGACCGAATATTCCCGCCCGGGCCTCGCCGTGGTCCCGGCGCGCCGCGGTCAGGGACAGTTGACCATCGTCGACGCCGACCTGGGGGGCCGGCGGATCAACGCCATGATCGATTCCGGCTCGCAGATGTCCATGTGCAACGCAGCCCTGCGCGGCATGGTCGGAGACGCCAACCACCACGGCCACACCGACGCCTACAGCCACGTGGGCCTGGAGACCCTGATCGGCGAGAAGTTCTTCGGCGAGATGATCTACTTGCCCTTCATGCGGCTGGGGGGCCTGCAGATGGGCAATGTGCCGGTGGTCTACGCCGACATGCCGGTCTTTGACCTCTGGGGCCTGAAGGACACGCCGGCCGTGGTGCTGGGCATGGACCTCTTGACCCAGTTCGACAGCGTCGCGCTGGATTTCGGCCGCGGCCAGGTCAGCTTCCGCCTCGCCGAGATGCCGTCCCTGCCCAAGGTTACTTACCGGCCAGCCTGAGCCGGACCCTCAGCCTCGCGGCTTGGGCGCCTGGTTCGGCCGGCGCTTGGGCTTGCCCTTGAACTTGCCGCCCGGCGGCGGGCGCGGCGAGATCGGCGGCTTTGGACCCGCGTGGTGCGGGGCGGGCCGCGGACCGCGCGGCCGGTCGGCGGCGGGCGGCGCCGCGGCCGGCTCGATGCGGATATCGCCCTCGGCCGCGCCCTTCACCGCCTGGCGGAAGCGGGCCTCCGTTTCGGCGACGATCTCGAACTTGGTCTCGCGATCGAAGATCCGGATCTGGCCGATGTCCTTCTTGGTGACATGGCCCAGGCGGCAAATCAGCGGGATCAGCCACTTGGGGTCGGCGTTGTTCTGCCGCCCGATGGGCATGCGGAACCATTCCGCCCCGACGCTGTCGGCGCGGTGCGAAGGCGCGGGGCCCTCGCGCAACGGATCGTAGGATGTCCCGCCACGCTGCGGCCGAGCCGTGGGGATCGTCTGGCCAGTCTCGCGCACGTCGTCGAACAGGTCCTCGGGCTCGGGCAGGCGCGAGCGGTGCAGGCGGATCAGGGCGGCCGCCACCTGCTCGGGCGTCGAGTCCGCCAGGATCTTGCGGGCCAGGGTCAGGTCTTCCTCCGACGCTGGTTCGGTGAGGATCGGGTCGGCCAGCAGGCGCTGCTGGTCCTTGGCGCGGATCTCGTCGGCCAGTGGCGGCCCCGACCACCCGGCGTCGATGGAGGCGCTGTCCAGCAACCGCTCGGCGAACCGGCGCTTGTTGTAGGGCACAACCAGGACCGAGGTCCCCTTCTTGCCGGCCCGCCCCGTCCGGCCGCTCCGGTGCAGCAGGCCGGCCTTGTTCACCGGCAGCTCGGCGTGGATCACCAGACCCAGGTCCGGCAGATCGAGGCCGCGGGCGGCGACATCGGTGGCGACGCAGGCGCGGGCATGGCCGTCGCGCAGGGCCTGCAGGGCGTCGGACCGCTCCTTCTGGGTCATCTCGCCCGACAGGCCGACGGCGGAGAAGCCGCGTTCGCGCAACGCGCTGTGCAGCCGGCGCACCGCCTCGCGGGTGTTGCAGAACACCAGCGCGCCTGGGCTTTCGAAATAGCGCAGCAGGTTGACCACCGCGTGCTCGATCTCGCCCGGCGCCACGCGGATGGCGCGATATTCGATGTCCCCGTGCGCCTCGTCGCGGCGCAGGGTGTCGATGCGGGCGGCGTCGCGCTGGTAGCGCCGCGCCAGCGTGGCGATCTCCTTGGCGATAGTGGCGGAGAACAGCAGCGTCCGGCGTTCCACCGGCGTGGAATCGAGGATCTCCTCCAGGTCCTCGCGGAAGCCGAGATCGAGCATCTCGTCGGCCTCATCCAGCACCACGACCTTCAGGGCCGACAGGTCCAGCGCGCCACGCTCGATATGGTCGCGCAGGCGGCCAGGCGTTCCGACCACCACGTGGGTCCCGGCCTGCAGGGCGCGACGCTCGGCGCGGGGGTCCATGCCGCCGACGCAGGTCGCCACCCGGGCGCCAGCCTGGGCGTAGAGCCATTCCAGCTCGCGGCTGACCTGCAGGGCGAGCTCGCGAGTGGGCGCGATCACCAGGGCCAGCGGCGCCTCAGGCCGCCCGAACCGCTCCGCCTCGCCCAGCAGGCCTCGCGCCAGCGCCAGGCCGAAGGCCACGGTCTTGCCCGATCCGGTCTGGGCGGAAACCAGCAGATCGCGGCTGTCCGGCTCTTGCAGGACGGCCGCCTGCACCGGGGTGGGTTCGAGATAGCCCTGCTGCTCGAGCGCTCGCTCGAGGGCGGGATGGGTGGGGGGAAACGGCATCTAGGGTCCTTCGGCCCGCCGGCGAAACGCGGCGGACGCGCCAAAAGCCGTACCACGTCCGACAAAGCAAGCCCCACAAAGCGCGCAGGGCGTCACGTCTGCGGCGCTGTGGCCTGCATCAGCGCATGGTTCTCGGTGCGGATGCGCAACCACAGCATGGCGGCGTTGAGCAGGGAGAACACCACCGCGAAGCCGACGAGGCCGAACACCACCGGCAGGACCGCGATCTCGCCCACCACCACCGCGTAGTTGGGATGCGGGATCAGCCGATACGGCCCTCTTCGCACCAGGGTCTCGCCCGGGACTACGATGATCCGCGTGGTCCAGCGCCGACCGATGGATATCAGCACCCAGAGCCGCAGGGCCTCCAGCAGGACATAGACCATCAGCCACCAGAGGTTCGCCGGACGGTTCCAGGCCAGCAGCCACAGGCCGCCCAGCCAGGCGGCGTGCAACGCGACCATCAGCGGATAATGCTCCGCGCCGCGCTCGACCCCGCCGTGGGCCAGCAGCCGGCGGGTGTTGCGCCGCGCAACCACCAGCTCGCCCAGCCGCTGGGCCGTCACCAGCGTCAGGATTGCGATCGACAGGATCATGCGGCGGCCAGGGTCACCGTGCTGGCGGTAAAACCCGGCCCCATGGCGGTGACCACCGAGCGCTTGGGCAGGCCGCGGCGCCGCGCACGGTCCAGGATGAACAGCACGGTGGGCGAGGACATGTTGCCGTGGTCGGCCAGGACCTCCCGCTCCAGGTCCAGCGCGCCCTGCCCCAGGCCGAAGGCGCTTTCGATGGCCTCGATCACTTTCATCCCGCCGGGGTGGCAGAGGAAGCGGTCCACATCGTCCAGCGCCAGGTCCTGACCGGCCAGCATCCGCTCCACCGCCGGCCTGATCTCCTTGACGATGAAGGGCGGCAGCGCGCGAGCGAGGATGACGCCCAGGCCGTTCGGCTCGACTCGCCAACCCATGATGTCGAGGGTATCGGGCCAGGTGTGCTCGGCCGCGCCGGCCACCATGGCGAAGCCCTCGGCGGGACCGCTGGACAGCACGCAGGCCGCCGCCCCGTCGCCGAAGATCGCCGTGGAGATGATGTCGGCCGGGGCGAGGTTGTCCAGCCGAAACGCCATCGAACAGAGCTCGACGCAGACCAGCAGAACCCTCGACCCGGGCTGCGCCCGCGCCAGCCGCGACGCCAAGCCAAGGCCGCTCGCCCCGCCAGCGCACCCCAGGCCGAACAGCGGCACGCGGGCCGCGTCGGGCCGAAAGCCCATGCGGGTCATAGCCCGAGCTTCCAGGCTGGGGGTCGAGATGCCGGTGGTCGAGACGGTGACGATGGTATCGATCTCGCCGCCGGAAAGCCCGGCCTCCGCCAGCGCCGCCTCGGCCGAGCGGCAAAAGAGATCCAGCGCCACCTCGTCATAAACGGCGCTACGTTCCGGCCAGGTCTTCGGCTGCAGGTACCAATCGGTCGCCTGGGCTAACTGCCGGCGGCGCACGCCGGCATGGGCGAACACCGGTGTCATCCGCGAGAAGGCGGGAAAGCGGGCGCTGAAGATTTCGGTGGCGGCCTCCACCACCTCGTCCTGGGTCAGCACGTTCGGCGGGTTGGCGGTCGCGAGGGACAGCAGATGTACGGCGGCGGTCATGAGGGTCTCTGGCGGTCTTTGCGGCGGCTGTCCCGCTGCCCGCAACCCTCAGTCCTGATTGAGGTTCCGCCTCAGAGGTGCCGCCAGCCTTTATGTACGATGTCAGTTTTCCGTCCCTCGACCCGGACCTCGACTCCGGCGCCCGCCACCACCTCGCCGATCGCTGTGAAGCCGTTCGGCGGATCGCCGGACACCGCGCAAACCACCTCATAGTCGTCGCCGCCGGTGGCCAGGCGGATCAGGGCGGCCGTCCGGTCCGGCTGGGCGTCCAGCCAGCCGCGCGCCGCCGCCGACAGCGGCAGCCTGTCGAGATCGAGGCGCAGGACCACGCCGCTTGCCTGCGCGATGTGGCCGGCGTCGGCGACCAAACCGTCGGAGACGTCGGCCGCCGCCTTGGCGCGGGCACGCAGCGCCTCCCGCAGTTCCAGGCGCGGCGTCGGCAGGCGGTAGCGGCCGGCAAGCCAGCCGTCGGCGTCAGCGATCTCGCCGGTCACCGCCGCCAGCCCCAGCACGCCATCGCCGATGGTTCCGCTGACCGCCACGGTGTCGCCGACCTGAGCGCCCGCGCGACGCACCACGCGGCCCGCCGGAACCCAGCCCAGGGCCGTCAGGCTGGCGGTGAACGGCCCCGGCGTCGACACCGTGTCGCCGCCCAGCAGATTGACCCCGAACGCCCGCAGGTCTTCGCCCAGACCGGCGGCAAAGGCCTCGCGCTCCGCCGCGCCGAACCCCTTGGGCCAGGCCACCGCCAGGAAACAGCCGAACGGTTCGGCCGCCTTGGCCGCCAGGTCGGAGAGATTTACCCGCACCAGCTTGCGCGCGATCAGGCCGGGCGCCTCGCCGACGGGAAAATGCACGCCCTCGACGAGGGCGTCCTTGGTGACCACCAGGTCGAAGCCCGGCCGCTGCGACACGACCGCGGCGTCGTCCAGCAGGTCGAAGGCGCCAGGCGCGCCGCCAGTCAGCGGGCGGAACAGCCGCGCGATCTCGGAGAATTCATCGCCAGCGGCGGCCTTATCGGCGGGCATCCTGCGCCACCGCGTCCAGGGCGCCGTTCACGAAGCCCGGCTCCGGCCCTTCGAAGAAGGATTTGGCCAGCTCGACATATTCGTCGATCGCCACCTCGGTGGGCACATCGGGGCGGTGGATCAGCTCAAAAGCCCCAGCCCGCAGGATCGCGCGCGCCGTGGCGTCCAGGCGATCCAGCCGCCAGCCGGTGGCGAGCTTCTTGGCGATGGCTGCATCCACCGCCTTCTGGTGCTCCACCACGCCCCGCACCAGGTCGCCGAAGAAGGCCTCGTCGGCGGTGGCCAGGGGCTCGTCGCCCTCGTCGGCGCTGCGGTCGAAGCGGTGCTCGGCGAACTCGCGGATCACCGCCTCCGCGCCCACGCTGGAGACCTCCATCTGATAGAGCGCCTGGACGGCGGCCAAGCGCGCCACCGAGCGGGCCTGTTTCGGAGCGGCCGTCACGCTTACAGCCCGATCAGCAGCTGCTGGCGCAGCGAGACCATGGTCATGGCCGCCCGCGCCGCGCCGCCGCCCTTGTCGCCTTCGCTGGCCTTGGCGCGCGCCCAGGCCTGCGCCTCGTCCTCGACGGTCAGGATGCCGTTGCCGACGCAGAGCTGCTTGCTGACCGACAGGTCCATCAGGCCCCGGGCGCTCTCGTTGGCGACGATCTCGAAGTGATAGGTCTCGCCGCGGATCACGGTCCCCAGCGCCACATAGCCGTCGTAGCGGCCGCCCTCCTCCGCCAGCGCGATCGCCGCCGGGATCTCCAGGGCGCCTGGCACCGTCACGACGTCATAGGCCGCGCCGAACGCCTCCAGGGCGTCCTGGGCGCCTTTCAAGAGTTCGTCGGCCAGGTCGGAATAGAACCGCGCCTCGACGATCAGGATGCGGACTTGGTCTTCACTCATCAAGGGGCCCTTTGGCGTTGCGCGCCGCAGCCTTAGGCCGTTTCGCGAAAGCGCGCGAGATACCGCGCCAGCATGTCGATCTCCAGGTTCACCCGCGACCCCGCCTGCAGCTCGCCCAGCGTCGTCACATCCCAGGTATGCGGGATCAGGTTCACGCCGAACACGTCGTCCTCGACCTCGTTGACCGTCAGCGACACGCCCTCGACGGTGATCGAGCCCTTGGGCGCGATGAAACGATGCAGCGGCCTGGGCGCGCGGATCCGCACCCGATGCGAGCCGCCCTCGCTCTCCACCGAAACCACCTCGCCGACACCGTCCACGTGGCCGGAGACGATGTGGCCGCCCAGCTCGTCGCCGACGCGGGCGGCCCGCTCCAGGTTGATCCGTCGCCCCTCTTTCCAGGCGTCCAGCGTGCTCATGGCCAGGGTCTCACCGGACACCTCCACCGCGAACCAGTCCGCGCCCTTCTCCACCACGGTCAGGCAGCAGCCGGCGTGACTGACCGAGGCGCCGATATCGAGGGTGGAAAGGTCGAAGGCGGTCTCGATCTCGAACCGGCGGTCGCGGTTGGTCTCGCGCACGCTGCGCACGCGCCCGACGTCGGTGACGATCCCGGTGAACATCAGATCCTCGCGTAGCGCTCCCAGAGATCGTCGCCGATCTCCCGGACTTCCGTGCGCTGGAAATGGGGCGCCTGCGCCAGCGCCGCAACCGCCAAGGCGCCGACGCCCGGTCGCCCCTCGCCGCCGATCAGCATCGGCGCCCGGAACCACTCCAGCCGATCCACAAGGCCACAGCGGATGAAGCTCGCCGCCACCTGGCCCCCGCCCTCCACGAACAGGCGCTTCAGCCCTTCGCGGGCCAGGGCCTCGACGACGCTCTTCAACTCCGGTCGATCCTCGCCGACGGCGCGCACGGTGACCACGCGCACGCCCGCCTCGGTGAGCGCGGGATCGGGCGATGCCGTCGCCACCACGAAGGTTGGAACCTCGCGGGCGGTCTTGACCAGCTTGCAGTCCGGCGAAAGCCGCTGGCGGCTGTCCAGCACTACCCGCGCCGGCTGATGGCCGTCGTAGCCCGGCAGGCGCACGGTCAGTTCCGGATCGTCGGCCAGCGCCGTCTCGACGCCCACCACGACCGCGTCATGCTCCGCGCGCAGGCAGTGCACCGCCTCGCGCGCCTTGTCGCCGGTGATCCAGCGGCTTTCGCCGCCCGCGGTGGCGATACGGCCGTCCAGCGAGGTGGCGAGCTTCAGAGTGACTGTCATTCTCCCTCCCCCTTGTGGGGAGGGTGGATCGTGCGCAGCACGAGACGGGTGGGGCAATGGCGGTCAAGCCCCCACCCCGGTTGGCTCGCGCCAACTCGCCCTCCCCACAAGGGGGAGGGAAACTTCATTCCTCGATCTCCGTCGCCTCCGCCAAGCCCTCCGCGCCCAGGAAGTTGGCGAAGTCCTGGGTCTCGCGGAAGTCGCGGTACACCGAAGCGTAGCGGACATAGGCCACGTCATCGAGGGCCTTGAGCTGTTGCATCACGAGCTCGCCCACCGCAGACGACGGGAGCTCGGTCTCACCCATGCTCTCCAGTTGGCGAACGATGGAGGAGATCATCCGCTCGACCCGCTCCGGTTCCACCGGCCGCTTGCGGGTGGCGATGGAGATCGAGCGCACCAGCTTGTCGCGCTCGAACGGCGTGCGCCGGCCAGACTTCTTCAGGATCGTCAACTCGCGCAGTTGCACGCGCTCGAAGGTGGTGAACCGCCCGCCGCATTCCGGGCAGAGCCGGCGACGGCGAATGGCCGCGCCGTCTTCCGACGGTCGGCTGTCCTTCACCTGGCTTTCGGCATGGCCGCAGAACGGACAGCGCATATCTAGTGTCCCGACCCCGAAGTTCGCATGTGTTGTGGCGGCCTCCGTCGAACTTCGGGGTCGATGAGGACACTAGCAAATTTAGGCTTCTAGTGTGCTTTTCGGATTTGAAGTTCGCTACGGCGCACGACCCAAAAAGAGGCGAACTTCAAATCCAGCACACTAGCCCCCTTCGGGCCTACCAAACCCTATCCGTTGTAGATAGGGAAGCGCCGCGTCAACGCCAGGACCTCGCCGCGCACCTTGGATTCGGTGGCGGAATTGTCGCCGCCGGCCTTCAGGCCGTCGAGCACCTCGCCGATCCAGGTCCCCACCTGGCGGAATTCCGCGGGGCCGAAGCCGCGGGTGGTGCCGGCGGGCGAGCCGACGCGCAGGCCAGAGGTCTGCATGGCCGGCAGCGGGTCGCCGGGGATCGAGTTCTTGTTGGTGGTGATCCCGGCCCGCTCCAGCGCGATTTCCGCGTCGGCGCCCGAGACGCCCTTGGGCGTCAGGTCCACCAGCATCAGGTGGCTGTCGGTGCCGTTGGAGACGATCTTGAAGCCGGCGACCTGCAGGCTGTCGGCCAGCGCGCGGGCGTTCTCGATCACGTTCTTCGCATAGACTTTGAATTCCGGCCGCAGGGCCTCGCCGAACGCCACGGCCTTGGCGGCGATCACATGCATCAGAGGGCCCCCTTGCAGGCCGGGGACCACCGCCGAGTTGATCTTCTGGTTCCACTTCTTGGAGTTGGTCATGATCATGCCGCCACGCGGGCCGCGCAGGGTCTTGTGCGTGGTGGTGGTGACGATGTGGGCGTGCGGGAACGGGTTCGGATAGACGCCGCCCGCCACCAGGCCCGCGTAGTGGGCGATGTCGACCATCAGCAAGGCCTCGACCTCGTCGGCCATGGCGCGGAACTGTTCGAAATCGATGTGCCGCGAATAGGCCGAACCGCCGGCGATGATCACCTTTGGCTTGTGCTCGCGCGCAACCTCCCAGGCCTGATCGTAGTCGATCAGGTGGTCCTGCGCGCGGACGGCGTAGGCCACCGGATTGAACCACTTGCCCGACTGGTTGATCGCCATGCCGTGGGTCAGGTGGCCGCCGGCCGCCAGGTTCATGCCCATGAAGGTGTCGCCAGGGCTCATGGTCGCCATGAACACGGCCTGGTTCGCCTGGCTGCCGGAGT
>DATAUR010000005.1:0-15090 GCA_036268175.1 Phenylobacterium sp. | reverse complement strand
GGGTAGTGGGCCTTCATGTCGGCGAAGGCGGCGTCGAAGGTGCTTGGCGTCTTCACCCCCTCGCTGGGCAGCGGATGTTCGTTGAGGTTCATGTTGACGCCGTGCATGCCGTTGAGCTGGGCGGGGCCGACGCCGAGGCCTTCGGCGTTCGCCCATACCAGGCAGTCTGCGGTGGGGATCGCCGCATGGCGGCCGAAGGTGCTGACCGAGACGACGTCGCGGTCGTAGTCGGCGCCGGTCGCGGCCGGCGCGGCGATCGCGTAACTGGACGCCAGCAGCACCGGCGCGGCGATAAAGGCCAGATTCAAAAGACGTCGCATAATCCCCTCCGCTTGTTTGGCGGCCAAGTTAGATCGAAAAGCGGCGACATCGCGGCGCCTAGGTTTCGATCTGAGATCGAAGGGCCGCTATGGGCCCATCGCCACGCCTTGCGAGCAGAATTTCAGGCGGCGGCCGCCGCGGCCGGATTCGCCGTCTGGTCCTCGGCGGGGGTCTCCCCCAGGGCGGCCTGCAGGGCGGCCAGCAGATGTTCCGGCTTCATGGGCTTTTCGACGACGCCGTTCATGCCGGCCGTCAGGTAGCCTTCCGCGTCTTCCGGCTCGGCGTTGGCGGTGAGCGCGATGATCGGCACCAGGGAGGCCGGGCCGCCGAGCGCGCGGATGGCGCGGGTGGCGGCGACGCCGTCCATCACCGGCATCTTGATGTCCATCAGGATCAGGTCGAATCGCCCGCCCTTGGCGGCTTCCACCGCCTCGGCGCCATCGTTGGCGCTTTCGCAGGTGCAGTCGAACATTTCGCACAACGCCTGGGCGACCATGCGGTTGGTGGCGTTGTCGTCGACCACCAGCACGTGGGCCGAACGTTCGGCTTCCTGCGGCTCTTCCTCGGGCGTCTCCGAGGCGATCGGCAGCAGGACGTCGAAGATCACGGTCTCGGCGGCGCCGCCGGCGCCTTCGTTGCGCAGTGCGCCGCCCAGGCCGTCGACGATCTGACGGGCCAGCATGACGCCGATGGCGACCTGCAGGCCGAAGCGGGATTCCACATCGCGCACCCGGGCCTCGAGGTCCTGGGATTCCCAGGCGGGATCGCGGGCGCCGCGCACGCGGCCTTCGACGCGGACCCCGTCGGGGCCGACGACGGTGCGGATACTGGCTTCCACGGCGCCGCGCCGCATGCTGGCCACCGCCTCGCCGACAAAGCCGTCGAAGACCTGCAGCAGGCGGTTGCGGTCGCCCAGCGCGCAGGCGTCGGGATCGCCGTCGTAGGACACCAGCAGGGTGACTCCGCTCATCGCCGCCGCCGGCTCCCAGCGGCTGTGGACCTCGTCCACCAGCTCGCGCAGGCGCAACGGCGCGGGTTCGAGCGTCAAGCCGTGATGGGTGACCTTGCGCAGGTCGACGGCGGTCTCAAGCATGCGGCGTACGCCGTCAGCCGCTTCGCCCGCGCTGGTGACGCAGGATTGGGCGTCAGGCGTCAGGCGTTGCCGCGAAAGCTGTTCGGTCAGCGCCAGGATGCCATCCATCTGCTGAAAGATTTCGGCGGTGACGCGGTCGAAGAAGAACGCTTGCAAAGACATGAACAGCCGTAGGTTGCGAGACGCGACGGAAAGCCACCATGGCGCCAAGCGCTTGCAGAGAGGTTAAGTGACGCGGCTGACACACAAGGGGCGACTCCTGGTCTTTCGAAGCGGCCTGCGATCGCGCATATGGGAACGATGACCGATCAGGCTGGCGCCCTTGTGCTGTTCTCCGGCGGGCAGGACTCCAGCGTCTGCCTGGCCTGGGCGCTCGAGCGCCACTCGCGGGTCGAGACCGTGGGCTTCGACTACGGCCAGCGCCATGCGGTGGAGCTGGAGGCGCGCCAGGCGGTACGGACCCAGATCGCTCAGCGGTTCCCAGCCTGGGCGTCCCGGCTCGGCGACGACCACATGGTGGACATCTCAAGCTTCGGAGCCGTGGCGGACTCGGCCCTGACCGCCGACCGCGCCATCGAGATGACCGCCAAGGGCCTGCCGTCGACCTTCGTGCCGGGCCGGAACCTGGTGTTCTTCGTCTATGCCGCCGCGCTTGCCGACCGACGGGGCCTGGGCAGCCTGGTGGGCGGCATGTGCGAGACCGACTTCTCCGGCTATCCGGACTGCCGGCGCGAAACGCTGGACGCCATGGCGCAGGCCCTGAACCTCGGCATGGCGCAGGACTTCGTCATCGAGACGCCCCTGATGTCGATCACCAAGGCGGAAACCTGGGCGCTGGCCAAGGGGCTGGGCGGCGAGGCCCTGGTCGAGCTGATCGTCGCCGAGAGCCACACCTGCTACCTGGGCGAACGCGACCTGCGCCACCCCTGGGGCTACGGCTGCGGGACCTGTCCGGCCTGTGAACTGCGGGCCAGGGGCTGGGACGGCTGGGTCGCGCAGGACCGGCCGGCGCTGCGGCCATGAGCTATGCGGTCAAGGAGATCTTCCTGACCCTCCAAGGCGAGGGCGGGCAGGCGGGCCGTCCGGCGGTGTTCTGCCGCTTCGCCGGTTGCAATCTCTGGTCGGGACGCGAGGAGGACCGCGCCACGGCGGTCTGCAATTTCTGCGACACCGATTTCGTCGGCCTAGACGGCGAGGGCGGGGGGCGGTTCGCCGACGCCGAGGCCCTGGCCGCGGCGGTCGAAGCGGCCTGGCAGGGCGGGGCGGAGAACCGGCTGGTGGTGCTGACCGGCGGCGAGCCCCTGTTGCAGGTGGACGCGGCTCTGATCGCGGCGCTGCACAGGCGGGGTTTTTCGCTGGCGCTGGAGACCAACGGCACGATCGCCGCGCCGCCCGGCGTCGACTGGATCTGCGTCAGCCCCAAGGCGCAGGCGCAGGTCGTCCAGACCACTGGCCAGGAGCTGAAGCTGGTCTATCCGCAGACGGGCGTCGATCCGGCGCGGTTCGAGGGCCTGTCCTTCGACCGCTTCCTGCTGCAGCCGATGGACGGGCCGAACCGGGCGGAGAATACCAAGGCCGCCATCGCCTATTGCCTGGCCCATCCCCGCTGGCGCCTCAGCGTCCAGACGCACAAGTACCTCGGCATCGCCTGATCAATCGGCTATGGGGGCGCGCTTCTCACCTGAAATTGCTGCGCAAGACGAGATGAGTTCCAGGATTTTCGAGATCACCAAGGCCGCGACCTTCGACGCGGCGCACCACCTGCCGGAGGGGCCCGCGGGCCCCTACACGCGCCTGCACGGTCATTCGTTCCGGGTCGAGGCGACGGTGCGCGGCGAGGAACAGGGCGCGATCGGCTGGGTCGCCGACCTGGGCGACCTCGACCGGGCGCTGCGCGCCGCGGCGGGCGAGCTGGATCACGGCCTGCTCAACGAAAAGCCGGGCCTGGAAAGCCCCACCCTGGAGCACATCTGCCTGTGGTTCGCCGATCGCCTGAAGCCGCAATTCCCCGGCCTCTCGCGCCTCGTCGTCTCCCGCCCCACCGTCGGCGAAAGCTGTGCGCTGAACCTGGTTTAGGTCCACGAACCACACGAACCACACGAACGGGGTCTAGCTGGGATTGGCCCGCACAGCGGGCGCCTCTAGCTAAAGACGACCACGGAAAACACGGAAAGAGCCCGGAAGGGGCAGCTGCGATTTCAGTGTCCTTCCGTGTTTTCCGTGGTTTTGAATCTAACTGAGCCTCCGCTCCCCGAAGTCTCGGGAGCCAGAACCGTTCGTTTGGTTCGTGGACAACCCTAGTTCCCGGACTTGTCGTCCTTCTTGCCGCCGGGGATGACCGCTCCGGCGACGTCGCCGACGCCGCGGGCGGTGGCGCCCACGACCTTGCCGGTGACCCCGACGGCGGCTCCCGCCACGCCGACGGCCGCGCCGCCCACCGCGCCGGCCGCGCCCACCACCGCGCAGCCGCAGAGCATCACGGAGGCGGCGGCCAGGGCGGCCGTGGCGAGGATCTTGACGGTCATCTTGGCGGAACTCCCCGGGCGAGGCGGCCAGCATGCCCGCACAAAGCTTACGAAAGAAGGCGCTTAGAGGTCGCGGGTCGCGGCCTTTCGCTGCGCGCCATCGCCGTCGCGGCGGAAGGGGCCCGCATAGTGCGGATCGGCGCGGCGGCGGCGGTCAGGGCCGAAGTAGTTCTCGGTCTTCACATAGGGCCTGGGGTGTTCGACGATCTGGGTGATCCGCTCGACGACCCCGCGCGCGGTGAGCGGTTTGGCCAGGAACTCGTTGACGCCGGCGTTACGGGCCTCGTGCACCCGCGTCATGGTCGAATGGCCGGTGATCATGATCACCGGGCACATCGGGTTGGGGCTGTCGGGCGAGCGGCGCAGCAGGCGCACGAAGTCGATGCCGTCCAGCGGCTGCATCGAGAGGTCGGTCATGATGATGTCGATCGCCTGCCCGCGCATCATCTTCAGCGCCTGGGCGCCGTCGCTGGCCTCGTGGATCTGGCGCACGCCGACCGCTTTCAGAATCTCCGACAGCATCACCCGCATGTGGCGGTTGTCATCGACAATCAGGATTTTCAGGAGGTCGTAGCGCAAGGCTGGCAAACGTCCGTTTCAACGTCCCATGGGTCCGCGCCTGAGTCCCGCGCCTCATGAGTGTGCGGCTGATTACGTTGGGGAAACACTAACGGTCAATGCGAATTCCGGCGTTCTAGGGTCAAGCTAAGTGGTTGCCGTAACGGAATAATCCAGATTACAAACTAGACGTGTGGCTGTCACCGGCGTCGCCCAACCCTTGGTCGTCCGGCGGGTTTAGCGGTCAGCTGAGTCCGGTCTGGCCCCGGTGCCGCAGGAAGGCGTCGGCCAGCACGCAGGCGACCATCGCCTCCACCACTGGCACGGCGCGGAGGCCGACGCAGGGATCGTGGCGGCCCTTGGTGCGCAGCTCGATCTCCTCGCCGGCCTCGTTGATCGACTTGCGCGGCGTGAGGATCGAGGAGGTCGGCTTGAACGCCACCCGCGCGGTCACCGCCTGGCCGGTGGAGATGCCGCCCAGGATGCCGCCGGCGCTGTTCGAGAGGAATGTCGGACCGTCATTGCCCGCCCGCATCTCGTCGGCGTTCTCTTCGCCCGACAGTGCGGCGGCGGCGAAGCCCGCGCCGATCTCCACGCCCTTGGCCGCGTTGATCGACATCAGGGCGCCAGCCAGCTCGGCGTCGAGTTTGCCGTAGACCGGCGCGCCCCAGCCGGCCGGCACGCCCACGGCCTCGACGGCCACGATGGCGCCGGTGGAGGAGCCCGCTTTGCGCACCGCCTCCAGGTGCTCTTCCCAAACCGGGACCATGTCCGGGTCGGGACACCAGAAGGGGTTGTCGCCGGTGACGCTGAAGTCGATGCGTTCGGGGGCGACGGCGTGCGGGCCGATCTGCACCACCGCGCCGCGGATGGTGACGCCGCCCAGGATCTTGCGGGCCACCGCGCCGGCGGCGACGCGGGCGGCGGTCTCGCGGGCCGACTGCCGGCCGCCGCCGCGATAGTCACGCACCCCGTACTTGGCGAAATAGCTGTAGTCGGCGTGGCCGGGGCGGAAGGCGGTGGCGATCTCGGAATAGTCGCGGCTGCGCTGGTCGACGTTCTCGATCAGCATGGAGATCGGCGTGCCGGTGGTCACCTGCTGCGGATGGCGTTCGTCGAAGAACACCCCGGACAGGATCTTCACCGCGTCCGGCTCCTGGCGCTGGGTGACGAACTTGCCCTGGCCAGGCCGGCGCTTCTCCAGCCAGACCTGCACGTCGGCTTCGGTGAGCGCGATCCCGGGCGGGCAGCCGTCGACCACGCAGCCCAGGGCCGGCCCGTGGCTCTCGCCCCAGGTGGTCACGCGGAAAAGGTGGCCGAACGTATTGTGCGACATGGCCGGGCTTGTAGCGGTTCAGGCCCGCTTAGGCCAACCGCGCCGATCAGGGCAGGCCCATCGTCCGGCCGAAGAACACCAGCGCCTGCTGCAGGGCGGCCACGTGGGTCGGGCCCTGCGGGGTCTGCAGGTCCATGCACACCGGCACCTGGCGCTGCATCGCCGCAGGCGTGCAGGCCGCCAGGAAGTCGTAGTGGCCGACGCCGGGCAGGGCCTTCATCTGCGCCTGCGGGATCAGCCGCGCGGCGACGCCGCCATTGGTGTGCGGCGGGGCCACCTGGTCGGCTTCCCCCAGCACGATGGAGACCGGTGTGTTCATCGCCTCCAGGCTGGCCGGGTCGAGGGCCTGGACGAAGGCCGGGGCCATGGCGAACACCGCCTTCACGCCGCGGATCGAATGGTCGTCGCCAGCGCGGGCCGCCTCTGAGGCAAGCTCCGGCGAGGCCAACGCGGCGGCGGCCTGTTCCTGCGTGACCGGAAATTCCGGCTGCGGCCTGCAGACCCCGTCGTCGGGATGCGTCGCGCAGAACTCGCGCAGGCGCGCCAGGTCGAACCGCGCGCCGGCCGCTTCCAGCGCGGTCAGGCCGCCGGTGGCGAAGCCGGCGACACCCAGGCGGCGGAGATCCAGGTGGGGCCCGATCACCGGGTCGAGCCTGGCGGCCTCCAGCGCCGCGTCGAGGTCGCCGGGCAGATCCCAGAGCAGCACGGCGCCGGCGAGCGTCGGCTTGTCGACGCTGTTGTTGCCCGGATTGTCCACGGCGATGACCACATAGCCCTGCTGAGCCATGACGGTGGTGAACCAGGCCATGATCCGCGCGGTGCCGCCAAAGCCGTGGGAGAACAGGATCACTGGCCGCCGCCGCGTGTCGGCAAAGGGCGCGTTGGGCGCCGCCGAGCCCACATAGAACATCGCCTGGCCGGGCGGGCCGATGTCCAGCGAGGTCTCCTCCGAGCCCTCGGCGGCGGGGTACCAGACGGTGACGCGGACGGTGGTCTTGTGGTCGGCGTCGCGCAGGGCCGCGGTTGGGTTGACGGCCACCAGATGGCGCTCGCCCACCGGACTTTCCTGGGCGCTGGCGGCGCGGGGCGCGGCGATTGCGAGAGAGAACGCGGCCAGCAACAGGGCGGCCGGCTTGGAAAGGCGCATCGGCCGCTCCGCGAGGTGATGGGTCTTTCCGCCCTATAGGCGAGGCGGGGGCGCGCCGCCGCTTAAATCGCGGTTATGCCGCCTGGCCGGCTCGGCCGCCTGGCCGGCTCGGGCGGCTCACGCGGCCCAGGCGGCGGCGAACCGGCGGAGCAGGGTGCGGGCGGCGGAGTCGGCCTGGCCGGCCTTGGCGGGCGCCAACCGCAGGAAGAGGTGACCCTGCCGGTGCGGTCCGCGGGCGGGCAGGCCCTGGCCCACCAGCCGCACCAGCTTGCGCTCGCCGGCCTTCTTGGTCAGCCAGACGATCCGCCGGCCAAGCGGCGTCTCGACGGCGACGCGACCGCCCTCGGCCAGCATGCGCGGCGAGACCGCCGCGTTGATCCATAGGTCGTCGCCGCGCACCAGCATCTCCGGCGCGCCCGCCAGGACGACGGCCAGGTCATCGGGGCCGACGCGGACGGTGTCACCCTGGCGCAGGCCGGCCGGCAGCTTCACCCGCACCCGGCGGCCGTCGGGCAGCAGGTGCTCGGCCGCCCCGCCGCGCAGGGCGACGAGCGGGTCGATCCGCAGTTCGGTGGGGCGCGGTTCGGCGGCGCGCGGCGGCCGGGGCGCGGGCGGTTGGACGATGCGGTCGCGTCCGGCCTGCACCGCCTGCAGCCGGTGATAGGCCTCGACCACCTGGCGGAAACGTTCGGCGCCGCCGCCGGCGCGGTCGGGATGCGCCTGCTTGGCCGCCTCGCGAAAGGCGCGGCGCAGCTCGGCGGCCGAGAAGAACGGGCCGACGCCCAGCGCCTCGCGCGCGGCCTTCAGCGACATGGATGAATCGGACGCCATCGGCGCGGACAGTCGCCGCCATAGCGTCAATGGCGGGTTAAGCCTGCGATCGATGTGGGGAAGGTCAAGGCCGCCTCGGGTGCAAACCCTAATCCAATCTTAGCCTTTCCAAGGTCTTATGGCCTGCGCTCGGCAGCAACATCTGCGGGCGGGAGGCAAGGCCATGTCATCGACCCGAACCAATCTGCGGCGTGTCGTCGGCGATCACTTCGAGCCCGATGACGCCATGGACCCCAAGGCCCAGCGCGCGCTGCGCGGCCAGCTGGAGCAGATCGACTACACGGCCTACGACGCCAACCGCAAGGTGATGGGCGCGGCGCTGGCCGGCGTCGACGCCAAGAAGTTCGAGCGGGTGGCGCTGGTCACCGCCCAGGCCCGCGCCCTGTGGGTCGCCAAGGGCATCGCCTCCACCGAATCCGGCCGTCCGCTGACGCCGGAGCAGAAGGCGGAACTGGAGCATCTTCGGTCGTCCTACGAGGAACTGGCCGAGGTCTACGAGGCCATGCGGCGAATGATCGAGCGCGGCTACCTCGAGTACAAAACCGCCTAGGTCCGCTTGGGCGACTCGTCCGCGGCGATGGCCATCCGGACCAGGTCCGACAGGCTCTCGGCCTGCATCTTGATCATCACCTTGGCCCGGTAGATCTCCACGGTGCGCGGGCTGATCCCCAGTTGCGCCGCGGCGGCCTTGTTGCCGGCGCCCTCGACGATGCAATCGAACACCTGCCGCTCGCGGACGCTCAGCTCGGCCAGGCGCCGGCGGATCCGGTCGCGGCTGGAGCGAACCTCGAAGGCCGAGCGATCCTGATCGATCAGGGCGTGGATCATCCGCAGAATCCGCTCGCTCTCGAACGGCTTTTCGATGAATTCCGAGGCGCCGGCCTTCATCGCCTGGACCGCGGCGCCGACATCGGCGTGGCCGGTCATCACGATCACCGGCAACCGCACGCCCCGCGCCCTGAGCCGCCGGATCAGCTCGATTCCGTCGATGCCGGGCATCAGCACGTCGGTGACCACGCAGCCGTGCCGCTCCGGCGTGACGTGGTCCAGGAAATCGACGGCGGATTGGAAGCCGACCACCCGCAGGCCCGCGGTCCGCAGCAGCAGCTTCAGGGAATTCAGCACCGCCGCGTCGTCGTCGATCACGAACACGCAAGCATCTGGGACATCGGCCGGATCCGGACTGAGCGACATCTAGCGGGCGGCCGTCCGGGCCATCAGGTGGGCGATCTTGGCGGCCGCCTCGACGGCCTTGATCCGCAACGATCCCGGCTCGTCGCCGGCCACGCATACGCACTCACTCTGAAGCACAAACCAACCTCTCGTCGCACGATGCAATTTCGAGGCGCTGCAATGGCGCATGACGGTGGGGAAGCGAACGTCCGTTCCGGCCAGAGAACGCGGGCAATTGGCCGGCTGGAACGGCCCGGCGCCTCGCCCGATTTGGGCCAGACCGGAGACCCGTGTTATCGCAGATCGCCACAGGGCGGCTCGACGATGATCACTCCGGGTCCCGACGCGAAGGTCTACCCGATCGTCAAGGTCGCGATCGTCCTCGACGTGTTGCGGGAAGAAGGCGTCGCGGTCGAGCTCGCCCTGGCCGGAACCGGCATCCTGGAAAGCGACCTTTCCTCGCCGCGCTCACGGGTGTCGCTCCGCCAGGTCGTCGAGTGCTATCGCAACATCGTCCGGCTGACCCGCAACCCGCAATTCGCCTATCACGCCGGCCTGCGGTTCCACATCTCTGCCTACGGGATGTACGGCTTCGCCGTGCTCAGCAGCACCGATTTCCGCCAGACCATGCGGTTCATCGAGCAGTACCACCAGCTCGCCACGCCGCTCGCCGACGTGGCCTTCTGCGAGGAGCGCGGCCAGGCCATCTGGCGGATCGCGCCGATGTCGCACGCGGCCGTCGACAACGCGCTCTACCGCTTCCTCGTGGAGCTGCAGGTGGGGATCTTCACCACCATCCACCGGGACATCATGGGCCCCAACTTCCGCCCCGACGAAGTCCACATGACCTATGGGCCGCCGCGCGATCCGCGGGCGTTTCCGGCGCAGATGGTGTTCCCCGCCCTGTTCGACCAGCCGCGCAACGAATTCCGTTTCGCCGCGGTCCTGCTCGACGAGAAGGCGGAGCTTGGCAACCAGATCACCTACGCCAGCGTGGTCAAGCTGTGCGACGACCTGCTCGAGGAACTGGAGCTTCGTGCGGGACTGGCCGGACGGGTGCGGCACGCCTTCCTGGTGCGCGGCCCCAAGGCGACGCATTTCGACGACATCGCGGCCGATCTCGGCATGAGCCCGCGCACGCTTCGCCGCCGGTTGTGGGAGCAGGGGACGACCTTCCGGGACCTCACCGACGAACTGCGCGCCGAGATGGCGATCAAGTACCTGCGGGAGACCGACCTGCCGGTCGACGACATCGCCGAGGCCATGGGGTTCAGCGAGCCCGGCAACTTCCGCCGCGCCTTCCGCCGCTGGACCAAGGCCGCGCCGCGCCGGTTCCGGGATGTCCGGCCGCGAGGCCGGATCGCCCGGAAGCGGGCCTCGCGCCCATAGCCGCCCCTTTGGCCTCGCGCTATACCGCCCGCGATGACCGACAAGACGCTGATCCCGCCGTCGCCCAGCGAGGACGACTACGTCCGCCAGGTGGCCGGCGCCGAGCCCCTGCCGCTGCTCAGCGAGGCCGATCCCTTCGCGCTGTTCAACGACTGGCTGCGCGAGGCCATCGCCAAGGAGCCCAACGACGCCAACGCCATGTCGCTGGCCACCGTGGACGCCAGCGGCCTGCCGGACGTGCGCATGGTGTTATTGAAGGAGGCCGACGCCCGCGGCTTCGTCTTCTATTCCAATGTGGGCAGCGCCAAGGGCCAGGAACTGGCGGCGAACCCGAAGGCCGCGCTGCTGTTCCACTGGAAGTCCCTGCGTCGGCAGGTCCGGGTGCGCGGGCTAGTGACGCCCGTCTCGGCGGAAGAAGCAGACGCCTATTGGACGACGAGGGCCAGGCCCGCGCAGCTCGGCGCCTGGGCGTCGGACCAGTCGCGGCCTCTGCCTGACCGCTTGGCCTTCGAAAAGAAGATCGCCGAGTTCGGGCTGAAGTTCGGCATGGGCAAGGTGCCGCGCCCGCCGCACTGGTCGGGCTGGCGGGTCGCGCCGCAGACGCTGGAATTCTGGCGCGACCGCCCGTTCCGCCTGCACGAGCGGCTGGTGTTCGCCAAAAGCGGTGGCGGCTGGACGACGAGCAGGCTGTTTCCTTGAGCGCCTCGGACGAGGCCGAGCTGGTCGCCTGGTTGAAGGACCGGTCGGAGCGGACCATCGAGACGGCGTGCGCGCGCATCTTCCTGGCCGGCGATGTGGCCTGGAAGGTCAAGCGCAACGCCGACCTCGGCTACGTGGATTTCCGCACCGCCGAACGGCGCAAATGGGCGCTGGACCGCGAGCTGGAGTTCAACCGCACGGCCGCCCCCGACATCTACCGCCGGGTGCGGGCGCTGACCCGTGGCGCCGATGGCGGTCTCGCCTGGGAGGGCGACGGCGAGGCGGTGGATTATGCGCTGGAGATGCGCCGCTTCGACGACCGCGCGGTGCTCTCCAACGACCCTTCGGTGGTCGACGGCGACCTGGCCGAGCGGCTGGGGCGGACCATTGCGCGCCTGCATGCCGAGGCGCCGCTGCGGCCGCAGGGCGGCGACAGCGCGCTGGCCTTCACCGTCGGCTCGAACGCCAAGCTGTTCGCGGAGCTGAAGGACCGCCTCGACTCGGACCGCGTCGACGAACTGATCGAAAAGACCGCCGCCGAGTTCGAACGCCAGCGGCCGTTGCTGCAGGCCCGCCGCGACGCGGGTTTCGCCCGGCGCTGCCACGGCGACCTGCACCTGGCCAACATCCTGATCGAGGACGGCGAGCCGGTGCTGTTCGACTGCATCGAGTTCGCCGACATCCTGTCGGATCTGGACGTGCAGTACGACCTGGCCTTCCTGCTGATGGACCTGGATTTCCGCGGGCGCCGCGACGCCGGCGTGCGGGTGCTGTCGTCCTACCTGGACGAGGCGGCGCGGCGCTTCCCGGCGGCGATCTGGGACGGGCTGGCGGCGCTGCCGCTGATGCTGTCGGTGCGGGCTGGCGTGCGCGCGCACGTCACCGCCCACGGCGGCGAGATCGACACCGCGCGCGCCTATCTGGACGCCGCCGTCGCCCACCTGTCGCCCGCTCCGCCGGTGCTGGCCGCGGTCGGCGGCTTCTCCGGCACCGGTAAGACCACCTTCGCCCGCGCCATCGCGCCGGAACTGGGCCGCTCGCCGGGCGCGGTGGTGCTGCGGACCGACGAGGCCAGGAAGCGCCTGGCGGGCGCGGGGCCGGTGGATCGCCTGCCGCCGGAGATCTACACGCCCAAGTTCTACGCCCAGGTCTACGACACCTTGTTCGACACCGCCCGCGCGGTTCTGAACGCCGGCCAGGCGGTGGTGCTGGACGCCACCTTCACCGAACCCGCGCTGCGGGCCCGCGCCGAAGCCCTGGCGGCCGAATGCGGCGTCCCGTTCCACGGCGTCTGGCTGGCGGCGCCGCTGGAGGTGCTGGAGGCCCGCGTCGGCGAGCGCGTCGGCGACGCCTCCGACGCCACTATCGAGGTGCTGCGCGACCAGGCGCGCCGCCACGGCGGTCAGGCGGTGGCTTGGGCGCAGGTCGACGCTTCCGCCCCAACCGCTACGACGGCGGCGGCCTGGCTGAAGGATCTGCCCCGATGACCGACGGCGAGAATGCGGTCGCCGCGAAGCCGGCAAGCTCGGACGGCACGGTCTTCCCGGTCATCCTGGCGATCGGCTTCTGCCACCTGCTCAACGACATGATGCAGTCGCTGCTGCCGGCGATCTATCCGAACCTGAAGATCAGCCTGGGGCTAACCTTCGGCCAGGTGGGGCTGATCACGCTGGCCTATCAGCTCACCGCCTCGATCCTGCAGCCGTGGGTGGGCCTCTACGCCGACCGCCGGCCGACGCCGCTGGCGCTGCCGGGCGGAACCCTGTTCTCGCTGGCGGGGCTGGCGGTGCTGTCGATCGCCCACAGCTATGGCCTGCTGCTGGCCGGCGCGGCCCTGCTGGGCGTGGGGTCCTCGGTATTCCATCCGGAGTCGTCACGGGTGGCGCGGATGGCGTCCGGCGGACGCCATGGCCTCGCACAATCGATGTTCCAGGTGGGCGGCAACGCCGGCTCGGCGCTGGGGCCGCTGGCGGCGGCGGTGGTGGTGGTGCGCTTCGGCCAATCGAGCCTGGCGTTCTTCGCCCTGCTGGCGCTGCTCTCCTGCGCCATCCTCTGGAACGTCGCGACCTGGTATCGCCACCACGGCCTGGCCCGCCTTGCGGGCGCCGGCAAGCGGGCCGGCGGCCCCCCGGTCTCGCCCGGCCGCGCGCGGGCCGGCATCGCCATCCTGCTGGCGCTGATCTTCTCGAAGTACGTCTACCTGGCCAGCCTGACGAGCTACTTCACCTTCTACCTGATCCACAAATTCGGCGTGTCGGTGCGCGAGGCGCAGCTGCACCTCTTCGCCTTCCTCGCCGCCGTGGCGGTGGGCACGCTCGCGGGTGGGCCGGTCGGCGACCGCATCGGGCGCAAGTACGTGATCTGGGCCTCGATCCTGGGCGTCCTGCCGCTGACGCTGATGCTGCCCTACGCGAGCCTGTTCTGGACGGGGCCTTTGAGCGTGCTCATCGGCCTGATGCTGGCCTCGGCCTTCCCGGCCATCGTCGTGTTCGCCCAGGAGCTGGCGCCCGGCAAGGTGGGCATGATCTCGGGCCTGTTCTTCGGCTTCTCCTTCGGCATGGGGGGCCTCGGCGCAGCGGTGCTGGGCCGCGTGGCGGATTCCGCCGGGATCGAGACGGTCTACAGGATCTGCGCCTTCCTGCCGGCCATCGGCCTGCTGGCCGGCCTGTTGCCGGACCTGTCGCACCGGGGCGGCCGCGCCCCTTCCGTTGCGTCTGATCGCCGATAACACTAGCGTCCCCGAAGGCCCGAAAACGGCTGGTTTGAGGAGAGGAAATTCGTATGCACGGGCTGATGCAGGACTGGCCGCTGACGGTCGACAAGATCCTGGACCACGCCAAGAATTGGCACGGCGACCGCGAGATTGTCAGCCGTTCGGTGGAAGGCCCTCTCGTCCGCACCACCTGGGCGCAGGTGCATGAGCGCGCCAGGCGCGTCTCCAACGCGCTGAAGGGCCTGGGCGTGAAGCCGGGCGATCGCATCGGCACGCTGGCCTGGAACACCGCCCGCCACATCGAGGCATGGTATGGCATCATGGGCATGGGCGCGGTCTGCCACACGCTCAACCCGCGGCTGTTCCCCGACCAGCTCTGCTACATCATCGGCCACGCCGAAGACCGGGTGATCTTCACCGACCTGACGTTCCTGCCGACGCTGATCGAGCGGCGCGCGGACATGAAGAGCGTCGAGCACATCGTCGTCATGACCGACGAGGAGCACATGAAGAGCGTCACCCTGCCGGGCGCGCTCTGCTTCGAGACCCTGGTGAAGAACGCCTCGCCGGACTGCGTCTGGGGCGAGTTCGACGAAAACACCGCCGCGGCCCTCTGCTACACCTCCGGCACGACCGGCAATCCCAAGGGCGTGCTCTATTCGCACCGCTCCAACTTCATCCACACGCTCGTGACCATGGGCAAGGACGTGATGGGAATCTCGGCGACCGACACAGTGCTGCCGGTGGTGCCGATGTTCCACGCCAACGCCTGGGGCCTGGCCTTCTCCTGCGCCGCGGTGGGCGCCAAGCTGGTGATGCCGGGCCAGAAGCTGGACGGCCAGTCGGTCTATGAGCTGCTGGAAAGCGAGCAGGTGACCTTCTCCGCCGCGGTGCCGACGGTGTGGCAGATGCTGCTCGCCCACATGCGCGAGAACAACCTGAAGCTCTCGACGCTGAAGCGCGTGGTGATCGGCGGCTCGGCGGTGCCGGAAGCCCTGGTCCGCGCCTTCCGCGACGACTACGGCGTTTCCGTCACCCACGCCTGGGGCATGACCGAGACCTCGCCGCTCGGCACGCTCGCCACCCCCAGCGGCAAGACCATGCACATGAGCGAGGAAGAGCAGCTTCGCTATACGCTGAAGCAGGGCCGCCCGCCGATCGGCGTCGAGCTGAAGCTGGTCGATGACGCGGGCAAGCGCCTGCCGCACGACGGAACCACCTTTGGCAAGCTGATGGTCAAGGGCCCCTTCGTGGTGCGCCAGTACTTCAAGGCCGAGGGCGGCGACATCCTCGACGACGAGGGCT
>DATAUR010000004.1:0-1541 GCA_036268175.1 Phenylobacterium sp. | reverse complement strand
GGTCCGATCACCGGGACGTTGTTCTCGGCCTGGCAGGCGACGACGCAGGCGTTGCAGCCGATGCAGACGGAGCTATCGATCACCATGGCCCAGGCGATTGGACCGGCGTCCGGCGGCGTCAGCAGGTCGGGGGATGCTGGCGTAGGCCTTTCGGGTGAGAGGTCGGCCGGGGTGACGATCGGGAACAGCTTCGCATCGGCTGGCGCGAGCTCGAAGGCGTGCTGGGTGGCCGGGGGCGGACGCGCCGCGCCTGCCGCGGTGACCTCGACCGATGGGATGAGAAATCCCTGCGACGCGTCTCGCAGAGCGAAAGCATCTGAGCCGATCCCGTCCGCCACCGGGCCGAGTTCGGCTTGGCCGAACCCTGTCTGCAGGCATGCTGCGCCGGGGGCCTGTCGAGAGTCGACGCGAACCGAAACCTGGACCAGGTGAGAGCCGGCGCGCACCGCCGCGGCGTCGCCGGTGGTGAGCTTGAGCGCCTTGGCGTCGGCGGGCGACAGCGCCAGGCTGGAGCCCCAGGTTTCCTTGCTGATCGGGTCAGGGGTCTCCTGGAGCCAGGCGTTGGCGGCGAAGCGCCCGTCCCAGACCCTGGGGGATGGGGCCAGCACCAAGGCGAGGCCAGGTCCGATCCTGGCCGGCGCCACGGGCGGAAGTCGGGCGGCGGGCGCGGCTATGGCGCTGGCGGCGCTCTGTGGGACGGTTCCGTTCGCCAGGGCGCCAGTCCACCACCGAGCGAAGTCAGGCTCGCCCCTCCCCTTCCACGTCGCCTGCACGCGCTCCAGGTCGCCGCCCTCGCCTGCCGCAAGCAGGTCGGCCAGAAGGTTGTGGGCGGTACGGGTGTCGTACAGCGGGGCGATCAACGGTTGGACGAGGCTGGCCGTCCCATCGAAGGCTCGGCTGTCGGACCAGCTCTCGAAGGGATGGGAGAGCGGCGCGTGCCACATCGCCGCCCGGCCGGTCGCGCCGCGATAGAGACCGGCGTGGAGCGTGAAGGGCACGCGCCGCATCGCATCCCGGAAGCCGAGATCGGGCGGGGCGCCGAAAACTGGATCGCTGTCGAGGACGATCAGGGTCTTGACGGCGCCGGTTCGCATGGTCCGCGTGAGCGCCGCCAGGGCGTCTGCGTGGTCCTGCTCGACGGAGTCTAACGGCGCGAAGGCGTCGATCGGCGCCTTCGTCCGCGCGTTCATCCAGTGGGCCAGGGCGTGGATCTCGGGGGCCTGCGCAGGCCCCGCGAGGACGAAGCCCCTGGCCCCGCCGACCTTCAGATCTTGCGCCGCCTGCGCGACGAAACGCTCGACCGACGCCGGCAGCGGCGGCGGCGTCAGCGGCGCGCCGAGCGCGGCCGCAAGAGCGATCGCGGCGTTATGGATCAATTCAGGCCGCGCCGCTTCGCGCCGGTCGGACATCACCCCGGTCGGCGTCAGCGAGGACTCGATCGTGTAGAGCCGCGACATCGGCCCGTTCTGGGGGCGCCGGCGTTGAGCAAAGGCTCGGGCCAGATGGATCTGGTGAGGCCCGGGACCCAGGACGTCTGCGCC
>DATAUR010000003.1:0-20151 GCA_036268175.1 Phenylobacterium sp. | reverse complement strand
GCCCCGATCATGACGCTCGCGGTGACCTCGAAGACCCTCAGCCTGATCGATCTCGAGGACATTGCCGAGACGCGCATTGCGCAGAAAATCGCGCAGCAGGCGGGGGTCGGCGAGGTGTCGATCGGCGGCGGCGAACGACCGGCGATCCGAATTCAATTCAATCCGCAGGCGCTCGGCGCCTACGGCCTCAATGTCGACGACTTGCGCACCACCATCTCCAACGCCAACGTCAACACGCCCAAGGGCAACTTCGACGGACCCACGCGCGCCTACACCATCAACGCCAACGACCAGATCACCGACCCCAACATGTTCAACGATGTGATCGTGGCCTATCGCAACGGCGCGCCGGTGCGGATGCGCGAGGTCGCCAGCATCGAGGCGAGCCGGGAGAACACCCGGATCGAGGCCTGGATGAACTCGACCCAGGCGGTGATCGTCAACGTCCAGCGCCAGCCCGGCGCCAACGTCATCAAGACCGTCGACGCCATCACCAGCCAGTTGCCGGAGCTGACCGCCGCCTTGCCGCCGGGCGTGAAGGTGGCGGTGCTGTCCGACCGGACCACCGGCATCCGCGCCTCGGTGCATGACGTGGAGATGGAGCTGCTGCTGGCCATCGTGCTGGTGGTGCTGGTGATCTTCTTCTTCCTGCACTCGATCCGCGCGACGATCATCGCGGGCCTGGCCGTGCCGATCTCGCTGATCGGCACCTGCGGGGTGACCTACCTGCTGGGCTTTTCCCTGAACAACCTCAGCCTGATGGCGCTGACCATCGCCACCGGCTTCGTGGTCGATGACGCCATCGTCATGCTGGAGAATATCTCCCGCCACGTGGAAGACGGCGAGACGCCCTTCGAGGCGGCGCTGAACGGGGCCAAGCAAATCGGCTTCACGATCATCAGCCTGACCGTCTCCCTGCTGGCGGTGCTGATTCCGCTGCTGTTCATGGGCGACGTGGTGGGCCGCCTGTTCCGCGAGTTCGCCATCACGCTGGCGATCACCATCCTGATCTCGGCGGTGGTGTCGCTGACGCTGACCCCGATGATGGCCGCCCGCTGGATGAAGGGCGACGAGCACCACGCCAAGCCGGGCAGCTTCGGCGAGAAGACCCAGGCCTGGTTCGACAAGGTGATCGACCGCTACGACCGCGCGCTGATCTGGGTGCTCGACCGGCAGAAGGCGACGCTGGCCGTCGCGGTGGGCACCTTCCTGCTCACCGTCCTGCTCTATGTGGTGATCCCCAAGGGCCTGTTCCCCGTACAGGACACCGGCCAGCTTCAAGCCCGCATCGAGGCGCCGCAGACCGTCTCCTACCAGCGGATGGTGGGGATCGAGCAGCAGGTGACGGCGGCGGTGATGGCCGACGAAGCGGTGGAGAACGTCTCCTCCTTCGTGGGGGTCGACGGGTCCACCAACGCCACGCTGAACAGCGCCGAACTGCTGATCAACCTGAAGGACCATCACGGCTCTCAGAACAAGGTCATGGATCGCCTGCGCGAGGCGGTGGCCAAGGTGCCGGGCGTGCAGCTCTACATGCAGCCGACCCAGGACCTCACCGTCGACGCGGAATCCGGCCCGACCCAGTATCGGGTCTCGGTTGAGGGCGCTAACACGCAAGAGGTCGACGACTGGGCCGTGAAACTGGTCACCGCGCTGGGCCACGAGAAGAAGGTCCAGAACGTCACCACCGACGCCGCCGACCGGGGCCTCTCGGCCTATGTGGATATCGACCGCGACACCGCCGCGCGCTTGGGTATCACGCCGGCGGCGGTGGACGACAGCCTCTATTCCGCCTTCGGCCAGCGGATCGTCTCCAACATCTTCACCGAGACCAACCAGTACCGGGTGATCCTGGAGACCCTGCCAAGCGATTCCACCCCGCAGGGCCTGGCCGGCGTGCAGCTGCAATCCACCGGCGGGGCCACGCCGCTGTCAGCGGTCGCCTCGATCAAGCTGCAGACCGCGCCTCTGCAGGTGCGCCACGTGGCGCAGTTCCCGGCCGCCACCGTCGGCTTCGACACCGGCGGCCACGCCTCCCTGGGCGCGGCGGTGGCCGACATCCGCAAGGTCGCCGACCAGATCGGCAAGCCGGCCGGCATCACGCTCACCTTCCTGGGCGCGGCGGGCGCCTACGAGAACTCGCTGAACAACGAGCTGTGGCTGATCCTGGCCGCGGTGGTCTGCGTCTACATCGTGCTGGGCGTGCTCTACGAGAGCTACATCCACCCGCTGACCATCCTGTCGACCCTGCCCTCGGCCGGGGTCGGCGCGCTGCTCGCCCTGATCTTCACCGGCAACGACCTGGGGGTCATCGGGATCATCGGTATCATCCTCCTCATCGGCATCGTGAAGAAGAACGCGATCATGATGATCGACTTCGCGCTCGACGCCGAACGCGAGCAGGGGATGAGTCCGCGCGACGCCATCCATCAGGCGGCCCTGCTGCGCTTCCGCCCGATCCTGATGACCACCATGGCGGCCCTGTTCGCCGCGGTGCCGCTGATGCTGGGCCTGGGCCAGGGCGCGGAGCTGCGCCGCCCGCTCGGCATCGCCATCTTCGGCGGCCTGATCCTGAGCCAGTTGCTGACCATCTTCACCACGCCGGTCGTCTATCTGTGGTTCGATCGCCTGGCGCCCAAGGCCCACAAGACCAAGACCGAGGCGGCGCAAGGTGAGCCGCCGCTGCCGCCGGACGCCAGCCATGGGCCCGCGCCGGAGCCGGCCGAATGAATCTCTCGGCGCCGTTCATCAAACGGCCGATCGCCACCATCCTGCTGACCATCGGCCTGGCGCTTTCGGGCGTGGCCGGCTTCCTGGTGCTGCCGGTGGCGCCCTTGCCGATGGTGGACCTGCCGGTGATCCAGGTGAACGCCAGCCTGCCGGGCGGCAGCCCGCTGACCATGGCGCAGGACATCGCCACGCCGCTGGAGCGGCGGCTGGGCTCCATCGCCGGCGTCAACGAAATCACCTCGTCGAGCTCCACGAACAGCACCAACATCACCCTGCAGTTCGACCTGTCGAAGAACATCGACGCCGCCGCGCGCGCTGTGCAGGCCGGCATCAACGCCGCGCGGGTCGACCTGCCGCCGACGCTGCGGCAGAATCCGACCTACCGCAAAATCAACCCGGCGGCGCAGCCGGTGATCATCCTGGCGCTGACCTCCGACACCCGCACGCCCGGCGACATCTACGACGCGGTGAACAACATCGTGCAGCAGCGCCTGAGCCAGGTGAGCGGCGTCGGCAACGTCGAAATCGGCGGCAGCTCGCAGCCGGCCGTGCGCGTCGAGGTTTCGCCCTTCGCGCTCAACCGCTTCGGCATCAGCCTGGAGGATGTCCGCTCCGCCATCCAGTCGGCCAACGCCAATCGGCCCAAGGGCATGGTGACCAACTCAGGCGGCCAGCGGTTCCAGATCTACACCTCCACCGGCGGCATCCATGCGTCGGACTATGCGCCGCTGATCATCGCCTATCGCAATGGCTCGGCGGTGCGCCTGCAGGACGTGGCCCAGGTGACCGACAGCGTGCAGAACACTCGCACGCTGGGTCTCTTCAACGGCAAGCCGGCGATCGTGGTGCTGGTCACCCAGCAGCCGGACGCCAACATCATCGCCACGGTCAACGCCATCCGCGCGACCCTGCCGCTGTTGCAGGCTCAGATGCCGGCGGACGTGAAGATGCAGGTGGCGTCGGACGCCACCACCTCGATCCGCGCCTCGCTCCGGGAGATCGAGATCACGCTGGCCATCGCCATCACGCTGGTGGTGATCGTGGTCAGCATCTTCCTGCGCCGTTGGAAGGCGACCCTGATCCCGGCGGTGGCGACGATCGTGTCCCTGATGGGCACCTTCGGGGTCATGTACCTGCTGGGCTTCTCGCTCAACAACATCAGCCTGATGGCGCTGACGGTGGCCTCCGGCTTCGTCGTCGACGACGCCATCGTCGTGCTGGAGAACACCAACCGGCTGATCGAGGGCGGCATGAGCCGCTTCGAGGCCGCGCTGGCCGGCGCCCGCCAAGTCGGGTTCACCGTGCTCTCCAGGAGCATCTCGCTGGTGGCGGTGTTCATCCCGCTCTTGTTCATGGGCGGCCAGGTGGGCGCGCTGTTCAAGGAATTCGCCGTCACCCTGTCGGCTGCGGTGCTGATCTCGCTGGTGGTCTCGCTGACCACCACGCCAATGATGTGCGCCTACCTGTTGCGCTCGAGGGACGAGGAGAAGCCGGAGGGCCGCCTCTCCCGCACGCTCGGCCAAGGGATCGCCTGGCTGCACAAGCGCTATGAGAACAGCCTGGATTTCGCGCTGTCGGCCAAGCCGCTGATGATGCTGATCCTGCTGGTGATCGTCGGCCTCAACATCTACCTCTACATGGCCATCCCCAAGGGCTTCTTCCCGATCCAGGATTCCGGCCGCCTGGGTGGCGGCCTGCGCGCCGACCAGTCCATTTCCTCGGAGGAGATGGGCGCCAAGATGCAGCAGATCGTGAAGGTCCTGATGAAGGACCCCGCCGTCCAGACGGTGGTAGGCTTCACCGGCGGCAACCGGTCCGGCGGCGGCTTCCTGTCAGTGGATCTGAAGCCCAAGGGCCAGCGCAAGGAAGGCGGCCAGGCGGTCATCGCGCGCCTTAGGCCGCAACTGGCGAAGATCACCGGCCTGACGATCTTCCTGAACCCACAGCAGGACGTGCGCGCCGGCGGGCGACCGTCCAACGCCACCTACCAGTACACACTGAAGTCCGACAACATCGCCGACCTGAAGCTCTGGGCCCAGAAGCTCGACGAAGCCATGGCCGAGCACACCGACGCCATGGTCGACGTCAACACCGACCAGCAGGACAACGGCGTCGAGGCCTATGTGAACGTCGACCACGACTCCGCCTCGCGGCTAGGGGTCAATCTCACCGACGTGGACAACGCCCTCTACGACAGCTTCGGCCAGCGGCAGGTGGCCAACATCTACGAGGACCTGAACCAGTACACCGTGGTCATGGAGATGGCGCCGCAGTACGCGCTCAGCCCCGATGCCCTGCAGAGCGTCTACGTGCCGGCGAGCTCGCCGATCCAGGTGGCCAAGCCCGCAGCGTCGAACCAGCCGCAGACCGCCGCCCAGGTGGCCGCCGCCAACGCCACCGCCACCCAGGCCAGCGCCAGCACCGGCGGCTTCAGCTCGGCGGGGGGCTCCAGCGGCGCCAACGGTTCGGCCCAGACGCAGGCCGCCAACCCCGGGATCCGCGACCCCGGCACCGGGGCGGCGCTCAACACCGTGGCGCGCAAGATGGTGCCGTTGACGGCGATCGCCAAGTTCTACAACCACTCCGCGCCAGCCTCGATCAACCACCAGGACGGAGAGCTGGCGACCACCATCTCGTTCAACCAGCCAGACGGCGCCTCGCTCAGCGACGCCCAGGCGGCGATCGCCCAGGCCGAGGCCGACATCCACATGCCGACCAATGTGCGCGGCTCTTTCCAAGGCACCGCCAAGGGCTTCACCGACACCCTGAAGCAGGAACCGATCCTGATCCTGGCCGCCCTGATCGCCATCTACATCGTGCTCGGCATGCTCTACGAGAGCCTGATCCATCCGATCACCGTGCTCTCCACCCTGCCCTCGGCGGGCTTCGGGGCGTTGCTCATGCTGATGATCTTCAAGATGGAATTCTCGATCATCGCCTTGATCGGCATCTTCCTGCTGATTGGGCTGGTGAAGAAGAACGCCATCATGATCATCGACTTCGCGCTCGACGGGCAGCGCAACCGCGGGCTCTCAGCCACCGAGGCGGTGCGCGAGGCCTGCCTGCTGCGCTTCCGCCCGATCCTGATGACCACGCTCGCCGCCGGTCTGGGCGCCCTGCCGCTGGCCATCGGCTTTGGCGAAGGCTCCGAACTGCGCCAGCCGCTGGGCATCGCCATCATCGGCGGGCTGATCGCCAGCCAGATGCTCACCCTTCTGACCACGCCCGTGGTCTTCGTCTATCTCGACCGTTTGCGGCGTTCGTCCCGCGACGAACGACACCTCAGCCGCGAGAGCGGCGATGGCCAGGTTCAGCCCGCATGAAGCACACCCCGTTCCGACTCTCCGTCGCCCTGCTGACCTCCGTGGCCCTCGCCGGCTGCGCGGTGGGCCCCAACTATGTGCGGCCCTCGGCCCCGATCTCGCCGACCTTCAAGGAGGCGCAAGGCGGCTGGTCGCCGGCCGCGCCGGCCGACACCCTCGACCGCGGCGACTGGTGGACCCTGTTCGGCGACCCGATCCTGTCGGGGCTGGAGGCCAAGGTGCAGGTCAACAACCAGAACGTCATCGCCGCCGAGGCCGCCTATCGCGAGGCGCGCGCCATCGTCAGCGCCGACCGCGCCCAGCTCTTCCCGACCCTGGACCTCGACGCCAGCGGCACGGAATCCGGCGCCGGCGCCGGCAGCCGCGGCTCGGTGATCACCACCGGCGCCGGCGGCGGCACGGTGGTGACCGGCACGGGAACCGGCGGCGGGACCACGCGCACGACCCAATATCGCGCCAGCCTCGACGCCGCCTGGACGCCGGACGTCTGGGGCCGCATCCGCCGGACCGTCGAAGGCGCCAAGTCGCTGGCCCAGGCCAGCGCCGCCGACCTCGCCGCTGCCCGGCTCTCGGCGCAGGGCGAGCTCGCCACCGACTACTTCGGCCTGCGCTCCGCTGACGCCCAGGTCGCCCTCGACCAGGCGACCGTCATCGCCTACCAGCGCTCGCTGCAGATCGCGACCAACCAGTACAACGCCGGCATCGTCGCCAAGAGCGACGTCTACGAGGCCCAGACCCAGATCGCCAACGCCCAGTCCGACCTGGAGGGCATGCAGCAGCAGCGGGCCAATTTCGAGCACGCCATCGCCGTCCTGGTCGGCGTGGCCCCGGGCAGCTTCACGCTCGCGCCCGCGCCCTGGGTGGAGACCGTGCCGCCGATCCCGCCGGTGGTGCCCTCGACCCTCTTGCAACGGCGCCCCGACATCGCCGGCGCCGAGCGCCGGGTGCAGAACGCTAACGCCCAGATCGGCGTGCAGACGGCGGCCTATTTCCCCGATCTGTCGCTCAGCGGCTCCTACGGCTTCGCCTCCAGCGAGCTTGGCCACCTGTTCTCCAGCGCCAACAACCTGTGGAGCTATGGCGGCGCGATCGCCGAGACGATCTTCGACGCCGGCGCGCGCCGGGCGCAGGTCAGGGCCGCCAAGGCCACCCACGACCAGACCGTCGCCCAGTACCGCGAGACCGTGCTGGAAGCCCTGCAGGACGTGGAGGACCAGCTCGCCGCCACCCGCATCCTGGCCCGCCAGGCCGACTACCGGCGCCAGGCCTCGACCGCCGCCGACGCCGCCGAGAAGATCGTGCTGAACCAGTATCAGTCGGGCCAGATCGTCTACACGAGCGTCGTCACCGCCCAGACCGCGGCCTACAGCGCCCGCATCGCGCTGGTGCAGACCGCCGCGCAACGGCAGACCACGGCCGTGGCCCTGATCCAGGCGCTGGGCGGCGGCTGGAACGCCAAGACCGACCCGAAGGTCGCCCACTGAGCTCTGGGGCCTAGAGCTTCTCGCTGATCTTGATCGCGGCGCAGCAGCCGGCGCGGATCACAGCGGCCAGAAGGGCGTAGCCGGGCGCCTCGCGCGCGCCCTCCTCCACCGCCAGGTCGCGGTGAGCGAGCTCCTCGTCGCGGAAGGCGGAGAGTTCGGCGGCCAGCGCCGGCTCGCGAACCGACAGCTCGGCGATCTGGTGGGCGTAGTGCTCCTCGATCACCGTTTCGACAGCGTCGGTGCAGGCGTGAGCGGCCTTGTCGCCCATCAGCGCCGTGCCGGCCCCCAGCGCAAACGCCGCCGCGCGCCACACCGGCGCGAGCGCGGTTGGGCGTACCTGGCGTTCGGTGAGCAGGCGGTCGAAACGGGCCAGATGCTGCGCCTCCTGCGTCTCCATCTCGGCGAGCTGGCCGGCGATGCGTTGGTGGCCGGGCGCTTCGCCCAGCACGACCCGCTGGCCGCGATAGATGGCGACGGCGGCCATCTCGCCGGCATGGTCGACCCGTAGGATCTCGGCCATCCGCGCGGCGAGTGCGCCCCGGCCGGGCCTGGGAGGGATCGGCTTTTCCGTCATGTCTTGCGCCGTTCGCGGAGCGCCGCGGCGACGCTCAACGCCACGAAGACCACCGAGGCGACGGTGTTCCAGCCGGCCATGGAGAGGCCAAAGAGTTTCCAGGCGGGTTCGTCGCAGTTGGGCATCTTCACGCCCTTGCCCTGCAGCAGGTCGTTCAGCGCCGCCATCGAGACCTTGCCGCCGCCCGAACAGCTCGCCGGCCCCGGCCAGAAATGCCACTCGACGCCGGCGTGATAACCGGCGATCCCGACGCTCGCCAGGAACACCAGCGCGAGCAGCCAGCAGCTCGCCTCGCGCCAGCGCGGACCGCCCGGCAGGCGCACCACGATCATCGCCGCCACGGCGACGGCGCCGGCGACCCAATAGACCGTCCGCTGCTTCAGGCAGAGTTCACAAGGGGCCAGGCCTCCGAAGGTCTCAAAGGCGTGCGCCGTGGCCAGCATGGCGCCGGAGATCAGCAGGGCGACGAACCGCCAGCGGTCGAGGAAAGGTCGCAGCAACGCGGACATCGCAGACTCTATAGCCCGGCTTTCGGCGTCCGGCCTAGTGAGCGAACTTCAGCAGCATGACCAGCGCGACGATGGCCACGGCCACCGCGCTCGCCACCAGCGCCAAGCGGCGCTCCACGAAGGCGCGGATCGGCTCGCCGTAGATCTTCAGCAGCAGGGCCTCCATCGAGAACCGCAGGCCTCGCACCAGCACCGAGACCCCGATGAACAGGCCGAAGTTCAGCTTCGCCAGGCCAGACGCGATGGCGGTGATCTTGTAGGGGATCGGCACCGCGATCAGCAGGGCGCCCCAGTGGGCGTACCAGGCCTGGAAGGCGTGGAAGTCGCCGCCGGTCAGCGAAAGGATCCACTCGCCCACCGGCTGCAGGAAATAGCCGACCGCGTAGCCGCACGACCCGCCGGCGATCGAACAGACGATGGTCAGCGCCGCGTACCGCATCGCCCGGCTGCGGTTGCCCAGCACCACCGGCATCAGCAGTACATCCGGCGGGATCGGGAAAAACAGCCCCTCGCAGAAGGCCACCACGCCCAAGGCCAGCGGCGCCTGTGGCAAGGCGGCCAGCGACATCACCCAGTCGTAGGTTTTCCGAAGCATCTGAAGCCTCAGCTAGCAGGCCCGGCGCGGCCTGTCTCGCCGCTTCGCAAGGCTTGTCCGGCTCTTGACGCGAAGATTTCATATCTGGAGCGAACCCGGTTCGGCGTCTCGCAGACTGGTGATACGCCACCGCCCGGTCATGACGACCAGGAGGAAAATCCCATGCGAATTGGACCCACAGCGGCCGCGCTGACGCTCGGTCTCGCGATCACCGGCAGCGCCCACGCGACGGTCTTCGTGGTCGACGCCATGGCCAACTCATCCACCGGCGGGGTCGGCCTGCCCAGCCTCGCCGTGACCGACGGCGAGCAATTCACTGTCACATCGAGCACCGACGATCTGTGGAGCGCGGGCGACCTTCCGCGCTTCGCCGACGGCGACGGCCTGGTGATGAACCGTTTCGCGACCGCCATCGACGACAGCGGCGAACCGGTCGGGACCCTGATCGAAACGGCCTTGGTCCCGTGGGTCGAGAACGGCCTTTCCGCGCCCTTCGCCTCCCTGGTCGGCGAGATCAACGGGGTTTACCGCGAACTGGGCGCCAACTTCTCCGGCCCGGCCTGGGGCACAGGCACGCTCAACCTCTACTTCTGGGACCAGAACAATTTCGACAACAGCGGGACCATCGCCTTCGACGTCAGCCCGGCGAGCGGCGGTGTTCCCGAACCGGCGGCCTGGGCGATGATGATCCTGGGCTTCGGACTGGCGGGCGCCCTGTTGCGCGCCCGCCCCCGGACGGCGGAGGCCGCTGCGACCGCCTAGCGGTTGGCGCCGACCGGAAAAGGAAGCCGTCCGGGCGCAGTCCGGGCGGCTTTTTTCGTCTTCTGGCGCGTTTCACGCCCGCGGGGCTTGCGCGCCCGCACGCCAGTCATCTAGTTTCATATGATACTAAATGCCGAACGGGAGACCCACATGACCGTCCAAACCCAGGCGCCAGGCCGCGATCTGTTCGAGAACCCGCTGGGCACCGACGGCTTCGAATTCGTCGAATTCACCTCGCCGGAGCCGGAGCGGCTGAAGGGCCTGTTCGAGCTGATGGGCTTCACCGCGGTCTCGAGGCACCGCTCGAAGAACGTGCTGCGCTTCCGCCAGGGCGACATCAACTTCCTCCTCAACATGGAAGCCTCCGGCCAGCCGGCCGACTTCCGCCAGGTGCATGGACCCTCCGCCAACGCCATGGCCTTCCGCGTCAAGGACGCCGCCAAGGCGCTGAAGCTCGCCGTCGAGCGCGGTGCGACCGCCGTCGTGGGGCCGGTGGGTCCGATGGAGCTGAACATCCCGGCCATCGAAGGGATCGGCGGCTCGAACCTCTACCTGGTCGATCGCTATGGGGCGCAGGAGATCTATGACGTCGACTTCGTGCCGATCCCCGGCGCGGCGGAAGCCGAAGCGAAGAATTCCAGGGGCCTGACCTACCTCGACCACCTGACCCACAACGTCCACCGCGGCAACATGGCCAAGTGGGCGGACTTCTACGAGCGCATCTTCAACTTCCGGGAGATCCGCTATTTCGACATCGAGGGCGCCCAGACGGGCCTGTTCTCCAAGGCGATGACCAGCCCGGACGGCAAGATCCGCATCCCGCTCAACGAAAGCCAGGACGAGCACTCGCAGATCGAGGAATTCCTGCGCGACTACCGTGGCGAGGGCATCCAGCACGTGGCGCTGGGCACGGCGGACATCTTCGCCTCGGTGGAGTCCATGCGCGAGAACGGCGTGAAGTTCCAGGACACCATCGACAGCTACTACGAGCTGCTCGACGCCCGCGTGCCGGGCCACGGCGAGAACCTGCAGCGGTTGCAGGCCGACAAGATCCTGCTCGACGGCGCGCCCACCGAGGGCCAGGGCCTGCTGTTGCAGATCTTCACCGAGAACATGATCGGCCCGATCTTCTTCGAGCTGATCCAGCGCAAGGGCAACGAGGGCTTTGGCGAGGGCAACTTCAAGGCGCTGTTCGAGTCGATCGAGCTGGACCAGATGCGCCGCGGCGTCCTGCCGCCGAAGACCGCCTAGACGAAACGGAGGCGGGAAAATTCCCCGCCTCTAGTGCATTTGCACCATGCGCTCTCGCCTCATCGATGCTCACCCTGGCCGCGCGCAAAAGGCGCTGGACCCGTTTCGAGGTGAGTTCGATGCGAAGGATCCTGGCTCGCACGGCGGCGATGGCGGTCGCGGCGACCTGCCTGGCCTCGGCCATGCCGGCGGCCTCGGAGGTGGCGGCGAGTGTCCGGAGCGACGGCGGCGAGGCCGACAGTATGACGCTCGATGTCAGCGGCCAGACCGGCGACGCCCTGCTGGCGCCGGTGGGTTGGGGGCTGCTGGTTCTGGGCTTCAGCGTGGCCGGGGCGAGCCTGCTGCACCGCCGGCGCTAGGCGCCCATCTCCGGCCGATTTTCCCGCGCACGGGCGTCGCGCGGGACGAATTCCGCGCATTCGGCGAGGGGCTTTGATCTTGCCGTCTGCGTCCCCTATGTCTGAGGGCATGGCTCCCCCCGCTTGGTCCTTGGTTCTGCACGGTGGCTCCGGTGTCATCGACCGGGCCGATCTGAAACCGGAGCAGGACAGGGCCTACCGCGCCGTACTGATCCGGGCGGCCGAAGCGGGCTCGGCGGTGCTGCGTCGCGGCGGCGCGGCGCTGGACGCGGTGGAAGCCGCGATCCATGTCCTGGAGGACGACCCGCTGTTCAACGCCGGGCGCGGCGCGGTCTTCACCGCCGAGGGCTGCGTGGAGCTGGACGCGGCGATCATGGATGGCGCGACCCTGGAGGCCGGGGCGGTGGCCGGCGTCACCCATGTGAAGAACCCGATCTCGGCGGCCCGCCGGGTGATGGAACGTTCGCCCCATGTCCTGCTGATCGGCCGGGGCGCCGACGCCTTCGCGCAAGCGCAGGGCCTGGAGACCGCGTCCAGCGGCTACTTCTTCGTGGAACGGCGCTGGAAGGCCCTGGAGCGCCAGCTTGCCCGCGAGGGCAAGCCGATCCCGCAGCGGCCCAAGGACGCCGACACCGACGAACGCCATGCGGCCCTGGCCCACGACGAAGGCAAGCGCGGCACCGTCGGCGTGGTCGCCCGCGACGCCCGGGGCCACGTGGCGGCCGGCACCTCCACCGGCGGCGTGACCGGCAAATCCTGGGGCCGAGTAGGCGACAGCCCACTGATCGGCGCCGGCACCTATGCCTCGGACCGTTCCTGCGCCGTCTCCGGCACAGGTGAGGGCGAGTACTTCATCCGCCTCTCCGTGGCCCGGGCCATCGCCGCCCTGGTGGAGCTGAAAGGTCTGTCGCTGCAGGCCGCCGTCGACCAGGTGATCCAGACCGACCTGGAGACGCTGGGCGGCCACGGCGGCGTCATCGCGGTGACTCCCGACGGTCAGATGGCCTGGAGCTTCAACACGTCTGGCATGTACCGCGCCCGCGTCGCCGACGGCCAGGCGCTGGAGGTGTCGATCTATAAGGACGAACCCTGATGGCGACCCGAAACTGGATCCCGGTGCGCGGCGCGCAAGGCGACCATTCCCGCCAAGCCCACGCTGACATGCCCGCTGGCACCTATGAGCGGGAAATCTCCAAGGAGGGCTTCTTCGGCCCCGCCGCCTTCATCCACCACAAGCGCCCGCCCACCGGCTGGGTGAACTTCGAGGGTCCGCTGCGCCCCCGCGCCTTCGACCTCAACGCGCTGAACGCCGCCGAGCCCAGCCCCTGGGCGGCCGGCAAGGTGCTCTACAACCCCGCCGTCGAGATCCGCTTCTGGAAGCTGGCGCAGGCCATGCCGGCGCTGGCCCGCAACGCCGACGGCGACCAGTTGCTGTTCATCCACGCGGGTGAGGGCGAGCTGTTCTGCGACTATGGCCGCCTGGCCTACCGCGCCGGCGACCATCTCTATCTGCCGCGCGGGACCATGTGGCGGCTGAAACCCGCCCAGCCCACCGCCGTCCTGATGATCCAGGCGACCAACACCCACTTCGGCCTGCCGGACAAGGGCCTCCTGGGCGGCCACGCCCTGTTCGACCCGGCCATGCTGGAGACGCCCGTTCTCGACGAGGCCTTCAAGGCCCACCAGGAGGAGGCCGGCGAATTCCGCGTCGAGATCAAGAAGCGCGGCGCGGTCTCCACCGTGACCTATCCGTACAATCCGCTGGACGCGGTCGGCTGGCACGGCGACCTCGCGCCCGTGCGCCTGAACGTCAAGGACCTGCGGCCGGTCTCCAGCCACCGCTACCACCTGCCGCCCAGCGTCCACACGACCTTCCTGAGCGACCGCTTCGTGGTCTGCACCTTCGCGCCCCGACCCTTCGAGACCGACCCCGGCGCGCTGAAGGTGCCGTTCTTCCACAACAACGACGACTTCGACGAAGTGCTGTTCTACCACGCCGGCGACTTCTTCAGCCGCGACCACATCGAGGCCGGGATGATGACTTTTCATCCGAGCGGCTTCACCCACGGGCCGCACCCCAAGGCGCTGAAGAACATGCTCTCCCAGCCCAAGCCCGCCACCGACGAATACGCCGTGATGATCGACACCCGCGATCCGCTGGAGGTCGGCGAAGCCGCCGCGAGCGTCGAGAACCCGGCCTATGTCGACAGCTGGAAGGCGGCTTGAGCGCTGCGACCGACATCGAGGAGGCCGCCCGCGAAGAGCTGGCGCGCGCCTGCACCCTGGGCTGGCGGCAGCTCGCCGCCCACACGCCGTGGGGCGACACCTATGACGGCTTCACGCCGGAGGGCCGCGAGGTCTGCTTCGAGCGCAGCTATCTGTGGGAGGGCGAGGCCGGCGGCGATATTCGTGTCGAGGTCAATGTTTACGAGCCCCGCGCCCACGAAGAAGGCGTTAGTCTCAGCCGCACGATCCCGCGCGCCCGGACGTAGGACGAACGGCCTGAAGGAGTTGCGATGAAGCTTGCGTCCCTGAAGGGTGGCCGTGACGGACGGCTGGTTGTGGTCTCCAACGACCTGGCGTGGTTCGCCGAGGCGCATCACATCGCGCCAACCTTGCAGTACGCCCTGGACCACTGGGAGGGCTGTGAGCCGGCGCTGCGCGGCCTGGCGGAGAGCCTGGAGCACGGCTCGATCCCGCGCGAACGCTTTCACGAGCACCAGACCGCGAGCCCCCTGCCGCGCGCCTATCAGTGGGCCGACGGCTCGGCATATGTGAACCACGTGGCCCTGGTGCGCCAGGCACGCGGCGCGGAGATGCCGGAGAGCTTCTGGACCGACCCCTTGATGTACCAGGGCGGCTCCGACGGGTTCCTGGGGCCCCGCGATCCGATACCTCTTGCCGACCCTTCCTGGGGGCTGGATCTCGAGGGCGAGATCGCGGTGATCACCGGCGACGTGCCGCAGGGCGCCAGCCGCGCCCAGGCGCTCGCCGCCATCCGCCTGGTGATGCTTTGCAACGACGTCTCGCTGCGCAACCTGATCCCGGGCGAACTGGCCAAGGGCTTCGGCTTTTTCCAGTCCAAGCCGGCGTCCGCCTTCTCGCCGGTGGCGGTGACCGCCGACGCCCTGCCAGGCTGGCAGGACGGCAGGCTTTCCGGTCCGCTCTCCGTCGAGCTGAACGGCAAGCCGCTGGGCGAGGCCGACGCGGCGGTCGACATGACCTTCGACTTCGGGACCCTGGTGGCCCACGCCGCCAAGACCCGGGCGCTGTCGGCGGGCACGATCGTCGGCTCAGGCACCGTCTCCAACCGCGGTCCGGACGGCGGCCCGGGCAAGCCGGTGGCGCAGGGTGGTGTCGGCTATTCCTGCATCGCCGAGGTGCGCACCGTCGAGACGCTCGCGACCGGCGCGCCCAAGACGCCGTTCCTGGCGGCCGGCGACACGGTGCGGATCGAGATGCGCGACGCCAAACGTCACTCGATCTTCGGCGCCATCGAACAGCAGGTGGCGGCCGTATGAGGGCCACGCCTCAGGTTGGGTCCAAGGCCTCGCGCGGCGAGGACGACCTGCGGCTCGACGCCTACCTCCCCTACCGACTGTCGGTGGCCTCAAACGCCGTCTCCGGACTGATCGCCCGGGCCTATCAGGACCGCTTCGGCCTCCCTGTGCCGCAGTGGCGGTTGATCTGCGTCCTGGCCGAGGACGGCGGCTTGACCCAAGGCCAGCTCGTCGCGCGCACGGTGATGGACAAGGTGACGGTGAGCCGTGCGGCCCAGGGCCTGTTGAAGCGCCACCTGATCGCCCGCTCCGACCACCACGCCGACGGCCGCAGCCATGTGCTGGCCCTGACGGCGGAAGGCGCCCGCCTCCATGCGGAGATCTCGCCGCTGGCGCTCGCCTATGAGGCCGCGCTGATCTCAGGGCTCGCGCCCGAGGAGGTGTCGCTGCTCAAACGCCTGCTGCAGCGCCTGCAATCGGCGGCCGGCGACCTGGCGGGCGACGCGACCCCATAGCCGACCGCCCCTGCTCGGCGACGACTGGACAAGGCCGCCGCGGGGCTACAGCCTATTGGTGTAGCCGGGGGCGGCGCGACTCATCTGAAGTTGCTGGCGCCAGGGCGGAGGTCAGGCCATGTCGATCATGGATTGGTTGTTCAGTCCCGCGGGCCTGACGCCGCACGGCTTCTGCTTGAGCTGGGCGCCGGGGCTGGTATCGCTGCACGCGGTTTCCGACGGAATTATCGGCCTGGCCTATTTCTCGATTCCGCTGGCCATCGCCGAGTTCGTGCGCCGCCGGCCGGACCTGAAATACAGCTGGGTCGCCTATCTGTTCCTGGCCTTCATCCTGGCCTGCGGCGCGACCCACTTCATGTCGATCCTCACCCTCTGGGTGCCGGTCTATGGCGTGGAGGGGCTGATCAAGGCGGTGACGGCGATCCTGTCGATCGCCACGGCGGTGCTGCTGTGGCCGTTGATTCCGAAGGTCGCCGCTCTGCCCTCGGCCGTCCAGCTCGAAGCGCTCAACCACGACCTGGAGGCCCGCGTCGCCGAGCGGGTGGCGGAGCTCGAGGACCTCAACGCCCAGCTGACCGCCGCGCTCAAGGAAAAGACCGCCGCCCAGAACGCCCAGGCGCACAGCGACGCCCACTTCCGGGCGAGCTTCGAATCCGCCGCGGTCGGCCAGGTGCACTACGACCCCGTTACCGGCGTGATCCTGCGCGCCAACCATGCCTACGCCCACATGCTGGGCTATGAGCCGGAGGATCTGGTCGGCCGCCTGGGCTCGGACTTCACCTATCCGGACGACAAGGACCCGCAGAGCTACGCCAGCATGCTGCGCGGCGAGAGCGGTGGCTATGCGCGGGAGAAACGTTATCTCCGCAAGGACGGCAGCCCCGTCTGGGGCCGGGTCTCCGCCTCGCTGGTCCACGCGCCGGGCACGGACGCGCCGCTGCTGGCCGTCGCCGTGGTCGAGGACATCGACGAAGGCCACAAGGCCCAGATCGCGCTCAGCCAGGCCAAGCAGGACCTGGAAAAGGTGGTCGAGGAACGCACCGCCGCGCTGGCCCAGCGCGACCTCCTGCTGCGCGAGGTCTATCACCGGGTGAAGAACAACCTGCAGATCGTCGACAGCCTGTTGATGATGCAGGCTCGGCGCCTCACCGATCCGCAGGCCAAGGCGGCGCTGGAGAACCTGCGGGCGCGGGTCTATGCGCTCGGCCTGGTGCACCACCAACTGATGGGCTCCAAGGACCTGGAGACCTTCGACATCGCGCCCTTCCTGGAGGAGTTGTCACGGCATCTGCTTGAAGGGGCCGGAGAAGCGGAAGTAAGCCTTTCCGTGCGCGCCGCGCCGCTTAAGGTCGGTCTCGACTTTGCGATTCCCCTGGGGCTGCTCGTGACCGAACTGGTGACCAATTCGATGAAGCACGCTTTTTCCGGCGGCCCTGGCGCCATCGAGGTCACGCTGGCGGAACCCGAAGCCGGGCAGGTCGAGCTGCGGGTCGCCGACGACGGCAAGGGCTACGATCCGGAGAAAGTCCGAGCCGCGGGGCCGTCGCTGGGCGCCAGCATCGTCGATGGCCTGGTCCAGCAACTGAAGGGCGTGCTGACCATCTCCACCCAGGGCGGCACGCGCAGCGTCATCCGCCTGCCCGCTCCGGTTCAGGCGTGAGAGGGTCAGGCATGAGCGGCGTCCTCGAAGACTGCATCGCCGTCGTCGACGACGAGTTCCTGATCGCGTCCGGCCTGACCATGCAACTGGAGGACCTGGGCCTGACGGTCTGCGGCACGGCGGCGACGGCGGACGAGGCGGTGGCGCTCGCCCAGGCGGCCCGGCCGGCGGTCGTCCTGATGGACGTGCGGCTGCGTGGCGAAAAGGACGGCATCGACGCGGCCCTGGCCATTCACGACACGGTCGGATCGAAGGTGATCTTCGTCACCGGATCGCGGGAAGCCGCCACGCTTGACCGCATCAACCTCGACCACCCGGCTGGCGTGCTGTTCAAGCCCGTGCTGGCGCGGCAGCTGCGCGACGCGATCGACGCGGCCTTGGCGAGCTGAACGCCTAGTGGGCGTAGGTCGGTTCGCGGACCACACCCCAGCGATGCGAGCCTTCGCCGAACGGCAGGTGGAAACCGTAGGCGGCGCGGCGGCGTTCATCACGCCAGTTCTGTTCGAAGGAGAGGATCACAGCCTCTTGCAGCTCCTCGGGGATCTGCCGGGCGTCGTGGCCCATGTGCTTGGCGATCTGTTCGATCACCACCGCGCGATGCGCTTCGCCGCCCAGGGCGAGCAAGGCTTCGCGGACACGTTTGGCGAGGGTCTGGTTTCCACGGACCGGCCTTTTGCCAGGTTCTGCGGTGTGAGTAGTCATTGAAGGCGCCCCATGCGAGTTCTGCACAAGACCAGCTTTGCGCCCGCTCGTTTAGCGCCGGGTTAAGGGGCAGGTTGAATGGCGAATTAAAACGCAACTCTCGGATGTCATCCCGGAATGGGCGCAGCCCATGTCCGGGACCCATAGACGCCAGCCTCGCATATCGAGCCACCGCGCCGGATTTTCGTAGCCTCGTGTTCATGGGTCCCGGACAATCGCTGCGCGATTTCCGGGATAACGCCTGTGGCCTATCCGAGCCCGCAGAGCCTCGCGACCTGATAGACGATCAGCGCCGCCAGGTAGGCGAGCGCCGTCATGTAGACCAGCATCACCGCCGGCCAGAGCCAGGAGTTGGTCTCCCGCTTCACCACCCCGATGGTGGACGCGCACTGCGGGGCGAAGACGTACCAGGCCAGGAAGGCCAGGCCGGTGGCGATCGACCAGTGGTGCTGCAGGGTGGTGGCTAAAGCACCCGGATGGGCGTCGGAGTTGCCCAGGGCGTAGACCGTGCCCAGCGCCGCCACCGCCACCTCCCGCGCCGCGAAGCCCGGGATCAGCGCGACGGTCATCTGCCAATTGAAACCTATGGGCTGCAGGAGGGGCTGCAACACATGCCCGATCCGGCCGGCCAGGCTGTAGTTGATCGCCGGGTCCGTGGCCCCGGCCGGCGCGCCCGGGAAGGACGACAGGAACCAGACCAGGATCATCATCGGAAAAATGATCGTCCCGGCCCGGGTGAGGAAAATCTTGCCGCGGATATACAGGCTGCGCAGCACGTTCAACGGGTCCGGCGCCTTGTAGGCCGGCAGCTCCATCAGGAAGGGCTCGACGGCGCCCCGCCAGAACAGCCGCCGCGTGATGAACGAGACGCCGAGCGCGCTCAGGATCCCCGCCGCGTAGAGGCCGAACATCACCAGACCGGGGAGATTCAGCACGCCGGCCACGCTCCGGTTGGGGATGAACGCCGAGATGATCAGGGTGTAGACCGGGATGCGCGCCGAGCAGGTCATCAGGGGCGCCACCATGATGGTGGTCAGTCGGTCGCGTTTGTTGTCGATCACCCGGGTGGCCATGATCCCCGGAATGGCGCAGGCAAAGCTGGAGAGCAGCGGGATGAACGCCCGTCCATGCAGGCCGGCGCCCCCCATGATCCGGTCCATCAGGAAGGCGGCGCGGGCCATGTAGCCGAAGTCTTCCAGAAGGATGATGAAGAAGAACAACACCAGGATCTGCGGCAGGAAGACGATCACGCTGCCGACGCCGGAGATCAGCCCGTCGGTGAGGAAGCTGGTCAACAGGCCCGGCGGCAGGTGCTCCGCGGTAAAGGCCCCAGTGGCGGTGAAGCCAGCGGTCATCAGGTCGCCGGCCGCCTTGGACCAGGTGAACACCGCCTGGAACATCACGAACAGCAGGGTGAGCAGGATCAGCAACCCGGCGACGGGGTGCAGCAGCACGCTGTCCACCTTGCCGGTGAAGGTGTCGGGCCGTTCCGGCGCGCGGACGTTGGCCTTCAGGATGCGCTGCGCCTCGCGGTGGGCGTCGCGGATCTGGCCGGCGTCAGGTTCCCGCCAATGGTTGCCGGCGTTGAGCCCGCCCGCCGCGATCAGCCCCTCGACCTGAGCGACCAGGTCGTCGATCCCGCGCTTGCGCGTAGCGACCGTGGTGACGATCGGACAGCCGATCTCGCGGGCCAGGCCGTCGAGGTCGATGCGCAGGCCCTGGCGCTGGGCGATGTCGTACATGTTGAGCGCCAGCACCATCGGCCGGCCGACGGCCTTCAGCTCCAGGATCAGCCGCAGCACCAGACGCAGGTTGGTGGCGTCGGCGACGCAGACCAGCACGTCGGGCGTGCTTTCCCCCGCCAGCCGGCCCAGCACGGCGTCGCGGGTGACGATCTCGTCGGGGCTGCGCGCCCGCAGCGAATAGGTGCCGGGCAGGTCGAGGACCGACAGGGTGCGGCCGCTGGCGGTCTGCAGGCGGCCCTCCTTCCGCTCGACGGTGACGCCGGCGTAGTTGGCGACCTTCTGGCGGCTGCCGGTCAGGGCGTTGAACAGGGCGGTCTTGCCGGAGTTCGGATTGCCGACCAGGGCGATCCGGCCAATCGCGGTCGCAGTCGCGGTGTCGGCCGCAGCCGTGAGGGTCATGGGCTAAGCCGCTTGCGGCTCCCGCGGGGGCGCAGCCGCACCC
>DATAUR010000002.1:0-5706 GCA_036268175.1 Phenylobacterium sp. | reverse complement strand
CTCCAGCCTTCCTTCGACCGCTCCGCCCATTCGGCGGGGACATCGGTCTGGGTCAGGGTGAGGTCGCAGCCGGTCGCGGTGGGGGCGATCTCCACCCGCACGGTGGTGAAGTCGGGGTTGAACTGCGGGACGCCGAAGGTGAAGGCCAGGCGCCTGGGCCGGTCGATCTCCAGATATTCCCCGGTGTGCAGCACATCGCCCATGTCCGGGCGGCGGTCGACGAAGACGAACTTGCCGCCGACGCGTGCGTCGACCTCGGCGCGGATCATCTCGCCCGTGGGCGTGGCGAACAGGAAGCGGCGCGCGATCGCCGGGTCCAGCCAAGCGTCGAACACCTGCTCGGCCGAGGCCGTGTAGCTGTGGGTCACCGAGAATTCAGCCAAGGGCTTTCTCCTTCAGGATGTCGTCGAGTTCGCCCAGGCGCCAGGCCCACAGCTTGCGCTGAGCCTCGATCCATTGGGCGGTCTCATCGAGACTGTGCGGGTTGAGGCTCAGGAAGTGCTCGCGGCCTTCGATCCGGCGGCGGACCAGGGCGGCCCGCTCCAGCATGCGGATGTGCTTGGAGACCGAGTTCAGCGAGATGGGAAAGGGCGCGGCGATCTCCGTGACGCGGGCCTCGCCCGCCGCCAGGCGGGTCAGGATCGCGCGGCGCGTCGGGTCGGCCAGGGCGGTGAGCGTTTCGTCGAGCATTTATTCATCCATAAGGGTGAATGATTACGTGTGCAAGATGCTCGCATCAGTTGCATTGTTCGGCAACTGCGCCTAGGCGGCGACGGAAAGCTGTTCGAAGAGATCGGCCGGGAAGGGCGAGACGTAGGGGGTGACCCCGAGCGCGCCGCGCACCTCGGTGAGCGGTTTGTTCCAGACGCCGGGCCAATCGACGCCCAGCAGCGGCGGCGTGCGCCGGCCGTGGGTCCAGGCGGACAGGATGGTCGGCAGCATGATCGCTCCGCCCTCCGGCCGCTCGAACGCCAGCCTCGTCAGCACCATGCCCAGAAACATCGACGAATAGTGGTGGCCGAACTGGCCGAGTTGGAAGCCGGAGATCGCCACTTCGTGGAGGGCGGTGGTGCGATAGCCGCCAACCAGGTGCCACAGGTCGTGGCATTGCAGGATGCGGGCGTTCAGATAGTCCAGCGGCGGCGGCAGCTTGTCTAAGCCCAGCGCCTGGCGGTCCAGCACCTCCAGGTCGAAGCCGTTGTCGACGATCAGCGCGTGGAACTCGGCCCCCAGGCTGCCGGCCGGACAGCGGGCCAGCGCCTCCAGGGTGAAGGGCTTGGGCCGGCCCTGGGCGACGGCGGCGGGCACGCCGGCGTAGGCCAGCGCCGCCTTGCCGACCCTAGCCTGCATGCGCGGCGAGATCAGACCGGCCAGCGCGGCGGTCTTGGTCGTCAGATTCACCGCCTGCAAGCCCGAGCGTGGCTCTTCCAACAACTCCCAGAGGCCGCGCCAGAAGGCGTCGGAGATCGCTTCGGGGCGGGCGGTCGCGTCGGTCGGCACGGCCTTGGCGCCCACCGGCTCGCCCAGATAGCCCTCCGCGACCGCGTCATAAATTCCCGGCAGTCGCTCGGGCGCGGCGACCGCGCCCTGGATCCACAGCGCCGCCAGCGCCTTCAGGTCCGCCGCCTGGTGCTTGGCCTTCAGCCGCGCGCCGAGCGCCAGGGCGACATCGTCGTCATCGGCCCCGGCCTGGGCCAGGGCCTGGAATCCGGCGCGTTCCTGGTCGTCGCTCATCGCGCGTGGGGGCTCTCTCGGGGGTTGCATCCGCCCGCGAATGGAGCACCGAAACTATTTCGACTTTGTGTCCGGGGTCTCGGGCGTCCGCATGTCGCGGCCGAAGTTGGGGGCGGCGCTTTCCTGGCCGGCGGCGATGATCCCGCGGCGGATCTCGCGGGTGCGCGAGAACAGCTCGAACAGCTTGTCGCCCTCGGCCCAGCGGATGGCGCGGGAAAGCGCCTGCAGGTCCTCGGTGAACCGGCCCAGCACCTCCAGCACCGCGTCCTTGTTGGTCAGGAACACGTCGCGCCACATGGTCGGGTCCGAGGCGGCGATGCGGGTGAAGTCGCGGAAGCCGCCGGCGGAATACTTCATCACCTCGCCCTGGGTCACGCCCTCCAGATCGGCGGCGGTGCCGACGATGTTGTAGGCGATCAGGTGGGGCAGGTGGCTGGTGACGGCCAGCACCAGGTCGTGATGCCGGTCGTCCATCAGCTCGACGTTGGCGCCCAGCGCCGTCCAGAATTCGGTGAGCCCCTCGACGGCGGCCTGATAGGGCGCGTCCGTGCGGGCCTGGGGGGTGAGAATCGTCCAGCGGTTGTGGAACAGCTCGGCGAAGCCCGCGTCGGGGCCGGATTGCTCGGTGCCGGCGATCGGGTGTCCGGGGACGATGAAGCAGGTTTCCGGCAGGTTGGCGGCCAGGGCCTGGGCGACGGCGGCCTTCACCGAGCCCACGTCGGTGACCGTGGCGCCGGCCTTGACGCCAGGCGCGGCGGCGCGGGCGGCCTCGCCCATGGCCATCGGCGGCACGGCGAACACCACCAGGTCGGCGCCTTTCACCGCTTGCGCCGGGTCGGCGGTGACCGCGTCGGCGTAGCCCAGCTCGACGATCCGCGCCCGATGCGCTTCGGAAGCGTCGGCCACGGCGACTTCGCCCACCGCGCCCGCGGCGCGGGCGGCGCGGATCACCGAGGAGCCGATCAGGCCGCAGCCGATCACCGCCATCCTGCCGTAGACGGGCTGGCTCATGTGGCGGGTTCGGCGGCCATGAAGTCGGCGAGCGCGTCCACCAAGGCGCGATTGTGCGCTTCCAGGCCGATGGTGACGCGCAGGTGATCCGGCAGGCCATAGAGGCCGACGCCGCGCACCAGGAGGCCGCGCGAGGCCAGGAAAGCCTCGGCGTCCGCCGCCGTGTGGCCGGGCGATTTCGGGAAGCCGACCAGGACGAAGTTGGTGGCCGAACCGCCCAGCACCTCCAGCCCAAGCCCGCCCAATTGCTGGGTGAGCCACGGCCGCCAGCTCTCGGTGAGCTCCAGGGTGGCCTGCTGGAAATCCTCGTCGGCCAGGGCCGCCACCGCCGCCCGCTGCGCGGCGATCGAGGTGTTGAACGGCAGGCGGATGCGATCAACCGCCTGCGCGATCTCCAGCGGCGCATAGCCCCAGCCGATGCGCAGCGCCGCCAGCCCATGCAGCTTGGAGAAGGTGTGGGTCACCACGACGTTGGTTGAGGTGCGCGCCAGGTCCAGGCCGTCGTCGAAGGCCGGATCGAGGGCGAACTCCCCATAGGCGCCGTCCAGCACCAGCACCACGCTGGGCGGCAGGGCCTCGTGCAGGCGGCGCACCTCGGCGAACGGGATCCAGGTGCCGGTGGGATTGCCGGGATTGGCGAGGAAGATAAGCCGCGTGCGGTCGTCGACGCACTTCAGGATCTCGTCCACGTCGATGCGGTAGTTGGGCTCGGGCGCGCGCCGCACTTCCCCCTGGCACGCATAGGCGCCGATAGCGAAGGCCGCGAAGCCGTACTGGCCCTGCACCATGTTGTCGCCGGGCTCCAGGAAGGTCTGGTTGAGCAGCTGGAAGACCTCGTCGGAGCCGCAGCCGAAGATCAGCCGCTCCGGTTCCAGCCGATAGCGCTCGGCGATGGCGGTGCGAATGATGGTGGCGCGGGGGTCCGGATAGACGTGCAGCGACCGGTCGGCCGAGTCATAGGCGGCCTGCGCCTTGTCGCTGGAGCCCAGCGGGTTTTCATTGGCCGACAGCTTCACCGGCTCGGCGAACCCCTCGGCCTTGGCCTTGCCCGGCTGATAGGGATGGATGTCCAGGATGCCCGGCTTCGGCATGGGCCGCGCGGCGGCGCCGCGGTCGGAACTGGGAACATCGTCGGGCATGGCAACGCGCAAGATCTGGTGAAGCCCCGGAAGGCGGAGGCTGAGCCTCTTACACGTCCGCCGCCGACACGTCCAAGGGCGGGGTTAGACGTCCAGCGGCGCGGGCGCGGCGCCGATCACCCCGGAGAGCTTGCCGGGCGCCCGCGCCAGACGCGGATCGTCGGCCTGGTAGTAGCCGGACAGCAGGAACAGCTTCAGGCCCCCGGTCTCGACCAGCAGGGTGGCGGCGACGCCATCGCCGCTTAGCGCCGTCTCGATGGCCTTGGCCGATTGCGCCGCGTCGGTGACCCAGAAGGTGTTGTCGGCGCCGGTGGGCTCGACCTCGACCTCGGCCACCGCCAGCGCCGAAAGCGGCCCCCAGGCGGCGAGGCAGGGCAGCGCCGCGAAGACCCGTAGCTTCGGTTCGGCGAGCAGGCGGCCCCACCACGCATTGTCGGGGGTGAGCGCGCAGACGCCGACGCCGCCCAGGCTCCTGGCCTCGGCGATGGCGTCTTCCGGCTTGGCGACCTGGCGCAGAGACGGCGCGACGCCGAAGCGCAGGCGGGTGACCTCCACGGCGCGGCCGGGATCGCGGCCCCCCCAGACGGCGAGATGGAAGGGCCCCTGCGTCGCCAGGCTGTCGCCGATCAGCTCGCGCCAGATGCGCACGATCAAGCCGGGGCGGGCGCCGTTGCGCGGCCCGGCCAGCAACTTGCGCAGCAGCTGGGTCTCCCGGCCCGGACGCAGGCCGAACTTGCCGCTCTCGCCGGCGGCGGCCTTGGCGGCGGCCACCGTCTTGGCGAGCGCCGCGCGCTCGACCACCAGGCGCAGCAGGTCGCTATCGATCGCGTCGATCCGCTGACGGACCTCGGCCAGGGACGGCGGCGACGCCGGAGACGACGCCCGAGACGACGGTGGTGCGGCCTGCGCCATTTTCTCCCCCGAATGGAAGGAAGGCGACCTAAGTCATTGCGGCGAGACGCGCAATAGGGCCGCTTGCCGCAATAAAGTTGCAGGCGAAACCAGTGGCGCGGAAGCGTCGCCCGGAGGTTTAGCCGCGCTTGTCCCGCGCGGTGATCGTGTAGATCTTGAACGGGTCCTGGTGATCCTGGGCGCAGGCCGCCTCGATGGCCGACTTGTTCTTCTGGATGGTGTCGAGCAGCCACGCGGGCGCGGTCGGGTAATGGGCCTTCATGTCGGCGAAGGCGCTTTCGAAGGTGCTGGGGACTTTCACCCCTTCGCTCGGCAACGGGTGCTCGTTCAGGTTCATGCTGACGCCGTGCATGCCGTTGAGCTGGGCCGGACCGACGCCGAAGCCCTCGGCGTTGGCCCACACCAGGCAGTCGGCGGTCGGGATCGCCGCATGACGGCCAAAGGTGCTGACCGAAACGACGTTGCGATCATAGTCGGCGCCGGTCGCGGCCGGCGCGGCGATCGCATAGCCGGACGCCAGCAGCACCGGCGCGGCGACAAAGGCCAGGTTCAAAAGACGTCGCATGATCCCCTCCGCTTGTTTGGCGGCCAAGGTAGATCGAAAAGCGGCGACATCGCGGCGGTTAGGTTTCGCTCTGAGATCGAACGGTCGCTACGGGCCGGCCGTCACGCCTGGCGGATAGATTCAGGCGGCCGCCGCGGCGGAATTCGCCGCCTGGTCCTCGGCGGAGGTCTCGCCCAGGGCGGCCTGCAGGGCGGCCAGCAGATGTTCCGGCTTCATGGGCTTTTCGACGACGCCGTTCATGCCGGCGGCGAGGTAGCCTTCGGCGTCCTCCGGCTCGGCGTTGGCGGTAAGCGCGATGATCGGCACCAGGGAGGCCGGGCCGCCGAGCGCGCGGATGGCGCGAGT
>DATAUR010000001.1:0-12418 GCA_036268175.1 Phenylobacterium sp. | reverse complement strand
GGAAGGCGCTTGGGATGGCTAGTCGTTGACCTTGAGGTTGGTCGCCGAGGTCTTGCCGCTGCGGCGGTCGGCTTCCAGGTCGTAGGCCACGTGCTGGCCTTCGTTCAGGCCGCGCAGGCCCGCCTGTTCCACCGCCGAGATGTGCACGAACACGTCCTGGCCGCCGTCTTCCGGCTGGATGAAGCCGAAGCCCTTGGTCGGGTTGAACCACTTCACGGTGCCCGCGCCGGTTCCAGCCGGATCGCCCGCGGGCCGTCCGCCGCCACCGCCGCCGCCACCGAAGCCGCCGCCGCGCGGACGGTCGAAACCGCCGCCGCCGCCGCCGCCACCGAAGCCGCCGCCACCGCGCGGACGGTCGAAGCCGCCGCCGCCGCCGCCACTACGCGGCGGAGCCGCGCCCTGGCCGGTAACCACCAGCTGGCCCGCCGAAAGCTTGCCGGACCGTCGATCCTGCTCGAGTTCGAAATTGACCAGATCGCCCTCATTCAGGCCACGAAGGCCTGCCTGCTCGACCGCTGAAATGTGGACAAAGACGTCGCTTCCGCCGTCGTCCGGTTGGATAAAACCAAAGCCTTTCGCGGTGTTAAACCACTTGACCGTGCCGCTCGCCATTCGCCTGACCTAACCGAGATAGAGTCTTGCGCCGGCAAAAGCGCAGGCGCCCGGCCGCCGATTTTGGCGTTCCGTACCAACTATGTAGCGGGCGAAAAGCCACTCGACCAGCCGCACCGTGACATAAGCGCGCAATCGTCCTATTGGAGCGCCCCTCCAATCGCATTTCTCGACGGCGGGACGACGCGCCTTGAACAGCCTCTGTGTCTATTGCGGCTCCGCTCTCGGGACCGATCCGGCCTTCCGCGAAGAGGCGGTCACCGCCGGGACATTGATCGCGCAAGCCGGCCTGACGCTGGTCTATGGCGGCGGCAAGGTGGGGCTGATGGGGGCGGTGGCCGACGCGGCGCTGGCGGCCGGCGGCAAGGTGATCGGCGTCATGCCGGCTGACCTGGTCAACCAGGAGATCGGCCACACCGGCCTGACCGAACTGCGCGTGGTCAACTCCATGCACGAGCGCAAATGGGCGATGGCCGAGCTCGCCGACGGCTTCCTGTGCCTGCCGGGGGGTCCTGGCACCTTCGAGGAGATTTTCGAGCAGTGGACCTGGGCCTTGCTCGGCTTCCACGCCAAGCCCTGCGGTTTCGTCAACGTCCACGGCTACTACGAGGCGATGCGCGCCGCCGTCCAGAACATGGCCGACCACGGCTTCCTGGCTCAGCAGTACGTCGACATGCTGATCTACGCAGACGGCACGGCGGCGGCGATCGAGGCCTTCAAGACCTACGTCCCGCCGCCGCCCAAGTGGGGCGTCGCGCCGGTGGCGCAACGCTACTGACGAGCCGCCGCGACTAGCCGCCGTTGCGGTCCATGTGGATCTGGGCCGACAGGTCGTCCAGGCGATGCTGCACGTCGTCGTAGTCGCGCCCGGTCAGCGGGCCGCCGCCCGCCCGATCCTGCACCTCGCGGCGGATGTCGTTGAGGGTGCGGGTGGCGTCGCGGGCCTCGCGGCCGCTGAGGCTGTTGTTGTCGCGGTCGTGGCGAATGCGCCGGTCGATCTGCGCCATGCGGGCGTCGACGCTCATGGTCGGGCCGGTGTAGGCCGCGTCGGTGGCGTAGCCGGCCACGCCGGGAGGCGCGCCGTCGATCCACGCGCCGCTGCGGTCATAGTAGCCGTAGGCCACCGCCCGGTCGGCGTGGTTGTCGTGCCAGGCGCCGCGATCGTCATAGTAGCCGTAGGCGTGCACGCAGTCGTGCGGGCCCTTGGCCAGGTTGGAGCCGACCACGCCGCCGGCCACGCCGCCGATCACCGCGCCGCCGGCCTTGCCGCCGTGGCTGGCCAGCGCATTGCCCAAGAGGGCGCCGCCGATGACGCCCAGCACGGTGCCGGTGGTGCGGTTGGCGCTGCGTTGCGCGCAGGTTTCCTGGGCCATGGCCAGGGACGGGATGAGGGCGACGGCCGCAATGCCCGCGGCCAGTGTTTGCAGACGCATCGGAGTTCTCCTTCGGAGACGCGTTCGCGTCCCTCGTATGTCCGTTTCAACGTGAGCTCAGCCGCAGAGGTTCCAGATGTAGCCGGACCCGACTACTGTTCGAACCTTCAACAGGGGAGTGACGGATGCGGGGACTTCGCGGACTGGTCTTGGGCGTTGCGGCGGGCCTTGCGGCCACGGCCACGGCGGCGGGGGCGGCGGCCGAGCCGCCGTTCCAGCAGCACGATCTGACGATCAAGGATTTCCACTTCCGCTCCGGCGAGACCCTGCCGGAACTGAAGCTGCACTACTGGACCCTCGGCGCGCCGAAGAAGGACGCCGCCGGTCATGTGGTGAACGCGGTGATGATCCTGCACGGCACCGGCGGCTCGGGCCACCAGTTCGCCGCGCCGCAGTTCGCCGACGTGCTGTTCAAGCCGGGCGGCGTGCTCGATCCCGCCAAGTACTTCCTGATCATGCCCGACGACATCGGCCACGGCGGCTCGTCCAAGCCGTCCAATGGCCTGCACATGAAGTTCCCGCACTACGACTACGCCGACATGGTCGAGGGCGAGCACGCCATCGCCGCCAGCCTGGGCGTGCAGCAACTGCGCCTGGTGATGGGCACCTCGATGGGCTGCATGCACTCCTTCATGTACGTCGAGATGTATCCGGATGGGGCCAAGGCGGCCATGCCGCTGGCCTGCCAGGCCATGGCGCTGGCCGGCCGCAACCGGCTGTGGCGCGAGATGTCGATCACCTCGATCGAGGCCGATCCGGCCTGGATGGGCGGCGAGTACAAGGCCGAACCCGAGCTTGGCCTGCGCGGGGCCGAGAACATGCTGATCCTGGCCGGCGCCTCGCCCTGGCCCATGCAGCTGCAATTGCCCACCCGCCAGCAGGTCGACGCCTGGTACGCCCAGCAGCTGCCCCAGCGGCTCAAGAACGCCGAGGCCAACGACCTGATCTACCAGCTCGAATCCTCGCGGAACTACGACCCGGAGCCGGAGCTGGGCAAGATCAAGGTCCCGGTCACCTGGGTGAACTCGGCCGACGACTTCATCAATCCGCCGGAGATGCCAATGGCCCAGGCGGACCTGAAGAAGATCAGGCTCGGCAAGTTCGTGCTGATCCCTGCCGGCCCCGACACCCACGGCCACGGCACCCACACCTGGGCCAAGTTCTGGCAGAAGGACCTTGCCGACCTGCTAAAGCGCTCGGGCGGCTAGGGAAGGGACTTTTCCCTCAAAAACGAGGGGCTATCGCCGTCATCCCGGCCGCCACTGGCGTGGAAACCGGGATGACGACGGGCTCGCCTACTGGAACCGCACCTTGAAGGTCGCGCCGTAGAAGCGCGGCTGGCCGGGGAAGTAGTAGTAGTTGTTCATGCCGGGATTGAGCGCCGGCGGGGTCGAGAAAGTCTGCAGCACGCCGTCGTAGGCGGTCTGCTTGTAGAACTGGTTGAACAGGTTGCTCCCCCAGACGCTGAACTCATACTTCTTGTCGTGGGTGGCGACGCCGATCGAGGCGTTCACCAGGGCGAAGCCCGGCTGCATCTTCGAGGGGTCCTCGTCCGACCCAACCTGATAGCTCGAGGTGTACTTGGCATCGACGTTGACGAAGCCGTCGAAGTTCTCCGCGACCTGGTGCTTGTAGCTGGCGCCGGCGGTGAGCGACCACAGGGGCGCGTAGGAGAGCCGGCTGCCCGGCAGCAGGAACAGGCCCGAGCCCGGCGCCTGCAGCACCGACTTGTTCTTGGCGTCGTCCGGATAGATCGTCTCGGCATAGGTCACCCCGCCGTTCAGGGTCAGGTCCGGCGTCGCCGCATAGACCCCTTCCAGCTCGGCGCCGGCGGTGCGGGCCTCCGGAATCGTGAACTCCACGAACTGGGTGCCGGTGAAGGCGTTCAGCTGGTGGTTGGTGTAGTCCTGGTAGAACAGGGCTGCGTCCAGCGACAGCCGCCGGTCCAGCCAGGCGGTCTTGGCCCCGATCTCATAGGCGTTGACGTTCTCCGCCGGGAAGGCGGTGTCGGTCGCTGGCGCCAGCGAGGTGTTGGGCGCCCCGCCCGGGCCGAACGGCTGGGTCACCTCGGCCAGGTTGAAGCCGCCCACCAGATTGCCCCGCGAATAGGAGGCGTAGGTCATGGCGTCGTCGTTGAACTTGTATTGCAGCTTCACCGTGCCGGTGAGCGCGCCCTCGTCCAGCGACTGGTGGTTGTTCAGGTTGTTGAACGCCGGATTGACCAGGCAGGCGGTGCCGAAGATCGCCTTGGAGAAATTGCCGTACTGCGAGAACGGGATCGGCGTCGGGCTGCCGGTCGCCGCCTGCAGGCTGAGCGCGCAGAGGTTCGCCGTGTCGTTGTTGGTGAACAACGAGTCCAGCGACTTGTGCTCCCAGGTGTAGCGCAGGCCGCCGATCAGCGAGAGCTGGTCGGTAAGCTTGTAGTCTTCCTGGGTGTAGATCGCCTCCGAATGCTCGCGCTGGTGGTAGGTGTCGATGGCGCCTTCGCCGGTCGGATAGCCGTTGGCGGGCAGCACGCCGGCGCTCAGCACGTTCAGATAGGGGCCAAGCGCTGGGCCGTTCTCCACGAAGTTGCCGGTGTCCAGGAGCTCGTGGGAATAGAAGAAGCCCACCTGCCAGTTCAGCCGCTCGGTGGAGCCGCGGTACTGCAGCTCCTGCGAAAACTGCCGAAAGTGGGTGAAGTTGAACGCCGGGTCGGTGAAGTCGATGTCGGCCAGCGTCGTGTCGGTGTCGCCGCCGACGTTTTCCTTGGAGTCCCGATAGGCGGTGATCGAGGTCAGCACCGCGTTGCCCAGCCACGGCGTCGTCCAGTGCGCCTCGGCCGAGATCCCCTGGTCGGTGATGTCGTCGACGTTGCTGCGGTTCAGGTAGGCGGTCTTGTTCTGCGGGCTGACCGGATTGGGCACGGTGCCCGGGAACACCTCGTCCTGCAGGGCGGCGGCCGAGCCGTTCTGGTAGTCGACGGCGATGCAGCAGTGGTCGCGGCGGCGCGCGTAGTCGGCGATGAAATTCACATCGAGGTTGTCGGTGACGTTCCACAGAAGTTGGTCGCGGGTGGTGAACACGTGCTCGTCGTTCTGGTCGGGGATGTGCGTGGTCGGCGACTGCACCACCGGTACATAGCCGTCGCGCTCGTGGTCGGCGACGTAGAGGCGGATGGCGACCTTGTCGGCCACCACCGGCCCGGTCATCGACACCGAGCCGCCATAGCCGTTGTAGTTCTGCACCGTCGCCTCGCCCTCGGCGCCGAAGGTGAAGGAGGGCCGCTTGGTGGTGATCTGGATGACGCCGGCGATGGTGTTCTTGCCGAACAGGGTGCCTTGCGGGCCTTTCAGGATCTCGATGTCGTTGAGTTCGCCCAGGTCGTTGAACGAGACGCCGTTGCGCGGGCGGTAGACGCCGTCGATGTAGAGCCCGACGGCATCCTCGAGGCCCGGGTTGTCGGCCACGTTGCCGACGCCGCGGATGCGGGCGATCGTGGTGCCTTCGCTGCCGTTGGTGGTCGAGGTGAGGCCGGGCGTCAGGGTGACCAGGTCGGCCACCGAGGTCACGTTGTTGGCCGCGAGCTTGGCGCCCGTCAGCACGGTCACCACCACCGGCACGTCCTGCAGGCGCTGCTCGCGCTTCTGGGCGGTGACCACCAGTTCGCTGACCACGTCGGACGACGCCTTCGCCGGCGCGGGGGTCTGGGCCTGGGCGGCGGCGGAACCGGCCGCGCCGGTCAGGGCGAGGACCGAGGCGCAGCCGAACATCAGCTTGGAACTCATACGCAAAGCACGGGTACGGAAAGAGCGCGGATAAAATGAACTGGCACGCAATGAACTGGGACGCATAAGAGACCTGTCTCCCTCTGATCCGCTTCGGGCTGCTCTTCACGGCAGGCTCGGAACGGCGTGACAGGCGGTCAGGCCGGAGCCTCCCTTCACGCATCGAAGGGTGGGCCGGCCCCCGCCAGGGAGACCCTTGCAATGCCAGATTGTGGCGACGATCTGGCGGCCGCGCGTCTGCGCGGAAATTTGCGGGGTTTGCTGATTCGCTGTTGCAAGGGCGCCGCAGGAATCGGCGCGAAGGCGCTGAACTCGCGAAATATAGTCGTTACCGAACGTAACTTGCGCCGTTGAGGTCAAGGACCGCGCCGGTCATCGACGGCGGCGCCTCCAGGGCCAGATAGGCCACGGAATTGGCGATCTCGTCGGGCATGGCGACCCGGCCCAGCGGGATGTCGGCCAGCAGCTTCTCGCCGCCTCGGCTCGCCAGATAGTCCTCGGCCATCCCGGTCATGGTGAACCCCGGGCAGACCGCGAAGGCCAGGATGTCCTCGGCCGCGAAGCCCCGGGCGATCGACTTGGTCATGGCCACCATCCCGGCCTTCGACGCCGCGTAGTGCCAGTGGGCCGGGGAGTCGCCGCGATAGGCCGCCCGGCTCGCCACATTGACGACGCGGCCGCCGACCCCACGCTCCCGCCAGTGCAGCACAGCGCGGCGGCAGAGGTCGGCGCTGGCCTGCAGGTTGATCTGCAGGGTCCGGTCCCAGGCGGCCTGCCAGGCGTCGGCCGGCGCGTCGACCGCGATGGGTTCGAACACCCCGGCGTTGTTGACCAGCACGTCGATCCGCCCGTCCAGCCGCTCCAGCGCCCGGTCCCACAGCGCATCCGCCGCGCCCGCCTGGGCGAGGTCGGCGCCCAGCACCAGGTCGGCGTCCGCCCGGCCATGGCCGACGAAACGCACGCCCCGCGCCGCCAAGGTCTGCGCGATGGCGGCGCCGATGCCGCGGGTGGATCCGGTGACGAAGACGTGGGGCGTGTCGCTCATGCCGCTCTCCTAGCCCCAGCGGCGCCCGCCGGTCACCCCTTTTGCGCAAGGCCCCACGCGCCCCGGGGCGCTGTGGACCCCGGGTCTTACGACTTTAGTCTTAGGACTAAAGTATTAGATGGCATATTTATTCGATCGAAGACGCGTATTTTCCTCTAAAAACTTGATCTGTTGCTGAATGGATCGCTAATAATTACCCAGTAGGCGCGCCGGCCATGCGGCGGCCTCACGGGAGGGCTTGACCATGAACTGGAAACTCGTGATCGCCGCGGGGGCGGCCTCCCTGGCGCTCGCGTCCCAGGCCCAGGCGCTCGATTTCAACTTCAGCTTCAGCGAAGACCCCGGCCTCGCGGTCTCACCGGGCGTCAACGTGCCCGGCACGGTGACCGGCCGCATCTTCGGCCTGCAGGACAACACCTCCGACCAGCAGGCGTCGTTCGTGGAGATCTTCTCGGTTCCCGCGGGCGTCCAGGACTTGCCGCCCGGGCGGTTCAGCGTCGCTGGCTACGCGGCCTTCCTGAACAGCTTCCTGGACAATCCCAACATCGGCATCAGCCAGAACGATTTCGACGTCCAGAACGGCCAGATCACCCTCGCCGTCTACCAGATCTTCGGCGGCTATTTCGACCTGAACGTCGGCAACGAGTTCAACTCGATGGTCAGCCCCGACTCGAAGAGCCGGGTGCAGAACCTGGGCGGGTTCAACGCCATCACCTTCAGCGCCGCGCCGGAGCCGGCGGCCTGGGGCCTGATGCTGCTGGGCTTTGGAGGCCTGGGCGCGGCCCTGCGGTCCCGCCGCCGGTCGGTCGCCCTGGCTTAGCGCCTGCGCCAACCTTCGCCGCGCCGAGCGGTCAGGGGTCGCCAGCGGGCGGCGTCTGCGCCATGATCGGTGGGCCGGCGCGCCCGCCGGCGCAGCCGCGCCCGCTGCCGGGTGACGGGGAAACGCCGTGGTTCTAGCTGCTCTCGCCCTGGCCGCGGTGGTCTCCGCGGCCCATTCCGCACCGGCGCCAGCGTCCCCGCCGCAAGGCTCCGCCTGGACCGAGGTGCAGAATACCGATCCCACCCAGTCCCCGCCGACCCGCTTCAAGTGCCAGGAAGGCGCCGGCGACATCCTCGCCCGCTTTGACGCGCGCGGCCCGCGCCTGTTGATGATCGTCGACGCCGGCGACGGCCCGCACGCCCTGCCGATCCGCGACTGGGACGGCGGCCCGGTGCGCCTGACCTGGAGCGATGGCCAGCGGACCCTGATCTGGAGCCCCGGCGTTCAGATCATGTGGATGGACGGCGCCGAGCACCGCATGTGCGGCGGCGGCATGCACCACGAACACTGAGGCCCGTCAGCGTCCGCCGGTCTGGAACAGCGGCGTCATCGGGACCACGCCGTCGGCGGTGTCGCCCGCATAGCGCAGGTGCTCCTTCAGCCCAAAGACGTCCTCGAAGGTCCGCAGCAGCGAATAGTGGTTGTAGGGCGTCGCGTCCTTCGCCCCGTGCGGCCCGTGGTTGGTGATCACCACCGTCGGGATGTGACCCCCGCCATAGTTAGACGCCGCGTTCGGCGTCACCCCGCAACAGCCGCCCCGGCTGCCGCCGGCGCCCTCGTCGAAGGTGATGACGATGGCCATGTTCTCGCGGGCGCGCCACGCCTTGGTGGCCTGCAGCCGCTTGACCAGCTCGCCCACAACCCGGTCGCCGCGGGCGATCAGGCCGGTGGTGGCGCCGCTCTGGCAATCGGGGTCGACGCCTTCGCCGCCCAGGCCGTGCATCTCGTTGCACTGATTGGGCACGATCAGGGCGAAGTTCGGCAGGGCGTCGGCGGCGATGTCGCGGTCAAGCTGCTTGAAGTCGACGATCAGGTCGGCGCGCCGCGGATGGTGCTGCACGCTCGCGAAGTTCAGGAAGCCCGAGTGCTTGGACGCATAAAGCGCCACCCGCCGCGGCCCCTTGGCGGTCGCGACCGTGCCGGCCGTCACCGCCAGCGACCCCGGCTCGGGCAGGTCTTCGTAATAGCCCTTCCAGGTCATGCCCGCCGCTTCGAGCTGGTCGCCGATGTGACGCTCACGGCTCGTATGATCGGTGTAGCCCGGCCTGCCGGCGCCGCCGCACGCCGGGTCGGCCTGGTCGCCGGGCTTGCAGTAGAAGGCGTCGTCGTCGTGGATCCCCAGGGTGTCGCCACCCAGCAGCGCCACATAGTTCGCCTCGCTGGGATGCACCTCGCCCCAGAACTGCGTGGCGTCGCCATACCTGGCGGCCAGGCCCGCGATATTGGGGGCGAAGGCGGTGCTCAGCACCTGCTCGTAGTTCTTGTTCTCCTCGAGAATGACGAAGACGTGGGCGTAGCGGGGCAGGGGCTTGGGCGCCGCCGCCGTGAGCGTCGGGCCGGACGCGGCCACGAGCCCCGTCAGGCCCGCCAGGATCGCAACCGCCGCACGCAACATCGAAATCCCCTGTGACCGCCCGATGGCTGGCGCCCGACGACTGGTCCAGCCGCCGCCCTCATAGCCGCGCCGCGGCGCCTTGGGCAGGGGCTTTCGGGGCGGCCGCGCACTTGCAAGTCGATGGTCGAAACTCCACCGTGGGTTTAGATACCTCCGAAGAACGACCGGGTGATGACGAGGCCGGCGGGACGTCGCTGAAAGGACTGCGTGATGCTGCACCTGGAGCGGTCGCTGTGGTCATGGGTTCCCCTCGGGCTCGCCCTGCTCATGAGCCTCGGCGCGGCGGTCGCCGCGACGCTGAAGCCGGCGAGCGCGCAGGCCCCGCGGGAGGTCGACAAGCGCTTCTTCGAGGGGCCCGGGCTCGCGAACTCCGGGGCGGTGTCCACCGTGCTCGCCATGCTGCCGCTGCTGCTGTCGGCCGAGGTGCGGCAGGACAATGCGTCGGCCTCCCTGCTGGGCGTGGCGACGCTGCTCTTTTCCATCACCACCTTCCTGGGCCTGTGGCTGTACTCGGCCGTGGCCGCGCAGGCCGTCCGCCGGGACGGCAAGATGCTGCTCGCCAGCAACCGACTGATCGTCATTCAGGGCGTGGTGGTGTCCTGCATGATCGTGGCCGTGGGCTGCTTCATCGCCTTCATCCTGGTCACCCCGCTGCTCGGTCAGAAACGCGGGGCGCAGGCGACGCCGGCGGCCGTCTTCCTCAAGTGCTCCGCCTCGGGCTGCGCCATCGAGGCTCCACGCAAGGGTGAAACCGGATGACCGACAAGATCGAGACCGCCGAAGACATCGGCTTCATGGTCAACGCCACGGCCAGGGCGATCCAGGACACCGCGTTCGAGACCGTCACCGGCGAGGCGGCCTGGCAGCTCGCCGGCCGGATCCTCTGCCCGATTTTCGACTACGCGAAGCCGCAATCCTACATCGACGGGATGAAGGCGGCCCGCCAGGAATTCGCCGGCATCGCCGACGACGCCGACCTGCAGGAGGATTTCCAGGGCGCCCTGGCGGCTCTCGTGGGGGCGGGCGCCCTGGCCAGCCTGGAGGCCGCGGTTTCGGCGGACGCCTGGGCGATCCTGCAGGCCCACATCCGCGTCGTCCGCTAGGCGGGTTCAGCGGCCAGGGTGGATCCCAAGCTCGAACGCCCCGGACCCGGCTCGCCGAAAGATCAGGCGGTGATCGACCGCGTCGAGCCCGGCGTCTGCGGGTCGCCGCCACCTGGCGAGGTCAGCGAGAAGCTGGTGTCGAAGCTGGTGGAGACCAGGCCGTTGTCGCCGGTGAACTGCTGCTGGTCAGTGTAGGAGGAGGTCGCGACCTGACCGTCCGGGCTGCTGGCCTGGGCCAGCGTCAGGAAGTTCTGCAGGGAATCGGCGAAGGAGACCTGGCGCATGTTCGACACCATCGACTCTTCGCTCTGGACCTGGGCCGCCGAGAACGGAACCATCTGACCGTTGGCGTCGATCGTGCCGACCGCGATCAGCGAGCCGGACTTCATGCTCCCGCTCAGCGTGGCCCCGGAGGTCGCCGCTCCAGCGCCCGCGCTCGCGCCACTCGCCCCGGCGGCGCCGTCTCCAGGATCGCCGACCGTGAAGTCGAAGTCGTCGGCCCCCTGATAGGCGCCCAGCGCCGCGCTCCCCAGCGCCTGAAGTTGCGGCGAGAGCGCCGATGGCGATCCGATCTGCATAGGCCTGGCCCCTCAAACGACGCCCGCGCCGCAGCAAGACCCATGCCGCCTGGACCGCAGGCGGCGGGCGGGAATTTCGCGACGCCAAGGGGGCAGGACCTGCCGCGCGGCGCGGAAGAATCTGCAGCGCCCGGATCGCGCCACGATCCGATGAGATGGCTGAATGAGACCTTGTGGAGGCTTCCATGACCGACCGCCCGCTGTCCGACCGCCCGCTCATCGTGTTCGACGTCAACGAGACCCTGCTGGATCTCGAAACCATGGCGCCGATCTTCGAGCGCATCTTCCACGACCGCGGCGCCATGCGGCTGTGGTTCGCCAACCTGATCCTCTATTCCTGCGCGCTGACCGTGGCCGACACCTACGTGCCCTTCACCGAGATCGGCGGCGCGGTGATGCAGATGCTGGCCAGCGCCCAGGGGGTCGAGATCTCCGACGCCGACAAGGCCGAGCTGACCGACCGGTTCGCCTCGATGCCGCCGCACCCGGAGGTGCCTAGCGCCCTGCGCAAGCTGCGCGCGGCGGGCTTTCGGCTGTTCACGCTGACCGACAACCTGCTGGAGATCCAGGGCCGTCAATTGCAGAGCGGCGGGATCATCGACCTCTTCGAGCGCCGCTTCAGCGTCGATCAGGAGGTCCGCCGCCACAAGCCCGCGCCGGAGGCCTACGCCTATGTGGCGAGGACCCTGGGCGTTCAGCCCGCGCAGGTCTGCATGATCGCCTGCCATACTTGGGACACCCTGGGCGCCGTCGCCGCCGGCTGGCAGGCCGCGCTGATCAAGCGGGTGGGCAACGACGTGCTGAGCGTGGGGCCGCAGCCGCGGTACGTCGGCGCCGACCTCGACGACATCGCCGACCAGCTCATCGCCCGCTACCCCGCCTGAAACCTGAAACCTGAGAGTTCGCCGCGCGCGGTCGGCGCCTAGGCCCCGAAAATCCAGCCGGGCGTGAGCGTCGACAGCTTGACGCCCACCAGGATCATCTCGTTGCCGTTGCCCAGGTCGATGACCGTGTCGGCGCCGACCTGGCTGACCGTGTAGGTGGTCCCGGGATCGAGCTCGACGCGGTCGCCCTGCGCCAGGTTGAAGTCCAGCACCTTGTCGATCCCGGCGTCCTGGGAGGTGTGGAAGATGTCGGCGCCGCCGCCGCCGCTTTCGGTGTCGGCGCCCCGGTCGCCGGAGATGAAGTCGGCGCCGGAGCCGCCGACGATGGTGTCGTCGCCCTGGCCGCCGCGGATCACGTCGCCGCCATTGCCGCCCACCAGGGTGTCGTCGCCCAGGTTGCCGTAGAGCAGGTTCTGGCCGGCGTGGGCGGTGATGCTGTCGTTGCTCTGGCCGCCGACCAGCCAGTCGTCGCCGGGCCCCGCGCCGCCGTCGATGGTGTCGTCGCCCTTGTTGCCGTTGATGTCGTCGAAGCCGACCCCGCCGACGATGGAATCGTCGCCG